>JBOGET010000080.1:0-7486 GCA_050741975.1 Acidimicrobiia bacterium
ACGAGACCTGGTCGGTAGACGGCGGCGACGACTGGACGGTCGGCTTCAGCGCCACCTGGGAAGGGGAGGAGAACCTTCCCACACTCGTCTTCGGCAACTACCTCACCGAGACCAGCCGACAGACCGGAGGCTGTTCCGATCACTATCTGTTCCGTCCGGAGGGCGACCGCTACAGCGAGCCGGTGGCGCTGAGCCCGGGGTTGTGCACTCTCTCCATTCTGTTCAGCGACTGGGACCGTTCGGGGCGCCGGGATCTGAGGATGACCAACGACCGTCACTATTACAGGGACGGCGAGGAACAGTTGTGGCGGATGGCGGAGGACGAGCCGCCCCGGCTCTACACCCGTGAGGAGGGCTGGCAGCCAATGCAGATCTGGGGTATGGGCATCGCCAGTCAGGATCTCACCAACGACGGGCTCCCCGAGATCTTCCTCACCAGTCAGGGTGACAACAAGCTGCAGACCTTGGTCGACGGGCTGGCCCGCCCCAACTACGCAGACATCGCCTTCGAGAGAGGGGTGACCGCCCACCGGCCCTATGCCGGAGACGTGACGCTTCCCTCGACCGCCTGGCATCCCGAGTTCCAGGACGTCAACAACGACGGCCTCATCGACCTCTTCGTCTCCAAGGGCAACGTGGAAGCCCAGCCCGGCTACGCCGCCGACGATCCGAGCAACTTGCTGTTGGGTAACCCCGACGGGACCTTCAGCGAGGTGGCGGAGGCAGCCGGGATCGTCGACTTCGCCCGGTCGCGTGGGGCTGCGCTGGCCGATTTCAACCTCGACGGGATGCTCGACCTGATCGAGGTGAATCGACGGGAGAACATCAAGCTGTGGCGAAACGTGGGATGGGGGGAGACGGGCCAGGCGACGGCCATGGGCAACTGGATCGAGGTCCGGTTGGAGAAGACCGCTCCCAATGTCGATGCGGTCGGATCATGGGTCGAGGTGAAGATCGGTAACCGGGTCGTGCAACGGGAGATCACCGTGGGTGGCGGCCACGCAGGGGGACAGTCGGGGTGGGTGCACTTCGGTGTCGGCGATGCGGATACCGTTGAGCTCAGGGTGCAGTGGCCGGACGGAGAAGCGGGCCCATGGCTCAATGCGAGCTCGAATCGGTTCATGACCGTCGAGCGGGGCGCAGACCAGCTTCGGGTGTGGGATCCAGGCCGGTGAGACGATGACCGGAGCACGTCTGGGTCAGGTCGAGCTACCCGACTTCGGCATGCCCACCTCGATGCCGGAGATCCCCGCCGCCGCGTACCAGGGTCGCCTGGAGCGGTTCCGGAAACGAGCGGCCGAGCTTGGCTACGACCGGACGATCGTCTACGCCGACCGGGAGCACAGCGCCAATCTCTCCTACCTCACCGGCTTCGACCCCCGATTCGAGGAGGCCCTGTTGGTGGTGGGCGACGACGACGAACCGGCCATCCTGGTCGGCAACGAGTGCTGGGGCATGGCCGGCGCCGCCCCCGTCGCGATGCGAAGGCACCTGTTCCAGGACCTCAGCCTCCCCAGCCAGCCCAGGGACCGGTCCCGCCCCCTGCGTGAGATCCTGGGTGACCAGGGGATCACCGTCGGAAGCCGGGTCGGGGTGATCGGTTGGAAGGATCTCGGCAACCGCCGAGCAATCGACGTCCCCGCCTTCGTCGTCGACGAAGTCCGGGACATAACCGGTCCGGCCGGCGTCGTGGAGAACGCGACTGACATCCTGATCGGGGCCGCCGACGGTCTCCGGGTGATCAACGAGGTGGAGCAGCTCGCCTATTTCGAGTGGGCAGCCTGCCATACCTCGAGTGGGGTCAGGCGCCTGCTCTTCGGCCTTCGCCCCGGGATGACCGAGCAGGAGGCGGTCCGGCTGCTCGAGTGGAACGGGACCCCGCTCTCTTGTCATCTGATGCTCACCGCCGGGCCCAGGGCGACGTTTGGCCTGCTCAGCCCGGGTGACCGCCCAATCGACAGGGGGGATCGGTTCACCGTCGCCTACGGGATCTGGGGCGCCCTCAACTGTCGGGCCGGTTTCGTGGCCGAGGGCCCCGGAGACCTGCCCCCTGAGATCGAGGACTATGTGGAGCGGCTGGTGGCGCCCTACTTCGAGGCGGTGGCGGAGTGGTACGGGGCGTTGCGTATCGGGCAGACCGGTGCGGTGCTCCAGGAGATCATCGACCGCCGTCTGGGCGATCCCTTCTTCGGGATCTTCCTCAACCCCGGTCATCAGATCCACCTCGACGAGTGGGTCAACTCACCGGTGGGGCCGGGCTCTGAAATCGAGCTGGCGTCGGGGATGGCGCTCCAGGTCGACATCATCCCGGCCACCGGCACCGACTACTTCACCACCAACATCGAAGACGGGATCGCGCTCGCCGATGACGGGTTGCGGGACGACCTCGCCGACCTGTACCCCGACCTCTGGCGGCGGATCGAATCCCGTCGTGACTTCATGAAGGACAGCCTCGGGATCGAGCTCCACCGCGACGTGCTCCCGCTCTCCAACATTCCCGGCTATCTCCCTCCGTTCCTGCTCCGACCCGACCGGGTCATGACCATGGCGGGCTGACCAGGAGCGACCCGTCAGAGCGTGGCGTCGGTCCAGGCACCCCCCGCCTTGCTGGAAGTGATCACGGCTTCGACGAAGCGGAGACCGATCGCTCCGTCGACGACGTCGGGGAACTGAAGGGTAAGGGGATCAGGTTTGCTCCCGCTGCGACGGGCGGCTATCGCCTCGGCGGCGTCGGAGTAGATGTTGGCGAATGCTTCGAGGAAGGCTTCGGGATGGCCGGCCAGGATCCGGGTCGACCGTGCGGACAGGGGCAGGGTCCCGGGGCCGTTCGGTGTCCTCGACTCCGCAGGCCCGACGAGAGGAGAGAAGAAGAGTCGCGTCGGCTGCTCCTGATTCCACTCCACGCTTCCTCGGGTGCCGGAGACCCGGATGCGAAGACAGTTCTCCACCCCGGCCGCCGCCTGGGTCACCCAGAGCACGCCACGGGCCCCGTTGTCGAACCGAAGCAGCGCCCCGGCGTAGTCGTCGACCACACGCCCGGGCACGATGGCGCCGGCCTCGGCGGCGACCTCGGTCACCTCGAGACCGGTGATGAATCGGGCCAGGTTGTGGGCGTGGGTCCCGATGTCCCCCATCACCAGCGACGGCCCGCCCCGCACCGCGTCGTAGCGCCAAGGCACCGCGCCGGCAGGGTCGGGGTCGTTCTCGTCGGCCTTCCCCCCCTGCACGTATTCCACCTGGACCAGACGGATCTCGCCGAGTTGGCCGTCCTCGACCATCGCCCTCGCTTGCCTGACCATCGGATAGCCCGTGTAGTTGTGGGTGAGACATAAGACGAGGCCGGTCTTGCTCACACGGTCCACGAGGTCGAGCGCCTCCTCCAGAGTGTTGGTGAGCGGCTTGTCGCAGATCACGTCGAAGCCGCGGTCCAATGCTCCACTGGCGTAGAGGTTATGGCTGTCATTGGGGGTCATGATCGCAATGACATCGGCTCCATCCGACCGGCCGGCCTCGGCGTCGAGGAGCTGCATACCATCGCCATAGGCGCGCTCCTCGGCGAGCCCCAAGCCGATCCCTGCCGCCCGGGACCGCCCTGGATCGGAGGCGACGGCGCCGGCGACCAGCTCGTATCGATCGTCGAGCCGGGCTGCGGCCCGATGCACGGCGCCGATGAAGCTCCCCGGACCGCCGCCGATGACCGCCAGACGGAGCCGGCGCCCCAGCATGTCGATGACAGGGTTGTCACTCATCCTCACCCTCCGCCACGATCAGCCACCTTTCCCCTGCTCCTTGACGCAGCACGAAAGTCGTGGCAAAGGTCTCGCTCGCCCGACTCTGCTCGACGCCGGCGGCATCGTAGGTGACGTTCTCCACGGTGCCGGTCGCCATGAATCCCAGACTCGCCCCGCCCTGGGAGCCGTCGGTGAACACCACGTCGAGATAGAGCGTGTCGAATGAGTGGACCGGGACGACGGGCAGGCCCCTGGTGGCGGCGACCTCGATAGCCCGCTCCATCTCGACCAGACGTTCGCCGTCATCGGCGGCGCGGAGGAGCGAGGTGTCGGCCCGGAGCATGGCCTCGCCCTCGATGGCGAGATCCTCGGCGAGGAAAACCGCCAGGGCGTCAGGGGTGATGTCGGCGTTGAGGGCCCGGGCATCGGGGCTCACCGTGATCGGTGGAAGAGAAGCTGGGTCGATCTCCACGTCGATGGCGAAGGTGGCGTCTGTCGCCGCCTGCGCCGTGTCACGGGCCGGGGCGCCGGCCACGACTATCCCAACCGAGATCAACGCCGCCAGCGACCCGAGGGCGACACCGCGGGCGAAGAGGCGAGCGGGGGGGCTCTCCGACAACGTGGTGAGGACAGCCATCTTCTCGCCGCCCATCATGCGGTCGAGGAGGAACCGGAGCGGGGTCATCACCACCAGGCCGGCGAGCAGACCGACCTTGGCTCCGAACTCGGTGGTCTGCGGTGCGATCAACAATGTGCAGACCATGGCGAGAAGCGCAGCGAAACCCACCCGGGCCGCCCGGGGCGCGGGGATGGTCTTGGGGTCGGTGATCATGAAGAACAAGAAGATGAGCACCTCGGGGGAGGTGACGATCACCCACCAGAAGGAGGGGCCGCACACGGGCTGCAACGACCAGGCGGCGGTCATGCAGTGTCCCGAGGCGGCGAGAACCCCGATCCCGGCGCCCAGGGTCAACCAGAAGGTGGCCGCCATCGCCAGCAGTTGCAGACGAGCGGTGATGAGCAGACCGCCGACGAGGATGATCAGATAGGCGGAAGCCATCCAGATGTCGAGGGGCGCCCACCAGAAGTCGAGGGGCTCGATCAGGTCACTCCCCAGCACGATGAAGCCGACCACCAGCCCGACATTGGACGGGTTGAACAGGTGGGTGCCGCGATACCGGATGACGTACTTGCTGAGCAGCGAGAACGCGGCGACGGCGGCAAAGATGTGCCACCCGTCCCACGTCCAATGGGCGCCGCGTTCCTGGCCGACCATGCGCAGGATGAGGGCGACACCGCTCCCGGTGAGCATGGCGCTGGCCGGCCACACGATCTGTCGGGTCTTGTAGAAGATCCAGATCACCTCCATCAGCGCACAGATCAGGATGGCCACCAGGATCTGAGGCACCGAGACCCGGAAGCCGAGCGTCGTCTGGCCGAGGACGTGAATGGTGATGATGACGGCGGCGAGATGCAGACGCGGATCCCGCAAATTGGGCAGGACCACCGGATAGGAGGCCGCACCGAGGCGGAGACTGCGCGCAGGCGCGGTCGTCATGGCAGAAGGCTGCCACAAAGGAGGCAGTTCAGCGACGCAGGTAATCCTCGTCGCTCACCTTTTCCTCCCACTGGGTGGTGCCGCCCGTGGTCAGGGAGAGATGCATCATCGGTGCATCCGGGACCGCACCGTGCCAGTGCCGCTCGCCAGGCGGGGCGTGCACGACATCGCCGGGTGAGATCATGACGGCGGCGCCGTCCTCGGTCTGGACCAAACCGGCTCCCGATACCACGTAGAGGAGCTGGCCGCCGGGGTGCCGGTGCCAGTCGGTCCGGGCGCCGGGGGCAAACTGGACGGCGAGCAGCGTGATGCCTTCCTCGGAATCGTGAATCGTCGTGTTCCACACGCTGCCGGTGAAGTGATCAGGCGAGGATGGGTTCCAGAGGTGGGTTTCGGCGGGCTTGTGCTCCATACCGGGAACCTAATTGGTCCCGGCCCACCTCCGGGGCCTGAGCCGGTTGCTGAATATTATAGATCATAAAGTCATACTGAAGAGTTGAAATCATCGGTGGTGAACGGTATGGTGCGAACATATGTTCGACGTTGCCGAGACCTCGAACTTCCCCACCGAACCGCCAGACCTGACCGCGCCCGAAGACCTCCTCAATGAGTTGGCCTCTGTCTTCGTACGACGGGACCGTGTCGAGGCCAGGGCGGTCATGCTCTTGGCGGAAGCCGCCGAGACCCGGGCCTTCGAGCGGGACGGCTATTCCTCACTCACCCCACTGCTCAAACACCGGATGTCGCTTCATCCGGGTGAGGCGCAACGTCTGGTCCGTCGGGCCAACTCCCTGCCCTCCATGCCATTGACCGCCCTGGCCTACGAACGTGGCGCCATCAGCGGCGCTCAGGTGGACGTGCTCGCCGAGATCAGGGCCATTGCCCCCGAGCAGTTCGGCGAAGGGGAAAGCCAACTAATCGGCTGGGCGATGGACACGCCGATGGTGCCGGAGTTGAGGAAGAAGCTCGACTACTGGCTGAGCCAGGTGGCGGTCGAGAATCTGGCCTCGGATCGCCACCATGTCCGGGAGGCCAGGTACCTGACCCTCCGACGTGAAGGGGAGATGATGCGGATCAATGGTTGGTTCGACATCGAGTCCGGGGAGAGGCTCGCCGCCGGGCTCGAGCCGGGACCGGCCCCCGACGGCGACACCAGATCCACACCGGCTCGCCGGGCCGACATCCTCCTCGAGGTGCTCGAAGGGTGCTCGCAGCGGCCGAGCGTCAGCGTCCTCGTCTCCGCAGAGACACTTCTCGAAGGGCTGCCCGGCGTCTCGGAGACCAGCAACGGGACCTACCTCACCGTCGACGAGGTCCGGCGGATCTCGTGTGATGCCAATCTGACCCGGGTCGTCTTCGGGCCCGACAGCCAACCTCTCGACGTCGGCCGCACTCAGCGTCTGGTCACGCCGGCACAACGGCTGGTGGTCATCGCCCGGGACCGACATTGCGTGTTCCCCACCTGCGACCGCCCCGCGCACTGGTGCGACGCGCATCACATCATCCATTGGGCTGACGACGGGCCCACCGCGGTCGAGAACCTGGTCCTGCTCTGCCGACACCATCACACTTTGGTCCACGAAGCGGGGTGGAAGATCACCGGCACCCCAGGTGATCTTCATTTCCACCGTCCCGACGGAACCGAGCTTGGCAACGAGCCACCACCCCGGCCCTGGCCCAGTCCCCGGATCTTCCAGGCCAGACCACCCCGACCCGAAAGGTTCAGCATCAGCGAGACTCTGGAGCAGATCCGAGATATCATCTATCCCCGCGGGCCGTAGCGACTCGATGGGTGTCGCCCTTCCCGTCCAGGGGTAATCACCCGACATGGGCTCAGGCAAGATCCGGATCGGTCTCTCCGGATGGTCGTACAAGGGATGGAGGGGGGACTTCTACCCCAAGGGGCTGCCCCAGAAGGAGGAGCTGGCCTATGCC
Source organism: Acidimicrobiia bacterium (assembly GCA_050741975.1). GTDB lineage: Bacteria > Actinomycetota > Acidimicrobiia > Spongiisociales > ZC4RG35 > JARDZU01. The sequence continues at coordinate 7,225 of JBOGET010000080.1, forward strand.
GCCACCCGATTCCCCACCCTGGAGATCAACGGCACCTTCTACGGGTTGAGCACACCGAAGGCGATGAAGGCTTGGTACCGGAGCGCACCCGGGGACTTCGTGTACGCGGTGAAGGGGAGCCGGTTCATCACCCACAACAAGAAGCTGAACGACACCGACGAGCCCTTGGCGAACTTCATGGCATCGGGGATCCTCGAGCTTCGTGAGAAGCTGGGACCGATCCTGTGGCAGCTCTCGCCCAAGATTCGTTTCGACCCCGAGC
>JBOGET010000081.1:0-24012 GCA_050741975.1 Acidimicrobiia bacterium
CCTCCTTCCGCATCGAGCTCTCGGTGATGCTCGACAGACGATCAGCGTAGCGTCTCGCCGCCTCTTCGGAAGAGGCTTCCACCATGACCCTGATCAGTGGCTCGGTGCCCGAGGCCCGGACCAGGACCCGCCCCTCGTCCCCGAGCTCACTCTCGACCAAACGCACCTCGTCCCAGATGGCGCCGGCGTCGTCGAGATTGGCGCCACGGTCGACTCGGACGTTCTGCAGGATTTGGGGATACTCGGTTATAGCCTCCGCCCGAAGCTGTCTCAGCTCCTTTCCCGTCCCTGCCACCACGTCGAGCAGGCGCACCGCGGTGAGGAGACCATCCCCGGTCTGACCCTTGTCGAGGAAGATGATGTGACCCGACTGCTCGCCACCGAGCACAGCCTTGTGCTCGAGCATGGCCTCCATGACATAACGGTCCCCGACCTTGGTCTCCACCAGGTCGATCCCGGCTTCGGCCATCGACTTGCGGAACCCGAGATTGGACATGACCGTCGCCACCACCACGTTCTTCTTCAATGATCCCTGCGCCTTCATGTGCCGGGCGACGATGGCCATGATCACGTCGCCGTTGGCCACACGGCGATCCTCGTCGACAGCGATCAGCCGGTCGGCGTCTCCGTCGAAGGTGAGACCTATCCGCCCCCCGGCTTCCGAGGCCAGTGCCTCGGGGTGGGTGGCGCCACGGCCGGCGTTGATGTTGGTCCCGTCCGGGGCATCGGCGAAGACCATGACATCGGCCTTGAGACGCTGAAACAGCAGGGGGGCCGCCTTGAACGCCGCCCCGTTGGCACAGTCGAGGGCGATGTTCAGCCCGCTGAGGTTGTACTTGGAGATGGAGACGAGACGATCGACATACCGTTCCAGGGCATCGCTGTCGAGGAATCGAGTCCCGATTCCGGGCCCCACCGTCGACTTGGTCCCTGAGGATCGCAGCCGGTCTTCGAGCTCTCGCTCAACCTCGTCTGGGAGCTTGGTGCCGCGGGAGGCGAGCAGCTTGATCCCGTTGTCCTCGGCAGGGTTGTGGGAGGCGGATACGACGGCACCCATCGTGGCTCCGGAGATGGCCGTCAGATAGCTGATCCCGCCACTGGGGAGGACGCCAACGTCGACGGTGTCGATGCCCACGGCATGGAAGCCGGCCTGGAGGGCCGAGGACAGCATCTCCCCGGACCGTCTGGTGTCACGACCGACCAACACCGGCCCGCCCCGGAGATAGGAGCCGGCGGCACGGCCGATGGCAAGGGCCAGCTCCGGGGTGAGCTCCGACCCGGCGACACCACGCACGCCGTCGGTGCCGAAGATGGGTTTGCCCTCGTCGAGGAGACGACGGAGGTCGGCCAATGTCAGCGCTTCGTGTACTGGGGGGCTCGACGGGCCTTGCGCAGCCCGTACTTCTTGCGTTCGACGACCCGGGCGTCACGGGTGAGCAGGCCGGCCTTCTTCAGGACCGGGCGAAGCTCCGGGTCCAACTCGATGAGGGCCCGGGAGATCCCGAGACGCAATGCATCGGCCTGACCGGTCATGCCGCCACCCTCGAGGGTGGCGTCGACGTCGTAACGACCCTGGGTCTGGGTGAGCTGGAGGGGCTCCATGACCCGCATACGTGACGCCATGGTCGGGAAGTAGTTCTCCAGGGCCCGGCCGTTGAGGGTCACCTGACCCGAGCCGTCGATGAGACGAACCCGGGCCACGGAGGCCTTGCGACGACCGGTGGCTTGGACGAGTGGCTTGGCCATCAGAGTTCCACCTTTCGGATCTCGAGCTCCAGAGCCTGCGGCTTCTGGGCGGCGTGAGGATGATCGGGCCCGGCGTACACCTTGAGCTTTCGCCCCATCTGGCGTCCGAGCTTGGTCTTGGGGAGCATGCCCCTCACCGCCCGCTCGACGATCGCCTCGGGACGACGCTCGCGGAGGCTCTCGAAGGTCTCGGCCCTGATGCCCCCGGGATAGCCGGAATGGCGGTAGTAGATCTTGGATTGGCTCTTGTCCGAGGTGACGGCCACCTTCTCGGCATTGACCACGATGACGAAGTCGCCACCGTCGACGTGCGGTGCGTAGGTGGGCTTGTGCTTGCCACGGAGCAGGGTGGCGATCTCCGAGGCGAGACGGCCCAGCGGCAGGTCGGTGGCATCCACCACCAGCCAGGCACGCTCGACATCACCCGGTTTGGGCGAGAAGGTCTTGTTCATGATCATGAGTGATCCTCGGCAGGTTGAAGATACCGGGGAGCGTTCGGGGAAACGGCTCCCGATCAGGGAGCCCGCATATGCTACGCCGACAACCACATCTAGGCCAATCGCGATGATCACCCTCAACGAGATCCAGGAGGCGCGGGCCCGGTTCGAGGGGAACGTCACCGAGACGCCTCTCGTCTGGTCTCAGTCCTTCAGCCGGCTCACCGGCAGGGACGTGTACCTCAAGGCGGAGTGCATGCAGCGGGCGGGGTCGTTCAAGATTCGGGGGGCGCTCAACGTGCTCACCAGACTCGCCGGCAAGCCGGTGGTGGCCGCCTCCGCCGGGAACCACGCCCAGGGGGTCGCCCTCGCCGCCGCCTTCACCGGATCGCCATGCACCGTCTTCATGCCGGAGACGGCGCCGATCCCGAAGATCAAGGCCACCGAGGACTACGGCGCCGACGTCAGGCTGGTCGGGCTCTCCCTGGCGGACGCGGTCGAAGCTGCCGAGGAGTTCACCCGGGAAACCGGCGCCCACTTCGTCCACCCCTACGACGACCCCCTGATCATTGCCGGGCAGGGAACCCTGGGTCTGGAGATCTTGGAGCAATTGCCCGATGTCGGCACCGTGGTCATCCCCACCGGGGGCGGTGGCCTCCTCGCCGGCACCGCCCTGGCCCTCAAGTCACTGCGGCCATCGGTCGAGGTGATCGGGGTCGAGATCGAGCCGGCGTCGGTGTATGCCGAGAGCCGGCGACGGGGCGAGCTGGTGCGGGACTTCCCCCGCGGCCTGCCCACTGTCGCCGACGGGATCGCGGTCTCGGTCCCCTCCGACCTGGTGTGGGAGATCGCCGGCCAGCACGTCGACCACATCCTGGTGGTCGACGACGCCCAGACCACAGCCGCCCTGGTCTACATCCTCGACCGCTCCAAGATGGTGGTCGAGGCGGCGGGGGCGGTCGGGGTGGCGGCACTCATGGAGAAGCTGATCCCCGACGATGCGCCGGACCCGATCTGCGTCGTCCTCTCCGGCGGGAACATCGATCTCATGCTCCTGGGCAAGGCAGTGCGGCACGGTCTGGAGGCCACCGGACGATTCGCCAAGTACCGGGTCGTGGTCCCCGATCAGCCGGGCAATCTGGCCTTGGTGCTCGAGACCATCGCCGGCGAGGGGGGAAACGTCCTCCAGGTGGAGCATCATCGTGAGGGCTTCGGTCTTCCCTTCGGCCGGGTCGAGATCGAGATCTCGGTCGAGACAAAGGACGCCGACCACGCCGCCCGAATCTCTGAGGTCTTGGAGCCGTTTCGAGCCTGAAGGTCGGGGTGGGGATCGTTCCCCATGGGGACGATCCCCATACCGCGCTCCTCCCCGATCACGCATCATTCCCATAGGAGCGGCATGGACTCCTCCGTGTCCCGCCGATCAGGAGGAATCAGTCATGGATCAACCGCGAACAAACCTGAGAAAAGCGCTGTCGAAGGATCGCAGCCGGCGGCGGTCACGCAACCTGGAGAGCTCACCCGCCCAGTCCGGCTCACCATTCGACGCCATCGTCAGAGGTCTCGTATCCATTGGGGAGCGATTCTTCAGGGGTCGGGCTCAGCTCCGGATCCCTTGAAATGAAGGGGGGAGTAGGGCGTCCTCCCCCCTGTCAGCGGAGGGGAGATCGGATGTCCCCCCGGGAGAGCGGAGGGACCGTCTGATCCGCGGGTTGGGCCGGGAATACCTCGTCGCTAAGTTCGGCTGGAGCATCCAAGGGAGCCGACGATGAGCGAAGCACGAGGTCAGGCATTCGAGGTGAAGTCGTTCGACGGGCCCGATGAGGTAATGGACTTCCCCAACGGCCATGCCGATGTGGTGAAGATCGGCGGCAAGACGCTTCTGAGCGTGAGGTTCGAGCCAGGTTTCCGGTGGTCGCGGCACCTGGCGCCGATGATCGGCACCGAGGCGTGCCCGACCAGGCACGTGCTGCACGTGGTGTCGGGACGGATGGGTCTTCGACTCTCCGACGGGACCGAAACCGAGGTCGGGCCCGGCGAGGTCGTCTCCATTGCCCCGGGTCATGACAGCTGGACCGTGGGCGAGTCACCCTGTCTCTGGTTCGACTACGACCCCGAGACCTGACCCGGACGATCAGGTGGATGAGGGGATCGGCCATCTCCGGTCAATCACGATAGGCCCTGGAGTCCTCGACGATTTCCAACGAAGACGCTGCCATTCTCTGTCCGTTCCCACACCTGAGCGTTTCTGGGAATCACAGACGCTCGGCTGAAGTCACTGGTGACAGCCTCGACACTCTCCAGGTCAGTCTGTCCTTTCATCGGCAGTCCACCGGGACTGCCCACCGTCTGTCATCGAGCTTTCTGTTCCGCCGCCCGCTCAATAACCGACCTCCCAAAGCACCAGCCCGTGGGGCGGGGCCACAGTGGCAACCCGGCTTCGGTCGCCGGACTCGATGATGTCCCTCACCGACTCGGCCGGGGTGAAGCCGCGTCCGACGTCGTAGCACAGCCCGACCAGGGAGCGGACCATCTGGTGACAGAAGGCGTTGGCCCTGATCCAGAAATGGAGATGGTTGCCATCGGGCTCCCAGAGGGCTTCCTCGACCCGGCGGACGTTGCTGCTTACCTCGGCCGAGCGACAGAAGGCGCTGAAGTCGTGCTCCCCCACGAACTCGGCGGCGGCCTCTGTCATCGCAGCTCGGTCGAGACGGGGCCCGACGTGCCATTCGAAGAAGCGGGTGAGCGGATCGGGGGCGACCCCCACCGACATCGAGTACCGATACCGACGCCACTGCGCCGAGAAGCGGGCGTTGAACCCGGCGTCGACCTCGGTGACCGCCATCACCGCGATCTCGGGGCCAACGATCCCGTTGAGCGAGCGAGCCAAACGCTCCATTTCGACAGGCTCCTCGGTCCGGAACGACACGACCTGACCCCGGGCGTGGACCCCGGCATCGGTCCGGCCGGCCACCGCTGTATCCACCCGCACGCCGAGGATGGCGCTGATCGCCTTCTCGAGCTGGCCCTGGACGGTTCTCAACCCCTCCTGAAAGGCATAGCCCCTGAAACCCGAGCCGTCGTAGGCCAGGTCGAGACGGAGCGTGGGCATCAGAACAGGGCGCCGAAGACCGCGAAGGGAACACCGAGGAGGGTTCTGAAGATTGCGGCGATGGCGAAGCCGATCAGCACCGACACGGCCGCATTCCGGGTGTTGATCCCGGCGGCCTCGCGCGTGCCCACCACCAGGATGATCAGGTACCAGATCAGACCCACCGCGCCGCCGATCCTGCCGAACAGCTCCAACACCAGCGGGAGCACGGCCAGACCCTGGAGGGCGATCATGGTCTGGGGCCTCCGTGTTGCTTGGAAGAGCCGGGAGGCGGCGAACCAGGTGGCAAAGCCGAGGATCAGCCACGCCACCACACCTGCGATCACCACCTGGAGCAGAGTGGGGAACGAGAAAAAGCCGATGTTGCCGTTGACCAACAGACTGCCCACATAGGTCACCGAAGCGACGATCGAAACCAGGATGGCGGCATCGGCTGCCGAGTCGCCGTCGAAGAAGGCCTCGGTGAAGGGCCGGCGGTCGAGAAGGGCGGCACGACCGGCCCGAGAGAACAGTTTGCTCACAGTCGGGCGAGGCTAACCGGTCAGCGACGGAGACGGACCCTCTCTATGGAGTGATCATGCCCCTTCTGGAGAATGAGGCTGGCCCGCTCCCGGGTGGGGAGGATGTTCTCGTACAGGTTGACCTCGTTGATGAGGACCCAGATGTCGGTGGCCACGGCCACCGCCTCTTCGTCGGAGAGGCCGGCGTAACGATGGAAGTAGGCGTCGGGCTGGGTGAACGCAGTGTTCTTCAGGGTGATGAATCGCTCGATGTACCACCCCCGCACCGCCTCCGGTTCGGCGTCGACGAAGATCGAGAAATCGAAGTAGTCGCTGACGAAGGCGCCCTTGTCCCCCGCCTGAAGGACGTTCAGCCCCTCCAGGATCAGGATGTCGGGACTACTTATCACACGGGTCTCGCCCTCGAGGACGTCATAGGCGAAGTGGGAGTACACCGGAACCTCGAGATGCTCCTCACCTGCCTTGGCCCGGGCCACGAATTCGAGAAGGGAGCGGCGGTCGTAGCTCTCGGGAAAGCCCTTCCGATCCATGAGACCCCGTGTCTCGAGCACCGCATTTGGGTAGAGGAATCCGTCGGTGGTCACCAGCTCGACCCGGGGGTGCTGCGGCCATCGAGCGAGGAGCTCCTGGAGGACACGGGAGATCGTCGATTTGCCCACCGCCACCGACCCGGCGATGCCGATCACGAATGGCTTGGGCCTCGGGGGTGTCCCGAGGAAGGTGTCGGTCACGACGGCGAGCTGATGACTGCCCAGGACGTGGAGATTGAGGAGACGGGACAGAGGGAGAAAGCTGTGCTCCACCATGTCGATGTCGAGATTCACGTTGATTCCCCTGATCTTCTCGACATCCGACTCGGTCAGGGTCAGTGGGGTGTTGGCCCGGAGCGCGGCCCACTCGTCGCTGGTGAAATCGAGGTAGGTCGGCTGGCTCAAGGCATGGATCAGGCTAACCGGAACCCCTATTTCCGGTCCTTTCGCGATTCGCGATAGTTTTCCTAAGCCCCGTCTCAATCCGGCCGATATAACGGGTGATGGGACAGTTCCAGGCCTCGTTGCGCTTGCCCGGCGACAGCCGTGCCCTGACTGCCACCGTCCAACTGCACGACGGTCGGCTCCAGGTGGCCTCGGGGGAGCACGTCATCGGCGACTGGCCGATCGACGCCATCGACATCTCCCCGATCCCGGAGGGGATTCGGGTGGCCGCAGAGGGCGAGGTGCTGCTGCTCGACATCTCCGATCGTGCTGCCTTTGAACAGGAGGCTGCCTCCCAGACCACCAAGCCGAAGCGTTTCAGCCGCTCCAAGCAGGCAGTTCGACCCGGGACGTCCCAATCGGCGGCTTCCTCGAGAGCCGCCACCTCCGCGACGGTCAAGGTGAAGACCACCAAGCCTCGGACCGAGTCGAAGCTGGACGTCTACCTGGCGCGGGCCAAGGAGAGGTTTGGCTCGAATCTGCCCGATTGGGTGTTCAGCCGGTGGGGATTGGCCGCCGTCGTCGGTCTCCTCGCCTTCTGCGTCATATTCGCCGAGTTCGTCTCCAACCTGCTTCTCATCACCGGTGTGGTGGTCCTGCTCGTCGGAGGGGTGACCATGCTCGACAGTGTCATCGCTCGACGCATCCTGCATCACAAGGTGACCCCGATCCAGGTGGTCATCGGCGGCGGCACCATCTTTGTCGTCGGTCTCCTGATCGGCTTCGTCGCCTGAATGATTGCCGGCCGACCTTGGCCGAGACCAAACCTCAGCCCATGACAGAGTCGATTAGCGCGCTCACGCAGTCTCGGCCAAACAGACGCCGGTCGGCCGGAGCTTCCGCGGTGTCTCCAGGGGGCGTCCTCCTTTGTCGGCATTGCGCCAGATATGGCGCCGTGTACCTCAGGTAACCCCTAGACCAGTTCGATAACTGCTTCTTCGGCGCCGTCGCCGCGGCGGGGGCCGAGTTTGGTGATGCGGGTGTAGCCGCCCTGACGATCGGCATAGCGGGGGGCGAGGTCGTCGAACAGCTTTACCACCGCCTCCCGGTTGGGGATGGTCCGCATAACCGTTCGCTTGGCGTGGAGATCGCCCCGCCGAGCCCTGGTGATCAGCTTCTCGGCTAGTGGTCTCACCGCTTGGGCGCGGGGAAGGGTTGTGGTCACCTTCTCGTGCAGGAAGAGCTCGGAGGCCAGGTTGGCCATGATCTTCTTGTTGTGTGAAGGCGAGCCACCGAAGCGGGGGCCTTTCCTGGGGCGTGGCATCAGTTACCGCCGCCCGCATCGGCCAGGCTGAGCCCGAGCTCGTCGAGTTTGGCGGTGACCTCCTCCAGACTCTTCTGACCGAAGTTGGTGATGTTGAGCAGATCGTCGGAGGTCCGCTCCACCAGCTCGCCGACAGTCTTGATCTGGGCCCGCCGCAGACAGTTGCGGGGGCGCTCCGACAGATCGAGTGCCTCGATGGGAAGCTCGAGGTCGGGCGAGCCGGAGAACTCGGGCTGGACCTCGCCCAGCTCCAGACCCTGGCCCTCGCCCATGTCGGCGAACAGGTTCATCAGCTCGCGCAGCGTCTTGCCGGCCGAGGAGACGGCCTCGCCGGGCTCGATGGCGCCGTTGGTCTCGACGTCGAGGACGAGCCGGTCGAAGTTGGTCATCTGGCCGACCTGGGTGTTCTCCACCTTGTAGGACACCTTGCGCACCGGAGAGAAGATCGAGTCGACCGGGATGACCCCGATGATCGAGCTGGCCCCCTTGTTGCCGTCAGCGGTGCGATATCCCACACCCGGGGCAACGGTCAGCTCCATCTCGAGCCGTCCGCTGGCGCTCAAAGTGGCTATATGGAGGTCGGGATTCACGATCTCGACCCCGGCGGGGAGTTTCAGATTGCCGGCCTTGACCTCAGTGGCACCTTTGGCCGACAGGTAGAGGGTCTGGGTGTCGTTGTCCTCCAGGCGGATCACCACTCTCTTGATGTTGAGGATGATGTCGACGACATCCTCGACCACTCCTGGGATCGTGGAGAACTCATGCTCGACCCCTTCGATCTGGATCGAGGTGACGGCGGCACCGGGAATGCGAGAGAGCAGGGTGCGCCGCAGCGTGTTGCCGAGGGTGTATCCGAAGCCAGGCTCGAGAGGCTCGACCACGATCTTCGACCTGGTGTCGGAGATCGCTTCCTCTTCGATCTGGGGGCGCTGAACGATCAACAAATCATTACCTCACTTCGAGTAAAGCTCGACGATCAACTGCTCGTTGATGGCTGTGTCGATCTGGTCCCTTCGGGGATGATCGGTCACATCCACCTTCCGCTCACCGAGGTCGACACGGAGCCAGGCCGGTGCCTCGCGTCCCTGTGTGTCGACGGCGTGCTGGATGACGATTGCGTCCCTGCTCTTGTCCTTGACGGTGACGACGTCACCGGGCCGGACCTGATAGGACGGGATGTCCACCTTCTTGCCATTGACCCGGAAATGCCCGTGGTTCACGAGCTGCCGGGCCTGAGGTCGGGTGGCGGCAAGACCGGAGCGCCAGACGACGTTGTCCAGCCTCTGCTCCAGGAGCTGGAGGAGGTTGTCGCCGGTGATGCCCGGGCGTCGGGCAGCCTCCTGGTAGTAGCGGCGGAACTGCCGCTCGAGGACGCCGTACATGGTGCGAAGCTTCTGCTTCTCCCGGAGCTGGATCAGATAGTCGCTCTCACGGATCCGACCCCGGCCATGTTGGCCCGGGGGGTAGGGGCGACGGTCTACCGGGCACCGTTTCGACTGGCAGAGCGGGGTGCGGGCCCGACGGCACGCCTTGTGACGGGGGCCGGTGTAACGAGCCATCAGTGCCTGACCTCGTGACACTGGCCGGCAAGTGTTGCGTGGTTAGGCACTATCCCCTCCGCCTCTTCTTGGGACGGCACCCGTTGTGCGGGATGGGGGTCACGTCACGAATCCAGGTGACCTCCATTCCCATGTTCTGCAGGGTCCTCACCGCGGTATCCCGACCGGAGCCGGTGCCGCTGACGATCACGTCGAGCTTGCGGATGCCATGCTCGCCGGCGCGGCGCGCCGCCTCCTCCGCCGCCACCTGGGCCGCATAGGGGGTCGACTTGCGGGATCCCTTGTACCCGACCGACCCGCCCGAGGTCCAGGCGACGGTCGCCCCGGTCTGGTCGGTGATCGAGATGATCGTGTTGTTGAAACTCGCCTTGATGTGAGCCTGACCGTGAGAGAGGTTCTTTCGCTCCCGACGACGGACACGTTTGGCGCCTTGCTGCTTTGCCACCCTCTGCCAATCTCCTACTTAGTGACTTTCTTCTTGCCGGCAATGGCGACGCGGCGCCCCTTGCGGGTGCGGGCGTTGGTGTGGGTGCGCTGACCCCGCACCGGCAGGCCGCGACGATGACGGATGCCCTGATAACTGCCGATCTCGATCTTCCGCTTGATGTTCTGCTGGACTTCCCGTCTCAGGTCACCTTCCACCTCGAAGCTGGCCTCGATGTAGCGGCGAATCCGAGTGACCTCGTCGTCGGTCAGTTGACGGACACGGGTGTCGGGGTCGACCCCGGTCTCGGCGCACACCCTCTGGGCACGGGTGAGCCCGATGCCGTAGATGTAGGTGAGCCCGATCTCCAGCCTCTTGTCCCTGGGGAGGTCGACTCCTGCGATACGTGCCACTCAGATCATCCTTGCCGTTGCTTGTGCCGGGGATTGCTGCAGATCACCCAGACGCGGCCACGACGTCTGATGACCCGACATTTCTCACACATTCTCTTGGTGGAAGGTCTCACCTTCATCATCTGCTCCACAAACTCGAATAGGCTCGCGGGTCAAAGCGCAACCCTCACCGGTCTTCACCTGGACGTGCGCGAGCGTTTCCAGACCAACGTCGGTCCCAACCCAGAAAACCTGATTCGGGGGTGAGGGGCGACGATGCCCTGGCCTGAATGGGCGTTGAACGGCGGCAAAAGGCGCCGCTACGCCTGGTAATGCTAACCACGGACCGCACTTTGCTCAAATTCAACCGGAACCGGCTCCTCACCGGCGGTGAACACCTGCGGACCGTCGGGAGTGAGGCAAACCGTGTGCTCCCAATGTGCGGACAGGGAGCCGTCCCGGGTGCGCACGGTCCAACCGTCGGGATCCATCTTGGTCTGCTTGGTGCCGACGTTGAACATCGGCTCGATGCACAGGGACATGCCGGTCCGTAGCCGCAGACCTTGACCCCGCTTCCCGTAATTGGGCACCTGCGGCTCCTCGTGCATCTGGCGGCCGATCCCATGCCCCACGTACTCCTCAACCACGCCGAATCCGTTGCTCTCCCCGACCTCAGCCACGGCGGAGCCGATGTCCCCCAGATGATTCCCCTTGCGCACCTGGCGTATCCCTGCCCACAGAGCCTCTTCGGTCAGGTCGACCAGTCGTTGCGCCTCGGGGCTCACCTCACCGATGGGCATGGTGAATGCGGCGTCACCATGGAAGCCCTCGAAGATCGCTCCGGCGTCGACTGAGAGGATGTCCCCTTCCTCGAGACGTCGGGCGGAGGGGATGCCGTGGACGATGACATCGTTGGGGGAGAGACAGAGCGTGGCCGGATAGGTGCCGTGATAGCCCAGGAACGAGGACTGGCATCCTCGTTCTTCGATGATGCGGGCCGAGATCTCCTCCAAGGCGAGTAGCGACACCCCGGGGGCGGCTGCCTCCCCCACCGCCTCGAGGATGGCGGCCACGGCGGCGCCCGCCTTCTGCATCTTGGAGAACTCCCGTTTCGACTTGATGGTGATCATGGTGCGTGGCGCCCGGCGCGTGGCGCGTGATTCGTCGGAAGAGCAGACAGGATGCGCTCGGTCACCTCGTCGATGTCGCCGACACCGTCGACGTAGACGAGCAATCCGCGGCCACCGTAGATGTCGAGCAGGGGGGCGGTCTGCTCCTGATATACCTTGAAGCGGTTGCGGATCGTCTCCTCGGTGTCGTCGGCCCGGCCCCGGGCCAGCAGCCGATCCACCAGGGCGTCCTCGTCCACCTCGAACACCACCACGGCGTCGAGCCCGCCGGTCCCGACCAGCCCGTCGAGTGCCTCGACCTGACCCTCGGTGCGGGGAAACCCGTCGAGAATGAAACCGCTCTCTGCGTCGGGCAGCTCGAGTCGCTCCCGAAGCATCTCCACCGTGATCTCGTCGGGCACGTACTCCCCTGCCTTCATGATGGAGTCGACCCTCGAACCGAGCTCGGTCCCGGTCGACACATGGTGACGGAACATGTCACCAGTGGAGATGTGGGGGATGCCGAGCCGCTCCGCCACCAGAGCCGCCTGTGTCCCCTTGCCGGCGCCTGGAGGGCCCACGAACAGCAACCTCACGCGTGAGAACACCCCCTCCGGCCCTTCGGGCCACCTCCGCCGAAGACGGGGAGGGGGGAAGTCTTGGGGCCCCCGAAGGGGGGAGTACCGCCGAAGGCGGGGAGGGGGGCGCTCACGTCAAGATTCCCTCGTAGTTTCTCATGGTGAGCTGGGACTCGATCTGTTTCATCGTCTCCAGGGCGACACCGACCACGATCAGGATCGAGACACCGGAGAAAGCGATGTTGACCCCCCACACCGCCCCGGCGATGGCGGGGAGAATGGCGATCAACGCCAGGAAGATGGAGCCGGGCAGGGTGATCCGGTTGAGGATGAAACCGAGATGCCGGGCAGTCTGCCGTCCCGGCCGGACCCCGGGCACGAACCCGCCTTGACGCTGGATCATCTCGGCCTGCTTCTCGGGATCGAACTGGATGGCGGTGTAGAAGTAGGTGAAGAAGATGATCAGGGCGAACAGGATCAGGATGTACCACCAACTGACCGTCCCCGAACCGCCGAGATTCTCGTCTATCCAGCGATAGACACGTTGGATCCAGGCGGCGTTGGAGGGGATGGCAGTGATGATCAGTGAGGGGATCAACATCACCGACGTGGCGAAGATCACCGGGATCACACCCGCGGTGTTGACCTTGAGCGGGATGTAGGTCGACTGGCCGCCCATCACCCTCCGTCCCCGGACCCGCTTGGCGAACTGAATCGGGATCCGGCGCTGCGCCTGGTCGACATAGATGATGGCCACGATCATGGCCAGGAAGATGGCGATGATGACCACGAACCGGATAGGCAGGTCGGCCCGCACGGTCTGACTCCAGATCTGCCCGAAGACGAATGGGAACTGGCTGAGGATGGAGACGAAGATGATCAGGGACATCCCGTTGCCCACCCCCCGCTGGGTGATCAGCTCGCCGAGCCACATCACCATCGCGGTGCCTGCGGTCATCGTGACCACGACCAGGATGACCCGGCCCGGGGTGTAGTTGGGGATCAGGTCGATCCCGCCGGTGAAACGACCGACATGGAACAGGTAGGTGAACCCCGTCGATTGGATCAAGGCCAGGATCACCGTCATGTAACGGGTCCACTGGGTGATCACCTTGCGCCCCGACTCCCCCTCGTCCTGGAGCGACTGCAGCTTGGGGATCACCACAGTGAGCAACTGCATGATGATCGAGGCGGTGATGTAGGGGATGATCCCGAGGGCGAAAACCGAGAATGACTCCAGCGCTCCGCCCGAGAACAGGTTGAGCAGCCCGTAGATGCCACCCGCCTGCTGTTGGGCCTGGAACAGCTCAACTGCCGCCAGGTCGATCCCGGGCACCGGGATCGTGGCCCCCAGTCGATAGACCCCGAACATGGCCAGGGTGAAGAGGACCTTCGCCCGGAGGTCCGGGATCTTGAACATATTGCGATATATGGAGAGCATTTACAGGTTCACCTTTGGCGCGTGGTGGGGGGTATCGGGTTGTGAGTATTGGGTTGTGGGATGGACGCCATTTTGGTGCTCAGCACTCACTACTCGTTGCTCACAACCGGCTCAGTCGAGGATCTCGACGGAGCCTCCCGCGGCTTCGATCTTGGCCTTGGCCGCTGCGCTGAAGGCGTGGACCCTGACCGTCAGCGGCTTGCTCAGATCACCCTGGGCCAGGACCTTGACCCGGCCCCGATGCCGGATGAGGCCCCGGTTGCGCAACTCCTCCGGTGTCACCTCGGCCCCCTTGTCGAAGACATCGAGTGCGGCCAGGTTGACGATGGCGAACTCCTCCTTGTTCGGGTTGGTGAACCCGGGCAGTTTGGGGATGCGCATCGAGAGCGGGGTCTGCCCACCTTCGAACCCGGGACGCAGCGTGTTGCGAGCCTTGAGACCCTTGGTGCCCCGACCGGCGGTCTTGCCCCGACGGCCACCCTCACCCCGACCCACCCGGATCCGCTCCTTCTTCGAGCCGGGGGCGGGCTTGAGGTGGTGGAGCTTCAGCTGTTCCTTCTTCTCTTCAGCCATTTCAGCCTTCCTCGACTTCCACGAGATGACGCACTTTGTGCAGCATCCCGCGCAGGGTGGGGGAATCGATGTGCTCCTTGGTCTGATGGAGCTTGCGCAGACCGAGCGACTCCACTGTCGCCCTGGTCTTCGGCTTCTCGCCGATCACCGACCTCCTCAATGTCACCTTCACCTTCTTCTCGGCCATCTCAGCTCCCCTTGGAATGGGCCCGGAGCGACTCGGTCGAGCGATAGGCGGCGAGCAGCCCGGGAGGCGTTATGTCCTCCGCCTGCTTGCCCCGCAGTCGTGCCACCTCATCGGGTCGTCGCTGCCCGGTCAGCGCATTCATCGCCGCCTTGGCCACGTTGAGGTGGGTGGGGGAGCCGAGAGACTTGGCCAGGGCGTCCTTGACCCCTGCCGCCTCCAGGATCTGACGCACCGCGCCACCGGCGATGACACCGGTGCCGGGAGCGGCCGGCTTGATCAGGACCCGGGAGGCGCCGTGCTCACCGGTGGCCTGATGGACCACGGTCTGACCCGCCATCGCGATCTCGACCATGGCGCGCCGGGCCGATTCCATCCCCTTCTGAATGGCCGCGGGGACCTCCTTGGCCTTGCCGTACCCGATGCCGACCTTCCCTTCCCCGTCGCCGACCACCACCAGGGCGGTGAAGCTGAACCGACGACCACCCTTGACCACTTTGGCCACACGGTTGATCTGGATGACTCGCTCGTCGTACGTGGTCGCTTGATCCTGGGCCATGGTTGCTAGAACTCCAATCCGGCTTCGCGGGCTGCATCGGCGAGGGCCTTGACCTTGCCGTGGAACTTGTATCCGCCCCGGTCGAACACGACCGAGGTCACACCGGCGTCCTTGGCCCGGGTGGCGATCGCCTCGCCGACCTTGGCCGCAGCCACCAGGTTGAGGTTGGCCGAGCGCAAGTCCGACTCCTGTGACGAGGCGGCGGCCAGGGTCCGGCCTTCGACGTCATCGATGACCTGGGCGTATATGTACTTGTTGCTCCGGTACACGGCCAGGCGGGGACGCTCCCCGGTGCCGTGGACACGTTTGCGGACCCGGGTGTGACGACGGCCTCTGGCGTCCTGTCGCGAGCCTCTCATCACTTTCCTGCCTTCCCGGCCTTGCGCCGCACGTATTCGCCGGCGTACCTGATCCCCTTGCCCTTGTACGGCTCGGGGGGACGCACCTTGCGGATGTCGGCGGCGACCTGTCCGACCTGCTCCTTGTCGATGCCCGACACCACGATGCGGGTCGGCTCCGGGACCTCGAAGGTGATGCCCTCGGGTGCGGGCACGTCCACGGGATGGCTGAAGCCGACCAGCAGCTCGATGTCGCTCCCCTTGAGACTGGCCCGATAGCCGACACCCTGGATCTCGAGCGCCTTGCTGAAGCCCTCGGACACTCCCTCGACCATGTTGGCGAGCAGGGCGCGGCTCAAACCGTGAAGCGCCCTCGACTCCCTGGTGTCATCCTCGCGACCGACGGTGACCACACCGTCCTCGATCGAGAAGCTGACCCGGTCGGTGAACTCCCGGGACAGCTCTCCCTTGGAGCCCTTCACCGTCACCTGGGTCCCGTCGACCTTGACGTCGACACCCGAAGGCACGGTCACCGGCATCTGTCCGATACGACTCATCTCACCAGACCTCGCACACGACCTCGCCACCGAGACGACGGCGACGGGCCTCCCGGTCGGGGAGCAAGCCCTGGCTGGTGGACACCACCGCCACCCCGAGCCCGCCCTGGACCCTGGGCAGCTCCGAGGCCCCGCGGTAGACACGGTGACCCGGCTTCGAGACGCGCTTGATCCCCTCGATCGCGGGCTGACGGCGGTTGCCGTACCGGAGCACGAGTTCCAGCTCGCTCAAGGCGCCATCGGCTTTGACGTCGAACCGGTCGATGAACCCTTCGTCGACGAGAATGCGGGCAATCCCGATCTTCATCTTCGACGACGGCATGACCACTCTCTCGTGCCCGACCGCGACCGCATTGCGGATCCGGGTGAGCATGTCGGCAATCGGATCGGTAACCATCACCATGAAGCCTTTCTGACCCCGGGCAGCTCGCCGCGCGATGCCAGCTCACGCACACAGATGCGGCACATGCCGAAGTCGCGCAGATAGGCGCGGGACCGGCCGCAGCGCTGGCACCGGTTGTAGCCGCGTACTTTGTACTTCGGCTTGCGACTGGCCTTGACGACCAGCGATTTCTTTGCCATTCAGAGTCCTCCTTCAGACCCCGGTCGTTGCCTTGCGGAAAGGGAAGCCGAAGGCATCGAGCAACGCCCTGGCGTGCTCGTCGTTGGTCGCTGTCGTGCAAATCGTTATGTCCATGCCCCGAGTCGAAGTCACACGATCGAAGTCGATCTCAGGGAAGATGAGCTGCTCGGTGACCCCGAAGCTGTAATTGCCCCTGCCGTCGAAAGACCTGGGGTTGAGACCGCGGAAGTCACGGACCCGAGGGATGGCGATGGCGAGCAGGCGGTCGAAGAACTCCCACATCCGCGCTCCTCGCAACGTCACCGAGGCTCCGACCGGCATCCCTTCGCGCACCTTGAAATTGGCGATCGACTTCCGGGACCGGTTCAGCTTCGGCTTCTGGCCGGTGATGAGCGTCAGCTCATCGATCGCCGAATCGATCGACTTCTTGTCCTGGACCGCCTCGCCCACCCCCATGTTGACCACGATCTTCTCCAGACGCGGGATCTCCATCACGTTGTACAGCCCGAGCTCGTCCTTGAGCTTCCCGGCGATCTCCTCGGCGTATTTGGTCTTGAGACGGGGCTCGCTCACAGGTCACCTCCGCACTTGACGCAGACCCGGTGCTTCTTGCCCTTGTCGTCGATGCGATGACCGATGCGGGTTGGCCCGCATCTCTCACAGATGATCATCACGTTGGAGACGTCGATCGGCATGTCCTTGTCGATGATTCCTCCCTGCATCGTCTGCCCGGTGGGGCGACGGTGCCGCTTGGCGGTGTTGACCCCCTCCACCAGGACCTTCCCCTTGTCCGGGATGACCCGCGTGATGCGCGACTCCTTGCCGGCATCCTTGCCGGTGATCACCATCACCTTGTCACCTGACTTGAGTCTCATGGATAAACCTCAGTTGTTCCGGGGACGAAGTCCCCCTTCCCCGGCTTCGCCGGTACTCCCCCCTTCGGGGGGAGAGACGGGCGACTTATTTCCTCCCCCAGGAGCGAAGGGACGTTGGGGGAGGTGGCCGAAGGGCCGGAAGGGGGCAACAAGACCCACCCCATCACAACACCTCCGGGGCCAGCGACACGATCCGCATGAACTTGCGATCACGAAGCTCCCGGGCCACGGGCCCGAAGATGCGGGTGCCACGGGGCTGGGAGTTGTTATCGATGATCACGCATGCGTTGTCGTCGAAACGGATGTAGGTGCCGTCGGGACGTCGTGATTCCTTCTTGGTCCGGACGACGACCGCCTTGACCACCTCGCCCTTCTTGACCGAGCCACCGGGATTGGCTTCTTTGACGGTCCCGACGATGACGTCGCCCACCCCGGCATACCGGCGGGACGACCCGCCTAGGACGCGGATGCAGAGCACCTCGCGGGCGCCGGTGTTGTCCGCCACCTTGAGCCGGGACTCCTGCTGGATCATCGAGCACGCTCCACGACCTCGACCACCCGCCACCGCTTCTGCTTGGACAGAGGCCGGGTCTCCATGATGCGGACTGTGTCCCCGACCTTGGCGTCGTTCGCCTCGTCATGGGCATGGAATTTGGTGCTGTGTCGAACCACCTTGTCGTAGCGGGGGTGGCTCATCTGGTTGGGCACCTCGACCGTCACCGTCTTGTCGCGGGCGTCGGAGACGACCACGCCCACACGGACCTTGCGGCGCCCTCTCGAACTGCTATCTGCCATCAGGCACGCTCCTCGGTCCCGGCTCCGGCGTCCACAGATGCTGGCTCGCGCTCACGAAGCACCGTGAGGATGCGTGCGATGTCCTGTTTGACGTCCTTGATTCGGGCATGGTTGTCGAGCTGGTTGGTGGCGAGCTGGAAGCGAAGGTTGAACTTCTCCGCCTTTGCCTCGGCCAGTGCCTCCATCAGCTCTGCGTCTGTCATCTCACGGAGCTCGGAAGGGGTCATGTGTCCTCCCGGCTCACGAATCGGGTCTTGATCGGCAGCTTGTGGCCCGCCTTCCTCATCGCCTCCCGGGCCAGGTCCTCGGGCACACCGGCCAGCTCGAACATGACCCGCCCCGGCTTGACCACCGACACCCAGAACTCCGGGTTTCCCTTGCCCGAGCCCATGCGGGTCTCGGCGGGCTTCTGGGTAACCGGCTTGTCGGGGAAGATCGTGATCCACACCTTCCCGCCGCGCTTGACGGCACGGGTGATGGCGACACGGGCCGATTCGATCTGACGGGCCGTGATCCAGCCCGACTCCAGAGCCTGAAGACCGTATTCGCCGAAGGCCACGTGGGTCCCGCCCTTGGCCACCCCGGAGCGACGCCCGCGATGAACCTTGCGGTGCTTGGTCCGTTTGGGCATCAACACAGTTCGCCTCCCTGCGGCCGGCCGTCTCGAGTTGTGAGTGTCGGGTTATGAGACATGGTCACTCTTCCTCGGAGCTCGCCTCTGGCTCGGTCGGCGTCTGCTCTGGGGCAGTGGGCTCCGGAGCGGTGGCCTGGGGCGTCTCGACGACCTCGTCCACTGCGTCGGTGGCCGGGGTCTCCGGCTCGACCTCGACGACCTCGTCCACTGCGTCGGTGGCCGGGGTCTCCGGCTCGGCCTCGACGTCCTCGACGGCGGACTCGTACTCGACCTTGGCCTCGGCTGCCGTCGGTCGCCGACCGCCACCGGCCTCGATGAGCCGCCGCCCGCCCTCCTTGCTGCCACCACCGGCCTCGATGAGACGCTTGCCGCCACCGGCCTCGATGAGACGAGGTTTGCGCCCGGCCCCTGCCGCCTCTTCGGCTCGGGACTTGATGCTCTTCTGGGTGCGACGCGCCGGCCCGCCGGTGGCCAGGTCGGCCTCGGCGGCGATCCGATCGCCGGAGACCTGGCCGCTGCTGACGACCTCGCCCCGATAAACCCATACCTTGACCCCGATGGTGCCCACCGTGGTATGTCCGGTCGCCGTGCCGTAGTCGATGTCGGCACGGAGGGTGTGGAGCGGCACCCGGCCCTCGCGATACCACTCACGACGGCCCATCTCGGCGCCGCCGAGACGCCCCTTGCACTCGACACGCACTCCTTCGGCGCCGGCCTTGAGAGCCGATGCGATGGCACGTTTCATGGCGCGGCGAAAAGCGATCCGGTTCTCGATCTGGTCGGCGACGCCTCTGGCCAGCAGAGCGGCGTCGAGATCGGGGTCCTTCACCTCGTTGATGTTCAGCTTGACCGGACGATCGGCCATCGTCTCCAGGGCGCCACGGAGACGCTCTGCCTCCGCACCCTTCCGGCCGATGACGACACCTGGGCGGGCGGTGTGGATGTCCACGATGAGCCGGTCCCGGGTGCGCTCGATGTCGACACGGGACACCGCCCCCCGGATCAGCTCGTTCTTCAGGTAGTCGCGGATCCTCCAGTCTTCGTTTACGAAGTTGACGTACTCCTTGTTGGAGAACCACTTCGACTTCCAGTCAGTGGAAACACCGAGGCGGAATGAATAGGGGTGAACCTTCTGACCCATCAGTTCACCTCCTCGGTCATGTCCGACACCACGATCGTGATGTGGCTGGTGCGCTTGCGAATTCGGGTGGCGCGGCCCCGGGCACGGGGCCGGTAGCGCTTGACGGTCGGTCCCTCGTCGGCATAGGCCTCGGCGACGACCAGGTCGTCGGCATCGAGAGCGTGGTTGTGCTCGGCGTTGGCCACGGCGGACTTCAGCACCTTGCTGATCGGCTCGGTCGCCCCACGCGATGTAAGCCGGAGAACGTCCTCGGCTTCCTGCACGGGCAAGCCACGCACCAGGTCGAGGACCCGGCGCACCTTGTACGGCGAGTGCCGCACGTATTTGGCTTGTGCTCTCACCTTCATCGCTTCCTCGCTGCCTTGTCCGCGTGCCCGCGGAAGGTGCGGGTGGGGGCGAACTCCCCCAGCTTGTGACCCACCATCGACTCGGTGATGTACACCGGCACGTGCTTGCGCCCGTCGTGGACGGCAATGGTGTGGCCGATCATCTCGGGGATGATCGTGGAGCGTCGGGACCATGTCCTGATCACCCGCTTGCCCCCCGTACGGTTCAACTCGTCCACCTTGTTGGCCAGGTGGTCGTCTACGAACGGGCCTTTCTTAAGACTTCTGCTCATTTACCTACGGCCCTTCTTGGCGCGACGACGGACGATGTACTGGTTGGACGCTTTCTTCTTGCTCCGGGTGCGGCCCTCGGGCTGTCCCCAGGGGCTCACCGGATGGCGACCCCCCGACGACTTGCCCTCACCGCCACCGAGCGGATGATCGACCGGGTTCATGGCCACACCCCTGGTCTGGGGGCGGACCCCCTTCCATCGGTTGCGCCCGGCCTTGCCCTTCTTGATCAGCTCGGCCTCGGTGTTTCCCACCTGACCCACGGTCGCTCGGCAGGCCAGCGGCACCTGACGCATCTCACCGGAGGGGAGACGGAGCAGCGCCAGGTCGTTTTCCTTCGACATGAGCTGCACCGACGCACCAGCGGAGCGGGCGAGCTTGGCTCCCCCGCCGGGGCGCATCTCGATGGCATGAACGTTGGTCCCGGCCGGAATGTTCCGCAGGGGCAGCGCATTGCCGGGGCGAATCTCTGCTCCCGAGCCCGATTCGAGCCGGTCGTCGACCCTGACCCCGACCGGGGCCAGGATGTAACGCTTCTCGCCGTCGGCGTAGTTGAGGAGGGCGATGCGGGCGTTGCGATTGGGGTCGTACTCGATCGTGGCGACGCGGGCGGGGACACCGTCCTTGTCACGACGGAAGTCGATCACCCGGTAGCGCTGCTTGTGCCCACCACCACGATGACGCGAGGTGACCCGGCCCTGGGTGTTGCGGCCGCCGGTCTTCCCCTTCTTCGAGATCAAAGACTTCTCGGGCCTGTCATTCGTGATCTCGGCGAAGTCCGAGACGGTCTGGAACCGGCGGCCCGGAGAGGTCGGCTTGCGTTTCTTGACGGCCATCTCAGACTCCGAACAGGTCGATCGAGTTGCCGTCGGCAAGAGTGACCAGGGCCCGTTTGGTGTCCTTGCGGCGGCCACGGGTCCACCCCTGGCGCTTCATCTTGCCCTTGCGGTTGATGGTGTTCACCCTCACCACGCGGACATCGAAGATCGACTCCACGGCATGCTTGATCTCCCCTTTGTTGGTCCGAGGATCGACGACGAAGGTGTAGGTGTTGTCGTTCTCGATGAGGTCGTAGGACTTCTCCGAGACGACGGGGGCGAGGATCACGTCATGCGGGTCCCTCATCAGGACTCACCTCCCTCGTCCTTGACGAAGTCGCTGTCGCTGATCTCGTATGAGCTGGCCCGGCCCACCGATCCCACCGTGTGCGAGGTGAAGACCACCTGGTCGGCCCAGAGCACGTCATAGGGAGTGAGATGCCCGGGCTCACAGAGCAAGACGTCGGGGAGATTGCGGAAGGAACGCCCGGCGACACCATCGAGCTTGCCCAGCACGACCAGCGACTTGCCATTGGCGCCAATCGCCTCGAGCAGGGTCACGGCCTGTTTCGTCTTCGGCGCCGACCAGTCGATGTCGTCGATCACCTTTACCGCTTCCTCGGAGGCCCGGGCCGAGAGAGCGCTGCGGAGGGCGAGCCGCCTCATCTTCTTCGGGGTCCGCTGGGTGTAGTCGCGGGGCTTGGGGCCGTGGGCGACTCCGCCGCCAACCCAGTGCGGGGCGCGGATCGATCCCTGACGGGCGCGGCCGAGACCCTTCTGACGCCAGGGCTTGCGGCCGCCGCCACGCACCTCGGCCCGAGTCTTGGTCGAGGCGCTGCCCGACCGCTTTGCCGCCAGCTGGGCAGTGATCACCTGGTGGAGCACGGCGAGATTCGGCTCGATCCCGAACACCTCGGCGTCGAGCTCGATGTCGCCTTTGACGGTGCCATCGGAGGCGTAGAGCGGGGCCTTCACGTCAGCCACTGGCCTTGACCGCCTCCCTGACCAGTACGACCGATCCCTTGGGACCGGGCACGGCGCCGCCGAGCAGAAGCAGGTCACGCTCGCCGTCGACGCCGACGATGTCGATGTTGAGGGTCGTCACCCTCTCGCCACCGAGGCGGCCGGCCATCCGCATTCCCTTGAAGACACGAGCCGGCGTGGCGCAGGCGCCGATCGAACCAGGCGCCCGATGCTTCTTGTGGGTGCCGTGCGAGCCACCCTGACCGGCGAAGTTGTGACGCTCCATGACTCCGGCGAAGCCCTTGCCCTTGGAGACACCGGAGACGTCGGCCTTGGTGCCGGGCTGGAAGAGGTCGGCGATCCTGATCTCCTGTCCGAGCCTGTAGACGCTGGGGTCTTCGACCCGCAGCTCCACCAGGTGACGCGCCGGGGCCACCCCGGCCTTGGCGTAGTGACCCGCCTCCGGTTTGTTGACCCGGCCCGCCTTCACGTCACCGAACGAGATCTGGATCGAGTCGTATCCGTCGGTCTCCTCGGTCTTGATCTGGACGACACGACAGGGCCCGGCCTTGATGACCGTGACCGGGATCGCCCGCGCCTGGTCATCGAAGACCTGGGTCATCCCTAGCTTCTGTCCGAGGATGGCGTTCACGAGGAGTCCCCTCCGGCCCTTCGGGCCACCTCCCCCCCCGTCGTTTCGCTCCTGGGGGAGGAAACGTTGGGTCTCCCCCCGAAGGGGGGAGTACCGCCGAAGGCGGGGAGGGGGCAAATTGATCCGGGTCGGGTCATCACAGCTTCAGCTCCACTTCTACGCCGGCAGGCAGCTCGAGACGCATCAGCGAGTCCACCGTCTTCGGGGTGGGATCGAGGATGTCGATCAGCCGCTTGTGGATCCTCATCTCGAAATGCTCACGGGAGTCCTTGTCCACGTGCGGGCCGCGGATGACGCAATACCGGTGGATCTCGGTGGGCAGGGGCACCGGGCCTTTCACCTTTGCCTGGGTCCGCACTACGGTCTCGGTGATCTTCTTCGAGGACTCGTCGACCACGTTGTGGTCGTAAGCCTTGAGTCGGATGCGGATCTTCTGCTGGTCGGCCATTAGCGCTCACTCATTTCAGGATCTTGGTTACTCGTCCGGCGCCGACGGTGCGGCCGCCTTCCCGAATGGCGAAACGGAGCCCTTCGTCCATGGCGATGGGTGCGATCAGCTCCACGGTCATCTCCGTATTGTCACCGGGCATCACCATCTGGGTCCCTTCGGGCAGTTGGATCGCCCCGGTCACATCGGTGGTCCGAAAATAGAATTGAGGCCGATACCCGGGGAAAAACGGGTTATGGCGACCACCCTCCTCCTTGGTCAGGACATACACCTGAGCCTCAAAATCAGTGTGCGGAGTAATACTCCCGGGTTTGGCCAGGACCTGACCCCGCTCCACATCATCCTTGCCCACACCCCTGAGCAGAACCCCCACATTGTCCCCCGCCCGACCCTCATCCAACAGTTTACGGAACATTTCAATCCCGGTCGCCACCGTCTTATGAGTCGGCCGGATCCCCACGATCTCAACCTCCTCATTCACCTTCAAAATCCCCTGCTCCACCCGACCAGTCACCACAGTCCCCCGCCCGGTGATAGAAAACACGTCCTCGATCGACATCAAAAACGGCTTGTCAGTATCCCGATCCGGCTCCGGCACATAGGTATCAACCGCAGCCATCAACTCCATGATCTGATCCGACGAAGCCTCATCCCCCTCCAACGCCTTCAACGCGCTACCCCGCACCACCGGAACCTCATCCCCGGGAAACTCATACTC
>JBOGET010000082.1:0-8512 GCA_050741975.1 Acidimicrobiia bacterium
CTCCGGAGCCGGGTGCGCAGGTTCGAATCCTGCCGGGAGCGCACAACTCTCTGACCAGGCCTTTTAGGTCTGGCATTGTCAAGTAAACCTAGAGGGAAGTGATTGGCACCCGGTTTCCCGGTTGCACAATGTGTGACATGGACATCATCAACGCACTGGGAAGTTGGACTCTCGACCTGAGGACTCAGAGGCGATCGCCAAGGACCATCGAGACCTACTCCTTGGCCGTCATCCCCTGGATCCGGCCCCGCGACCCGATGGCCTCGGAGGACAGCATCGAGTGGTCGAACCTTCCTCAGTGAACGGGCCACCGACCATCCGGCGTTCACCGGGTTGAGACGCTTGGAGGCGCCGATCATCACCGGAGGCATCATTGCCGGGTCGGCGTTGGGTGAGGATCAGATCGTCGCAGGTCCGACGATCCTCGCTCTGCGACGCAAGCGGCGTGGTTGGCAACCGCATGCTGAACCCGTTGAATCTGCTCCGGAAGGACTCGCTTCCCACTGGGCGGCGAGCGATTGTCAACGGCGTCGTGGTCGCAGAGGCCGCCGAGACCCAACGGGTCGACGGTTACGACTACTTCCCACCCGAAACGGTGAACTGGGAGCTACTGGAACCGTCGGATCGGACCTCGGTCTGTCATTGGAAGGGTGTGGCCACCTACTTCGACGTGGTGGTCGACGGACGCCGACTCCCGGCCGCCGCCTGGACCTACCAAAACCCCTCTCGAGCTGCACAACGCATACAGGGTCACGTCGCCTTCTGGCGCGGGGTCCGGGTTTTCAGCAGGTAGGCCCCGGGTACGGGTCACTCGTCGACCAGATCCGTCTCCGGCTGATAGGTGGACCAGGAGAACCAGAAGGTGTCGAGATGGTGGATCTGTTGGAGCGAGGTCCCGGCGAGCTCGCCAGCGACCGCGTTGCCGGTGATGTCCCATTCGCTCCCGGTCTCCTGATCCAGGAAGGAACCGGCATCGGCGGCGAAGGTCAGAGTGTGGGCGTCGACGACCGGGGAGAACACCCCGACCGAGCCCACGTCCCGGCCGCTGACGATCAAGCTCGATTCGAGGGCGCTGGACTGACCCTCCTTCCAGAGGACGACGACCGGGGTCTCGCCGACGGTGGAGTTGGTGGCCTGGCCCGATCCCTCTGAGATCGCCTCCAGCGTCCATGCCCGGGCCACTCCGTCGATGGCGACACCGACCACCCGCTGCATTGCCTCTGCTCGATCATCGACGGTCCCCCGGAACAGGAATGGAGTCCCGCTCGGGTTGTCGTATCCGGCGTACGGATTCTCCCCGTAGGGCCGGTTGAACCCGGTGGCCTCGCGGTCGAGGACCATCGCGTCGGGGAAGGCCTCCTTGAAGTCAGACCAGGCGAGCAACGGTGAAGGGATCGGGTCCAGCTCCTCCCCGGTGAGCACCCCGACCACGGCCCGCCCGTCGTAGTGGGTCCACAGCGACTCGGTGGCCCGGTCGTACATGACCAGCGCCGAGGCGTAGAGCCGTCCCGATGTCCCGAACGTGGTGACCTCGCCATCGACCTCGCGCCGGTAGCTGACCGCGCTGTTGCACAGCGGGCAGTAGGTCACGGCCACCGGCACCCCGCCCACGGTGTCGTTGACGATTTCGTGCCAGATGAGGATCTGGACCGGATAGGCGTGCACCTCGCCGTTGGCCTCGAGATAGACGACCGGCTCGCCGGTGCCGAGCCACTCATCGGCCTCCGTCACTGACACGAACTGTGGGTCGTCGATCGAGGGGATTCCGTCGGGGGGTGGGCCACCCGACATGATCTCGGCGGGATCGATAAGCGGCTGCGGGAAGGAAGGGTCTTCTATCTTCTCCAGGGCAGAGGCCGAGGCGGGGTCGCTCCCTGCTGTCGACGCCGGTTCAGAGGTCGACCCGCCGCCGGACGTGCTGGTGGGGTCGGCTATATCGGTTGTGTCGACCGAGGTACCTCCGCCACAGACGGCAGCGATCAGGGCGATAAAGACGACACCGATCATGGGCCCGCTGCGCATCAACAGGTCAACCATCTCCCAGACCACGGCTTCCGGGGAGTGTCGTACCCGCGACACTCGTGAGGTCCGGGGTCAGGACCGGCTGTTGTCCAGGGCGTCGATGAGCCCGAGAGTAAGTCGATCTCGTTTTCGAGCCCGAACCGGGTGGATCCTCCTGGGTGTGGCCGTCGCCCTGGCCCTCTCACTCGGGCTGGTCACCCTCACTGGCAACGGAGAGCCGAACACGGCGAATGCGGCGGCGCCGGACATCACCTTGACCTACTTCGACGGGAGCACCGAGACGTTGTCCGAGCTGAAAGGACGACCGGTGGTCCTCAACTTCTGGGCCTCCTGGTGTCCGGCGTGTATCACAGAGATGCCGTCGTTCGCCGACGTGCATCGTCGGTATCGCGATCAGGTCGAGTTCGTCGGGATCAACATGCAGGAAGTGAGTCTGGATGCGGCCCTCTCCCTGGTGGAGCGCACCGGCGTCGAATACCGACTGGCTCACGACCCGGACGGTGCCGTCTTCAATGCGTTCGGAGGTCTGGCCATGCCCACCACCGTTTTCGTCGACTCCGACGGCGCGGTGGTGCGGGTCCACTCGGGAACCATCTTCTCGGACGATCTGGTCGCCGTCATTGAAGAGGATCTCCTCGGGTGAACGGTCGATCCGATCCCGGTGCGACGCTTCCGGCCGATCAGGAACCACCGGTGGGTACCCTGTTTCCAGCAGTCCGTCTTGCCGATGGTGACCGACCCATGACGATCGCGCAGCACCAGCATCTCGCATGGTTGGCCCGTTCCTTCGGACGTTCCGACTACCTGCCGCTCACCCCTGAGGACGTCGAGACACTGCGCATCGTCGCCGAGCCGATCAACCGTTTCACCGGATCCCACCTGTTCAAGGAGGGTGAAGCGGCGCTTGCCGCCTATTTGATCGAGAGTGGCGAGGTGGACCTCTACCGGGTTCACAACGGTCGTCGCACAGTGGTGGCCCGTGTCGGACCGGGCTCGGTGATCGGGGACATCGCCATGTTCGGCGAGGGGACGTACACGACGTCGGCCCGCGCCGTGAGCCAGGTGACGGCGTTCCGATTCGCCCGTGATCAACTGATCCCGGAACTGGCACGTCATCCGGCACTCTGTCTTCGCTGGCTGGTGGCCGGGCTTCGTCAGCTGGAGAACGCCCAGCGTCGCATCGTCCACCTGATGCACAAGACGGTGCTGGCCCAGGTGGCCGACCTCCTCATGGAGGAGTCGACGAGGAACGGTCGTGAGATCGAGCTCTCGCAGGCCGCCATCGCCACCCTGCTGGGAGCGAGCCGACAGACCGTCAACGAGGCGGTGGCTCAGCTCCGTGGAATCGGGGCGGTCAAGACCGGATACCGCAGGATCACGGTGGTCGATTCCAGGATCCTGGGCGAGGTCGCCGCAGGCAAGCGTGTCTGAGCCGGCGTCGCTGAAGGTCGGACCTCTGACACTCCATCCTGGTCCAGACCGCCTCGTAGAGTTGTCCCGACCATGACCGGTGTGCTTGCCGTGGCCTTTGCCGCGGGGATGGTGGCCACCGTGAACCCATGCGGTTTCGCCATGCTCCCCGCCTACCTGGGCTTCTTCATCGGCGACAAGGACGGCAATCGGCGTCCGCCCCTCCTGGTCGGACTGTCGATGTCGGTGGGGATGGTCATCGTCTTCCTCGTCGTCGGTCTGCTGGTGGCTTCGGGGATACGCGTCGTTGTCGTCTGGATACCCTGGCTGGCCGCCGTGGTCGGAGTCGGCCTCATCGTCGTCGGTGTGGCCAAACTACGGGGCCGCAACCTCCTGCCCCATATACCGCTAGTGGCACGAGCACCGCGGGGTCGGTCCTTCCTGGGCCTGGTCGGGTTTGGTGCCTCCTATTCGGTCGCCTCTCTCTCCTGCACGCTCCCGATATTCCTCAGTCTGATCGCAGGGGCCGTCGCCGGCCGCTCCTATCTCCAGTCGCTTTCGGTGTTCTTTGCATACGGCGCCGGGATGAGTCTGGTGGTGGTCGCTCTCACCTTGGCACTAGGCGTCGGCCGGGATCGGGTGCTGCATGCCGTCCGACCGGTGGCGGCCCGGCTCGGGACGATCTCGGGGTGGATTCTCATCGGGGCCGGGGCCTTCATCGTCTGGTATTGGGCCACCGTCCTGGCTTCGGGTGGTGTCGGACTGGCCGACAATCTGGTGATTCGGCTCATCGAGGGCTGGACGGCCGGTGCCGCCGGCCTGGTCTCGGCTCAGCCGCTCCTCTCCAGCGTCCTGCTCGCTGCGATCGCTCTGATTGCGTGGTGGTCGATCCGTCGTGTCGGTGCGGGCGGCGAGTCGGAGGAGAGTGGACCGGCGTCGGACCGACCCGGTGATCGAGGCCGGGAACACACGCACCCTGTGCGCCTCGATACCTCTTATCGTCGGTCCCGACAACAAGAGGAGGACATCGCATGGCACGAGTGAAACCGTTGGACCCGAACGAGGTGCCCCAGCTCGCCGATCTCTTCGCAGCTCGAAGAAGAGGTCTCGGCTTTGTTCCCAACAGTGCTCTGACCATTGCCCGATGGCCGGAGTTGGCCGAGGCGTACGGGGCTCTCGCCGACGCCATCGCCTCGACCCGGAAGCTCCCGCCGGGGCTCTCGAGTCTGATCTTCCTGATGGCGAGCAGCGCTGCAGGCTGTGAGTACTGCGTTGCTCATGGGGCATCCAAGGCAGTGAACAAGGGTGTGCTCGAATCCAAGCTCGAGGCGGTGTGGGACTTCGAGACCAGCCCGCTGTTCGACGACGCCGAGCGCGCCGCCCTGCGTCTTGCTTTGGCGGCCGGTGTCACCCCGTCTGCGGTGACCGACGAGCACTTCGACGATCTTCGACTTCATTTCGATGACGACGCCATCGTGGAGATCGTTGGGATCATCGCCTTCAGCGGCTTTTTGAACCGGTGGAATGCCACCATGGGCACCACCCTCGAGGAGCAGCCGAGATCGGTCGCCGAGCGGTTGCTCACTGCCCAAGGCTGGGATATCGGGCCGCACGGATAGTCAGTTACGCGTCGAGTGGAAACGGACCTGTTCCGGCCGTCTTGGAAGCTCCTCATCAAGTTCTGCCGGACTGATTCCTCGTCGGCGTCAGGCTCTGTTTGCAGCATGTCCACCGCCGGGATAGATTTATCTCAACAGTGATTGAGATAAGGTCTCACATGTCAGAGGCACAGCGAGCGGCGGTCCACCATGCCCTGGCCGACGAGAACCGGATACGGCTGGTCGACTGTCTCGACGGGTCGGACCGAACCCCGGGACAGCTTGGCCGGCTGACCGGGCTGTCCAGCAACCTCCTCGCCTTCCACCTTGGCGTCCTCGAGGAGGCCGGGCTCGTAGAGCGAGGTCGATCGGAGGGGGACTCCCGGCGCCGGTATGTCCATCTCAGATCCGAGCGGCTGGCGGCCCTCGGGCTCCATACACCCGCTCCTCCCCTGGGCAGGGTGGTGTTCGTCTGCTCCCACAACTCGGCGAGATCCCAGTTCGCCGAAGCGCTGTGGCGGGCGTCGGGAGGAGTGGACGCGTGGAGTGCGGGCACCCAACCCGCTGAGCGGGTCCACCCCGGCGCGATCGCCACCGCCCGGCGCTACGGAGTGGACCTGTCGGGTGCGGATCCCAAAGGCTTCGAAGCAGTGCCCGAGGCGGCCGACCTGATCGTCACCGTCTGCGACCGTGCCTTCGAATCGGGGGTGCCGCTGATCGGGACGATCATCCACTGGTCGATCCCCGACCCCGTCGGAGGCGGGCCCGACTCCTTCGACAGGGCTTTCGCGGACATCGCCATCAGGGTGGACAGACTCAGGAGCCGGGCGGCGTGAATCGGCGTCGTCTCGTCGCAGAGATGGTGGGAACGGCCCTGTTGCTGGTGGCCATCGTCGGCTCCGGGATCGCCACCTCGGTCGACGGCGCGGTGTCTGCACAGCTGTTCCAACACGCCGTGGTCGTGGGGGCAGCCCTCGCCGCGCTCATCTTCACCTTCGGGCCCGTCTCCGGCGCCCATCTCAACCCGAGCGTCACCATCGTCGACGCCCTGTTCCGCGGTCTGGGGAGGCGGCTGGCCGCCGGATACATCACGATGCAGCTGGTGGGGGCAATCCTCGGGGTGGCAGCGGCCAATTGGATCTTCGGCCACCCCGTCGTTGCGGTGGCGACCCAAGAGCGGACCGGCGTCGAGCGGGTAGCCAGCGAAGCCCTTGCCATCTTCGGTCTTCTGGTGGTCATCTTCGGTACGGGTCCGATCCGTCGATCCACGAGTCGTGCCGGTGGCGGTCGGCGGCTACGTCACTGCTGCCATCTTCTTCACCTCCTCGACCTCGTTCGCCAACCCTGCTGTGACCCTGGGTCGAGTGCTCACCGATACCTGGACCGGCATCGCTCCATCCGAGGTCCCATCCTTCCTCGCCGGTCAGGCCGCCGGGACCCTTCTCGCCGCGGCTCTGATCGGATACCTCTTCCGCCCCACTGCCGACCAAGCCGAACAGGTCGTCGTCCCACATCCAGCCATATATGAGGAGAAACGTCATGCCCGGTGACGCCAACCTGGACGAACACGAATTCCTGCACCAGGCGGCCGACCGTCTCCGCCACGACTTCGCGGGCACCTTCGGTCCCGAGACCATCGAACGGGTCCTTTTCGACTCCATCGACCGGCTGTCGAAGACAGCCCGCATCGGCACCTTCCTGCCCCTACTCGCCGAACGATTCGCCAAAGAGCGGCTCCAGGCCGTTGCCAAGACCGAAAGGCTCCACATGACCGATAGACCCACCGTCCTCTTCCTCTGCGTTCACAACGCCGGACGGTCACAAATGGCCGCCGGTTGGCTCCAGCACCTCGCCGGTGATCAGGTGACCGTCCTCTCCGGCGGCTCCGCTCCCGCCGCAACCGTGAACCCCGCCGCAACCGTGAACCCCGCCGCGGTCGAGGCGATGCGAGAGGTAGGCATCGACATCACCCACTCCTATCCGAAGACGTGGACCGACGAGACCCTCGAGGCCGCCGACGTAGTAGTGACGATGGGCTGCGGCGACGCCTGCCCCGTCATACCGGGGAGACGCTATCTCGACTGGCAGCTCGACGATCCCGCCGGAAAGACCCTGGAACACGTTCGGCCCATCCGCGACGAGATCGAGACCAGGGTCCGCCGGCTCATCGCCGACCTGATCCCCCACGGCCGCGCGGTAGGCCAGGGCCTTCACCAGATCGTCCCGAGCGGGAGGGAGTGGCCGAGCGCGAGGGCCCCGTCACGCTGCGGAGATCGGCCCGGAGTGGTGTGTTTAACCGAATTTCCTCCGTCACTCACTGTGAGTGAACCGCCACACCGCGGCTGTGAGCAGCAGGGTACCGAGCCCGGCGATGATGGCCACTTCCTCTCCGATGGTCATCACGTGGTTGAAGACGGTCACACCCAGGCCACCAGAGGATACCCCGGTCCCAAGCAGCATCTGGCGGATGGCATCGACGCCATAGGTGACCGGGTTTGCCTTCGACAGCACCTCCATCCATAGCGGCACGCTGTCCACCGGGAAGAAGTGCATTTCGACGTCACCAGCCCGCTCCTCCTGGTCTACGGGACCACTGAGAACCTCTTCCCAGCCGCACTCGAACCCGCACAACTTCAAGGCAGATCCGCCCCCTTTGAGGCAGCGCCCCTAGACCACCCGGTCGAAGGACAGCTCGAAGTACTCCTCACCGGAACCCGACGGATCGACCGGTTGCGAGACATCTCCAAGGTCATCCTCGACGACCTGTTCAGCGCATTCGGATGGCCAGGCTGCCACCTCATCGACAACGACGGGTTCCTGCAATGGCCAGGACAGCTTCGACGCCTCGCCGAGAAGTGGAACGAGGAGCAGAGGCGAGCCTCAGAATCGGCGTAGGTCGCGGTACAGGCGATTGCCCCGACCGGACACCGAGTCCACCCGGTACGCCTGATCGCTGCTCGTGACGAGACTCGATCCATCTCTCGTCCATCACAACGCCCCGTTCCTGATCGGACTGAGGTGACGTTCACGGCGATGGGGGTACGAGCGCGTCTCGGTGCTGAGCTTCTGAAGCCCGAGTGATCACAGGATTCCATCAAATGGAGAGAACCTCCTGTGGGCCTCTCTGGCTCGCTCAGAGGCTGTAGACGAGGCGTAGCGCCTGACCATCTGTGGTGAGCGCCACCCGGCCAGCATCATCAGATCGGATTCCTGACCACCACCGGCGTGGGAGAATTTTTCTTGGACAAAATCGAGGGTGAAGATTCGCACCCGGTCGTGACGAGACCTAGAGAGTGGGAAAGGCCCATAGTCATTGGCTTTTTCGTGGGCCTGGGATGGCAGATGAGCACCACATCTCCGGAGCCGGGTGCGCAGGTTCGAATCCTGCCGGGAGCGCACAACTCTCTGACCAGGCCTTTTAGGTCTGGCATTGTCAAGTAAACCTAGAGGGAAGTGATTGGCACCCGGTTTCCCGGTTGCAC
>JBOGET010000083.1:0-25413 GCA_050741975.1 Acidimicrobiia bacterium
TGATCGAAGCCGCCTCGGAGAGCTCCAGGACGACCCGGCCCGGGTCGAAGCCGATCAACGCGTCGAGAAGACGGGAGTTCAACAGGGTGCTGTCCGAGACGTTGATCGAGAGAAAAGGTGCTTCATCCGCGAGGCGGAACCCTCCGACGGCGCTCTTGATGCACGCCAACTCGAGGTCCAACCGCAGCGCCTCCGCTGCCGCCGCCTCGAACCACTGCGCAGCCGTCAGGGACGGGAATCTCGCGTAGGCCTCGTAGCCGACGATACGTGATTCGCCCATGGCCCTGGCCCGCATGTCGATGATCGGCTGGTAGACCATCAGCGGTCCCCCGGCGGAGGCCACCTCGTTGATGGCTTCCCGGCTCGGGCGCTCCAGTGACGGATCCACGCTGCGGTCCGGGATCAGGTCGGGCGCGGCAGTCCGATCGGTCGACCTGGGGAGCGAGAGAGAGAAGACGTTCTCCCCCTCGCCATGCTCGTAGTGGATCTCCCCGCCCATCGCCAGCGCCAGCTTCCGAGCCACCGACAGGCCCAGTCCCAATGAAGGGGCAAGACCTTCGACCTGACGGTAGGAGTAGTACAGCTCGAAGATCCTCTCACTCTCCTCCGGTGGGATCCCCGGGCCGTCGTCTGCGACCTCCACGACCACCTTGTTGAAGGCTTCCGCGACTCGTACCGAGATGTTCTCGCCACCGAAGCCGACGGCGTTCCTGAGCAGGTTCCGCAACGCATGACCGAGCCATTTCCGATCGGCCGTGGTCACGCCTTTCCCGCTGATGATGAGTCTCGCCCGGTGCTCACTAGCCCAGCCGGCGGTCGCCTCGTCCAGAACCTCTCGCAAGTCCAGGTCCTCGTGGCGAAGGGTCATCTCGCCGAGATCCAGGCGTGCCGCTGCCAGAAGGTCGTCGACGACATATGACGTCTCCTGCGCCTGGAGGGCGAGCAGCTCGGTCACCTCGTTACGCACTCCGGCACTGAAGTCACGGGTCCGATCTCGCAACAGCTCGGCAAACCCCACCACCGCGGCGAGCGGCGTGTTTATGTGGTGAGACGCGGCCGCTATGAACTCATCCTTCTTGCGCCTCAGCTCCTTCTCCCGTTTCAACTCACCCTCGAGGAGAGCCTCCCTCTGACTCCTCCTCATGATCCGGTAGAAGACGAAGACCGACAAAGCAGGTATCAGGAGACCGGAGACGACCCGGGCCGCGGTGGCGATAGTGTCCAGGCCCTCCTGGACGGCGCCGATGCTCCGCGCCCTCGAGTCTCGGATCTCAACGGCTCGGCCCAACACCTCGACGTAGGCGTCGGCGAGTGCACCATCAGCGATGTGCACCGCGTGGTCGATGTCCCCGGCCTCGACATCGTCCGACACGGCGCGAGCCTCCGTTGCCATCACCTCGACCGCCCTCTCCAACTCCGCATCGGGCCAGATG
This sequence comes from Acidimicrobiia bacterium, assembly GCA_050741975.1. Lineage (GTDB taxonomy): Bacteria > Actinomycetota > Acidimicrobiia > Spongiisociales > ZC4RG35 > JARDZU01. Next base: position 1,434 of record JBOGET010000083.1, read on the forward strand.
GTGGACAACGTTGCAACCCGGTCTCGCGCTGCCTCGATGCTCGACCTGAGATTGGCCAAGACATCGTCGATCTGACCAGCGTCGGCGAGGCCCAGGCCGGCGGCGTTGCCGATCACCAGCGTCTCACTCACATCGGCTTGGAGCGTGGTGAGAGATGAGATGACCGACTCCGCCGCAGCATGAACCGTGGCATCCCGGGTGATCTGGTTGCTGCCGTCCCCCCTGGCGATGACCACAGCGGCACCCACGGTCATCAACAGCGCCACGACCACCGCAAGCTGTGGTGTCAGGGCCTTGAACAGATCCGAAACCGATCGCAGCCCCATTTGTGAAAGGGAGCTAATCCTCGAGTTCACCCCCACCCACCTCCATTCTCATTCTCCGAACCAGCAGCCTCGCCATGTAGATGGCCAGGGCCAATGTGAGCAGTAATGCCAAGACGTTCTCCACCAACGAGCGCACCAAGACCTCCCCGATCACGAGCGGAGAGAGGACGACCTGGGTCAACATCGACGGCAGGCTTCCTTCAAGGGCCCGCCGCAGCCGGTCGGAGTAGGCGATGCTGGCGAACACGGGCCGCACCTCCTCGGCGGCGGTCACCTCGTCGAAGGTCGAGCCGACCCCGGCGCCTCGGCCAGGGGACGGGGGTGGAACGGCAACGACGAGACCGTCATCGACATCGCCCGGATCGGCGGGCGGGGAGCTGCCGGTGCCCTCCGAGGTAGGGGTCGTTCCCGGAGGGGTCGGTCCTCCTTCGATCGTCGTGGGTGGGGCCGGCTGTTGAGTAGTCGCCGGCGAACCGGAAGTCGAAGTCGTGGTGCCCGGCGTCGTAGTCGTGGTCGTGCCGCCCGTGACCGTCAGCAACCATTGATAGGTGCCTAAGAGGTTGCCGTCGACCAGTAACTCGGTCTCGATGATGGTGACGACATAGGAGCCTGGTGATGTGCTCGCCGAGGCGGCGACGGTCATCTCCACCTCCCGGCTGGTGCCACATGCCTGGTCGAACGAGACGCTGATGCCCGGGGCGGGGAGATTCGGCGTGGAGGCCGGGGCTGCCGAGCCGACGACGCAGCTCACGCCCAGACCCACAAGCCCCGGTGGCGTCACGTCGAATCTCGCGGTGGTCGATCCCCCGGGGGCTACCTGACCGCTGCCAGGATCAAAGCTCGACAAAGTGGCGTGAGCAGCACCGGCGAGTGCCAAGATGGCAATGGCCCCGGCTGCGGCAGCAAGGCTGCGTGCCCGAGTCCGGGCACCTCCCTCGGGTCGCCGAAACACTGCCTCCTTTATCGGCCCGAACCGAGCTTTTCTGGAGTGCGCGCTCAGAGTGGTCGAAACGACCTGTTCATCGCCTCCACAGGGCTATCGGGAGCGAAGGTCTGGAGGAGTTTTCTGCCAACGAGCTGTTCTCCTTCTACACGTTCCTCCAACTCCTCGAACTGCTCCTCGTCGTCGCAGTCGTAGAACCTCATCGTGTCCCTCACCCCCACATACCGGTAGGCCTCGAACCGGGGCAAGCGGCTCATCTCTCCGCGCGCAGGAGGGAGTACCGCCGGAGCCGGGAAGGGGGGCTCATCTCTCCGCGCGCAGGGGGGAGTACCGCCGGAGCCGGGGAGGGGGGCTCATTCCTCCTCGGGCTCCCCCCGGCCGGTCCTGACCTCGGCCCCACAATTCGGACAGGTGGCGACGGCGATCTCGCCCACAATGAAGTTGAAGTCACACTCCGGGCACTGGATACGAGGAGCAGGAGCGTTGGGGGGAGGCGGCGGAGGGGCCTGATTGTCAGGCACGACCCCTGGGGCCGTCGGGTAGCCGCCCATGGTGGGTGGGGTGGCACCGGGCTGCTCCCGCACCACGTTCACCGACCCGCAAACCGGACAGGTGAAGCGCCCGGCTCCAGGGACCTCGAACTGCGTACGGCATGCACCGCAACGCACCATCATTCTTCCTCACCTCCATCGAAATCGACCGCCTCGCCCACGGCGCCGATCCGAAACAGGTAATCGGCTTCGTGGCGAAGCACGTCTTCAACGTCGGCGCGAGAGTAGGACACACCGTGTTTTGTGGCGATCTGCTCGATGATGTACTCGATGGATGCCTCGTGTCCACCGGCGACGGTCTCCACCGGGGTTTTGCGGTCCTCCTGGGCCAGCCCCTGGAGGTAGAAGACCTCCCATTCCAGGATCCTGCGGATGTCGGGCCGGCGCATCCGGTCGTTGCCCTCGGCCTGGAGCCCTGCCTCGACGTGCTTCACCGCATCCTCGACCACGTACTCCAGCGGCTCGTACGACGGCCGCCGTTTCGCCTCCTGCCACACCACCAAGGCGACGATGACGAGGAAGACCCCGATCAGCACCACGACCAGAGCGAAAACAGAACCCGACACGGGCGGACGATATCCGTCCCCCGTAATTGGGTTGCAAACGTCCGCATATGACCCCGCACCGTCCCGATTTCGGGGGAGAGTGGGGTCCTAGAACGTCTCCACCGGGAGATCCATGAGCAAGCCGTCCTCGGTCTCGGCGGCGGCGCGACGGGCGGAGATGCCGGGTGCGGCCAGGTCGAGGAACCAGCGAGCCGAGGCGACCTTCCCCCGATAGAAGGGGTCGGTCTCCATCTTGGGGTAGGCGATCTCGGCGTGACGCAGCAGCTGCCACGAGATCACCAACTCGGCCATTGAGCTGAGGAGCGAGTTGGTGTGGAGGGCGGCCTTGTAGATCTCCTCCGACCTCCCCGCAACCGATGCCATGAGATGCTCCACCATCGACCCCAGGTGGCCCTGGACGTCGTCGAGCATTCTCCCCAGACGCTCCCGCTCGGAAGCGATCGGATCGTCGTCGCCACCGCCCTTGACGAACTCGGTGATCTCGGCGGCGAGGGCGGCGACTGTGGCCCCCTGGTCCCTGGCGATCTTGCGGAAGAAGAAGTCCAGGGCCTGGATTCCGGTCGTGCCCTCGTAGATGGTGTCGATCTTGGTGTCCCGGATGTACTGCTCCAGCGGGTAGTCCTGGGTGTACCCGGACCCGCCGAAGACCTGGAGGGCATCGGCGAGCTGCTCGTATGCCTTCTCGGAGGAGTATCCCTTGACCAGTGGGAGCAGGAGCTCGGATCGTCGGTTCCAGCGGTCGTCGTCGGGGTGAAGACGCGCCTGGTCTTGAAGCGAGGCGGTGTACATCACCAGGGCACGCAGACCCTCGGCGTAGCTCTTGAGATTCATCAGCATCCGGCGCACGTCGGGGTGCTCGATGATGGGGACCCGGGGAGCGGTCTTGTCGGAGGCCCGGGTCAGATCGGCGCCCTGACGCCGCTCCTTGGCGTATTCGAGGGCGTTGAGATAGCCGGTGCTGAGCGTTCCCATCGACTTGGTGCCGATCATCATCCGGGCGCTCTCGATGACCCGGAACATCTGACGGATCCCGTCGTGCCTGTCGCCGACGAGATAGCCAATTGCCGGCTTGTCGAAGCCAAAGGTCATCTCGCACGTGGTCGAGCCCTTGAGGCCCATCTTCTTCTCGATGTTGGTGGCGACCACCCCATTGCGCTCGCCAAGCGTCCCGTCCTCGTTGACCAGGAACTTGGGCACCACGAACAGGGAAAGGCCCTTGGTGCCTGGGACCGCACCTTCGGGTCGGGCCAGGACCAGGTGGATGATGTTCTCAGAGGCATCGTGCTCGCCTCCGGTGATGAACCGCTTGACGCCCTCGATGTGCCAGGTCCCGTCGCCCATGTCGATGGCCTTGGTGGTGGCCGCCCCGACATCGGAGCCGGCATCCGGCTCGGTCAGGATCATCGAGCCCGACCACTGCTTGTCGAGCCACAGCCGGGCGAAGTCCTTCTGGGACTCGGTCCCCTCCTCGAATAGGACAATGGCGAACAAGGCGCCTCCGGAGTACCACGACACGGTGGTGTTGGCCGCAAGCTGCATCTCCTGGGTGGCCCAGGCGAGACTGGGTGGGACGGACATCCCGCCCATCTCGGCCGGGACGGCGAGACGGTCCCAACCACCCTCCTTGTAAGCTCGCACCCCCGCCTTCACCGACTCGGGGAGGTGCACCTCACCATCTTCGAGAACGAGCGGGATGCGGTCCTGGTCGACATAGGAGGCGGCGAAGTCCTCTCGAGCGAGACGTTCGATCGCGGTCAGGATGTCACGCGCCGTCGCCTCGTCGAGGTCGGCCCACTCCCCGGTGCCCAGATAGTCCTGAATCCGGTTGACCTCGAAGAGATTGAACTCGAGGTCTCGGAGATTCGACTTGTAATGGCTAGCCATATCCCCTTTCCTGACCTTTGAGTGATAACTCTAATTTGAATCAACGCTCAAAGAAAGAGAGAAACGCCCGGAACCGAATGCATGGCGTCACATATGCGTGACGCCATGCATTAGGAAGCGGGAAGGTCCCGATTACCGTGCTCCCATGCGTTACAAGGCTGGGTTGGAGACGCGGGAGAGGATTCTCGGGGCCACCCGGTCGCTGGTGGCCGAGAATGGTCTGGAGGGAACCACGATCAAGGCGATCTGTGACCTGGCCGGCGTGCTTCCCGGCTCGTTCTACAACCTGTTCCCGTCCAAGGAGCAGGCCATCGTCACCGTGGTCCGGGAGGCCATAGACGCCGTGGATCCGGACCCGGCCCGTCAGGGGACGGACACACTGGAGGAGCTGGTGGGCGCCTATGTCCGATTCCTCGAGGAGCAACCTGCCCTGTCCAAGGTCTACATCAGGATCGGAGTCTCCGGGGCCGGGTCCAGCCCCGAGCTCAGCGGCCGGATGGTCCGTCATCACGAGGCCCGGGTCGCCCGCTTCGCCTCGGCGATGAGAAGGCAGAGCCCTGAGCTGTCCGAAACCTTGGCCCAGCGCCGCGCCGAGACCCTGGTCCTGGCCCTGAACGGCATCGCCCTCCATCGGATCATCGACCCGGGTTTCGACGTCGCCTGGCACGCTCGTGCCCTCCTCGAAGACGCGGCGGCGGTTTCCTGACCCGGGTCTGCGGTCGATAGGCTCCGGTGATGGACCTGGCAGTTCAGACACGTGGTGACTGGGAGCTGGTTGTCACGGCTGCGCGGTGGGCCGAGGAGCGCGGCTTGGTGGCTCTCGCCCTGCCCGATCACTACCTGGAGCGGGGAGACGACACCGATCGCCCCGCTTTCGACCATCTCGTCCATCTTGCCGCACTGGCCAGGGAGACGACCACGATCGAGTTGGTCTCCCTCCTCTCCCCGGTCACCTTCCGCCACCCGGCCGTCTATTACAAGATGGGTGTCACCCTCGACGAGGTCTCCGAGGGGCGTTTCACAATGGGAATCGGGACCGGATGGCTCGACGAGGAGTTCGAGTTGTTCGGTCTCCCCTACCCCGACCGCCGGACCAGGTTCGAGATGCTCGACGAGTGCATGGCCTATCTCTTTGCCGCGGTCGCCCCCGAGGCCCGCGGCTTCACCGGCAAGCACTACCGGCTTGCCGAGTTCGACCCCCGCCCCCATCCCCGGAACCTGCGACTCCTCCTCGGGGGTGCCGGAGGAAGGAAGACCCCGATTCTGGCCGGGCGGTATGCCGACGAGTTCAACATCTACGCCTGCAAGCCCGACCAATACGTGGCCAGGCGGGAACTGGCCGCCAAGAGCGCCGCCGAGGCGGGGCGCGACCCCGAGGCCATCGTCTACTCGACGGCCTGCCCCGCCATCGCCGCCCGAAAGGAAGCCGACTACCGGCGTCTCCTCGAGGCGCTGGCGGGACGCACCAGCTCGACCCCGGAGCGGATCGAGGAGGTATACGAGGCGCGGGGGTATCCCCACGGCTCGGGTTCGAAGCCGTCCGAGATGCTGGCCGCGCTTGAGGAGGCGGGTTGCGAGCGCTTCTATCCGCAGATGTTCCTCGGCGACCCCGGCGACTTCGACATCATCCTCGACGCCTACGGCTCCTGATCGTGTCCACAGTCGCCATCATCGGGACGGGGCTCATCGGTGCATCGGTCGGGCTCGCCCTCAAGGAACAGGGCTGGCACACGATAGGGTGGGACCCCTCGCCCTTGGCCTTGGAACGTGCGGCCGAGCGTCACGCCGCCGAGACGACCGCCGGATCGGTGGCGGAAGCAATCGAAGGTGCCGACCTGGTGGTGCTCGCCGGCCCCCTGGAAGCCAATCTGGCCACACTTCAGGGTCTCGACACGAGCGCCCTGGTCACAGACGTGACCAGCGTCAAGGTCCCGCTCCTCGCCGCGGTGCGTGACGGAGTCCGATTCGTCGGCAGCCACCCCATGGCGGGGAGGGAGCATGCCGGGCCCGAGGCGGCATCTCCGGCCTTGTTCCGCGGCGCTCCCTGGGTCATTTGCGACGATGGCGCTGCGGTGGAGGACGTCGACAGGTTGAGCTCCATCGTCCGGTCGACAGGTGCCAACCCGGTCGTCATGTCCGCCGAGCGCCACGATCAGGTGGTGGCGGCGGTCTCTCATCTCCCCCACCTGCTGGCAGTGGCCCTGGTCAACACGATCTCGGGCCACCCCGATGCCGCCGAGCTCGTCTCGGGGAGCTTCCGTGACCTGACCCGGGTGGCGTCGGCGGAGTCGACCTGGTGGCCGGAGATCCTCGCCTCCAACGCCGAGTCCGTGACCCGCGCCCTCGACGCACTCGTTCGCCATCTCCAGGACCTGGGGTCCCGGGTGAGGTCGGGCGACATCGAAGGGCTGGCCGAGCAGCTCGACGAGGCACGTCGGCGACGCGGGGCCATGGCCCCTCCCGTGGCCCTGGTCCAGGTGATACTCCAGGACAAGCCCGGGGAGATCGCCGCCGTGGGCCATGCTCTCCAGACCAGCAAGGTCGACGTGCGCGACCTACAACTCAGACACGCCGTGCACGGGGGCGGCGGCATCCTCACCCTCTCCGTCCGCCCCGGGGAGGCCGAGACACTGAAGGCGGCCCTGCTCGAGGAGGGTTTTGACATCGAGACCGATGATTAGCCTCCCGTCGCCGCAGGAGCCTGATTGAAGTACTCGATCATGACCGAGCCCCAGTTGGGGGGCACCTACGACGAGATCCTGCGTGCGGCGCGACTGGCCGAGTCGGAGGGGCTCTATTCCTTCGCCCGGTCCGACCATCTCGCCTGGAGCCGGGAACCGGCGGCGGAGGCGACCGATGCATTTGCCACCCTGGCCGGGCTGGCCCGGGACACCGAGAGTGTGCGGCTCTGTGTGCTGGTCTCGCCGATAACCTTCCGTCATCCGGCCATCATCGCCAAGAACGCGGCGACGATCGACCAGATGTCGGGAGGACGGTTGGATCTCGGCATCGGCACCGGCTGGAACGACTACGAGCACCAGGCGCTCGGGATCCCCTTTCCCGAGTCGTCGCAGCGGTGGGCCCGGCTCGAGGACGCCATTGGCTATCTGGAGGCCGCATTCGGCCAGGGCCGGGGCAGACACTCGGGGCCGTTCTACGACCTCGACTTCGACGTGAAGCCGAAACCAACCGGTATCAGGCTGGTGATCGGTGGGAGCGGCCCGAGGCGAACCCCGCGTCTCGCCGGGGCCAGGGCCGACGAGTACAACTTCTTCATTTGCCCTGCCGATGAGGCGAGGGCCAAGATCCGGGTGATGCGGGAGGCGGCCGGGGACAGAGAGGTCGAGGCGACCATGATGGGCCCGGTGACCATTGCCGGTTCGGACGCCGAGCTCGCCGACCGGCTGATCGCGGCCGCCGCACGTCGTGACATCACCAGTGAGCAGCTGATGTCTCGCTGGGAGAAGGCAGGCGTGATGTTCGGGACCCCGGGCCAGGTGAAGGAGAAGATCGCCGCGCTCGAGGAGGCCGGGGTGGAGAGGATCTACCTGCAATGGCTCGATCTCACCGACTATGACGGCCTGGCCCGCATGCTGGAGCTGGTGCGAAGTTGACCGATCTCCCCGAGGCAAGCCGGCGCCTGGCCGCTTCTATCACCGACTTCGACCTGCAGGTTCGTGTGTTCCCGGAGGGCACCAAGACCGCCGCGGACGCGGCAAGGGCCGTCGGTTGCCCGGTGTCCGCCATCGTCAAGTCGCTGGTCTTCGTCGTCATCGACTCCGCCGGCATGGAGGAGCCGGTGGTGGCCCTCGTCCCCGGCGATCTCCGTCTCGACACCGACCGACTCGCCAAAGAGGCGGGTGCGACGGGGTCGCGCAGGGCCAACCTGGACGAGGTCCGTGATGCCACCGGTTATACAGCCGGTGGCACGCCCCCCTTCGGTCACGCCACCCCGCTTCGGGTCTTCGCCGACCAGCGGCTCAGGCGCAACGACCCGGTGTGGGCAGCCGCCGGCACCCCGACCACGGTGTTCTCCGTCTCGATCGCCGACCTCGACCGTCTGGCCCGGCCGGTGTGGGCGGAGCTGACGGAGTGACCCACCGTTCGTGACCACCGCCATTTCCCCTACGCCCATAGTGCAAATAGCATTGTGATGGTGAGCGAGACCACTCCCCTGCTTCAGATCGAGAACCTGCACGCCTCCGCCGGGAACATCGAGATCCTCAAGGGCGTCGATCTGACCGTCAACCCGGGTGAGATCCATGCCCTCATGGGGCCCAACGGCTCGGGCAAGTCGACGCTCGCCGCAGTCCTGATGGGGCATCCCCTCTACCGGGTCACCGAGGGCCGCATCCTCTACAAGGGTGAGGACGTGACCAAGGTCTCCCCCAGTCAACGAGGTTCCAGAGGCATGTTCCTCGCCTTCCAGCATCCCGAGGCGATACCGGGTGTCTCGGTGATCCAGTTCCTGCGTCAGGCCCTGTCCAACCGGACCGGGGTCGACCTGACCGTTCTGGAACTGAGACTCAAGGTCATGGACGCCATGAGCGAGCTCGGCATGGAGTCGTCGTTCGCCGACCGCTATCTGAACGAGGGTTTCTCGGGTGGCGAGCGGAAGCGGAACGAGGTCCTGCAGATGGCCGTCCTCCAGCCCGACCTGGCCATCATGGACGAGACCGATTCCGGGCTCGACATCGACGCCCTGCGCACCGTCGCCGACGGCGTCAACAAGCTGACCGGGCCCGACCGGGGGTTTCTCATCATCACCCACTACCAGCGTCTTCTCGATTACGTGACCCCCGACCAGGTCCACATCTTCATCGACGGCCAGATCCTCGAGAGTGGCGGACCCGAGCTTGCGGCCCGGCTGGAAGAAAAGGGATACGATTCATTACGGACGGTGTTGACTCAGTCGTGACAGATCTCTCGCACCTGAAGGCGGACTTCCCCATCCTCGCCAACGGGGTCCACTTCCTCGATTCGGGTGCGTCCTCGCAGAAGCCGATACCGGTGCTCGAGGCCATGGACCATTTCGCCCGGACCTCATATGCGAACGTCCACCGCGGCGCCTACGAGCTCTCGGTTGCCTCCACCGAGGCCTATGAGGCGGCCCGGGCCCGGGTCGCCCGTTTCATTGGGGCCGACGATCCGCGCGAGGTCATATTCACCCGAGGCACGACCACGTCGCTGAACACGGTGGCCTTCGGCTGGGGTCTGGAACATCTCGGGCCGGGTGACCGCATCCTCGCCACCGAGGTTGAGCACCATGCCAATCTCGTCCCCTGGCAGATGGTGGCCCGACGCACCGGCGCCACCCTCGACCATGTGCCGATGACCGACGAGTTCAGGCTCGATCTCCACGCCTACGAGCAGAAGCTGGGGCCCGACGTCAAGGTCGTGGCCGTGACCGGCATGTCGAACGTGCTCGGGATCATGCCGCCGGTCCGGCACATCGCCGATCTCGCCCACCGGCACGGGGCCAGGGTGGTGGTCGATGCCGCCCAGTTGGTCCCCCATTCCTCTATCGATGTGGGGGAGCTCGGGGCCGACTTCGTGGCTTTCTCGTCGCACAAGATGCTGGGCCCAACCGGGATCGGGGTCCTCTGGGGTCGTATGGACGCCCTCGAGGAGACCGAGCCGTTCGAAGGCGGTGGCGAGATGATCTCGGACGTGACGCTCCAGACGGCGACCTGGGCCGAGATCCCCCATCGTTTCGAGGCGGGTACGCCGCCGATCATCGAGGCAGTCGGGCTCCACGCCGCGATCGACTACCTCGACTCGATCGGGATGGACCAGGTTCTCCAGCACGATCGTGAGCTGACCGGCATCGCCCTGGACCGGCTGGGCGACGTGCCCGGTCTGCACATCCAGGGGCCCACCGACCTCGAGGACCGGGGTGGCGTGGTCTCGATGTCGATGGACGGGGTGCATGCCCATGACCTGGCCACCATCCTCGATGATCAAGGCGTGGCGGTGCGTTCCGGCCACCATTGCGCCAAGCCGTTGATGCGACGTCTCGGGGTGGCGGCGACCGCTCGGGCCAGCTTCTACGTCTACAACGACGAGGAAGACGTCGACGCCCTCGTCAGTGGGTTGCGCCGGGCCGGTGAGCTGTTCGGAGTCGGGGCGTGAGTCTGGAGGATCTCTACCGCGAGGTCATCCTCGATCATTATCGAAGCCCCCGGAACAAGGGTCACCTGGGCAGCCCCGATGCCGTGGCCGAGGGTGTGAACCCCCTTTGCGGCGACGAGCTCACCATCGAGCTCAACTTCGACGGGGACCGGGTCTCGGAGGTGGCGATCGAGGGACAGGGCTGCTCCATCAGCCAATCGTCGGCGTCGATGATGTCCGAAGCCATCAAGGGCAAGACCCGGGGCGAGATCGAAACGCTGACACAGAAGTTCCGGAACATGATGTCGCTCGACGGCGAGGTCGACATCGGGCTCGACCCGGAGCGACCCGGTGCCGTCCTCGGCGACCTCGAGGCATTGCAAGGAGTCCGCAAATACCCGGTCCGCATCAAGTGCGCCAGTCTCGGCTGGAACGTCCTCCTCGAGGCGCTGGATGGGGAACGAGGCACACGGTCTCACCTCACTCGAAGTCGGTGAGGACTTCCTCGAGACGCTCTCCGACGGAGGCGAGGCGTCGGCGGCAGAAGGCGAGCAGATCGGCGGCTCGTTTGACGTCGTCGAGGAGGGTGTCGATGTCGACGTCGTCATCCCGGAGACGGGCATGAATGACACGAAGCTCCTCCAGGGCCTCACGATAGGTCTGCTGCGATTCGGTCACCGCGGCTCCACGACCATCCCCACGGAACCGTCGGCCATGCGCGTCACGACCCGGTCGCCGAGGATCAACTCGCCCGCCGTCCGCACCACCGAGCCGTCGGGGCGGGTGACCAGGGCGAACCCCCGCCGCAAGGTCGGCTCGACGCCGATTGCGACGAACATCTCGGCGTGGGCGTCGAGATGTTCCCCATGACGCTGGATCGTCGAACGGGACCCTTCGACCACTCCCTTCTCCAGGTAGCCCAGATGATCGAGTTGCCGGCTCAGCGTGCCTCGGGTCTCGGCCAGTTGAGAGGCCGATTGGTCGAGACGGGCCATCGCTCTCGCCCAGGCGGTCTGCGCTCCCTCCCTGATCAGTCTTCGAGCCGTGTCCATCTTGCCCGCGTACTCGGCCACTCTGGCCACGATCCACTCCGCCGCGGCCGTTGGGGTCTTGAGGGCGACGGCGGCCGCCTCGTCGGCGACGCTGCGATCGGTCTCGTGACCTATCCCGGTGATGACCGGGACCTGCATCGAGGAGATCGTTCGACCCACCTCCTCGGCATCGAACGCGGCCAGATCCAACTTCGACCCGCCCCCTCGAACCAGGGCGACTACGTCGATCTCCTCCGAGCGAAGACGTCTCAAGCCGTTCACCACGTTCGAAACCGCCCCTTCACCCTGCATCGCCGCCTGGACGCTGAGGACGGAGAACCCGTAGCCGGGACGTCTCAGATGATCGAGGAAGTCGGCGTGAGCGGCCGAGCCCCGACTGGTCACCAGACCCACTCGCAACGGGACCAGGGGCAGCTCGAGCCTGCCATTTGCCGCCAGGGAGCCATCGGCGGCCAGACGGCGAAGCACTTCGTCGCGGTCGAGGGCGAGACGCCCCGCAGTGAATGCCGGGTCGACTTCGAGCAGGCTCAACTGGATCTGGGCTCGATTGCGGCGAAGTCCCACCGTTCCCTTGACCCGTACCTCGATGCCACTCCGCAACGCACCCACGCCGGCCGAGTCGAGGGCGTGCTCCACCGCCCGCATCACACGTCCCGAAGCCGCGGCTTCGATCGCATGATCCGGGCGCTCGGGATCGACCAGACGAAAGAACGCCGCACCCCGACTGGTGCGCTGGAACCCCGAGATCTCACCCCGCACCCAGACCGGCCCCGGGACCGACGCCGACACCGCCGCGTCCAGCGTCGCCAGGAGCTGGACGACGGTCAGCGTGTCGGCGTTCACGTGATCCCGCCTTCGGTCATCTTCTTCAAGTCGAGGGCCGCGTCCAACTCCTCGGGGGTCATGAGCCCGGACGCGAGCACCAACTCGCGCACCGAGCGGCCGGTGGCGGCCGCCTCCTTCACGATCCGGGCCCCGTTGTCGTACCCGATGTGGGGGTTGAGGGCGGTGATGATCACGGCATTCCGCTCGAGCAACTCCCTTACCCGCTCGGCGTTCACTTCGATGCCGTCGACGCACTTGGTGGCGAATGTCGCTGCGGCGTTGGCGAGGAGATCGATCGACTCGAGCAGGTTGTGGGCCATGACCGGCATCATCACGTTCAGCTCGAAGTTGCCGTTGGCACCGCTCCAGGCGACGGTGGTGTCGTTGCCCATCACCTGGGCTGCGACCTGCATCATCATCTCCGACATGACCGGGTTCACCTTTCCCGGCATGATCGAGGAGCCGGGCTGAAGCTCGGGGATCCTGATCTCGGCGATTCCCGAGGTCGGGCCCGAGCCGAGGAATCGGATGTCGTTGGCGATCTTGAACACGGACACAGCGATCGTCTTGAGCACCCCCGAGGTCATGACGACGGCGTCCTTCGCCCCCTGTGCCTCGAAGTGATCGACCGCTTCCCGGAACGGATAGCCGGTCCGCTCCGCCATCAGCTCGATCACGGCCGCGGCGAAACCTCGAGGGGCGTTGATCCCGGTCCCCACCGCAGTCCCCCCGAGGGCCAGCTCCTCCAGCTCCGGCAGCACCTTGGCCAGCCTGTCGGTTCCCTTCCGCACCTGTGCCGCCCAACCTCCGAACTCCTGGCCGAGGGTGACCGGGGTGGCGTCCATGAGATGAGTCCTACCCGACTTCACCACACCGTCGAACGCGGACGCCTTGGCCTCGAGCGATTCGGCCAGCCCGGTCAGGGCGGGCAACAGGTCCTCCCTGATGGCGGACACCGCCGCCACATGGATGGCGGTCGGGATGACGTCATTCGACGACTGGCCGAAGTTCACGTCGTCGTTGGGGTGGACGAGACGGGAGCCGGGCTCACCGCCCATGGTCTCCGTCGCCCGCCCCGCGATGACCTCGTTGGCGTTGGTGTTGGTCGAGGTCCCGGAACCGGTCTGGAAGATGTCGAGTACGAACTGCTGATCGAGCCGCCCCTCCAGCACCTCGTCGGCCGCCTTGCGGATGGCGTCGGCCTTGTCCTGGTCGAGATGGCCCTGCCGTCCGGCGATCTCGCCGGCCGAGCCCTTGATCAACCCGAGAGCCGAGATGAAGCGCCTCCCGAATCGATGCTGTGAGATGGGGAAGTTCTCCACCGCACGTTGGGTGGATGCCCCGTAATAGGCATCGGTCGGGACGCGCACTTCCCCCATCGAGTCCTTCTCGACCCTGTACTCCACCATCGACTCCTTTTGGCCAGGACGCTAGTGGCCCCGCCGTCAGTCGAGGAGGTGCCGGGTCTCGGCGTAGACCCTGTCCAGACGTTGGGGCAGTTCCCACTCACCGTCGACCGCTTGCGCCGCGACCAGGAGCAACTCGACCAGTTGATGGAAGTCGGCGAGCGAGATCTCCTCCGGCATGGGCCGGGCCACGCCGTTGCCGGCCTCGACCTCGTCGAGGTTCCCCATGTTGTGGTAGTTGCCGAGGGGGAGGCATAGGCCGGCAGCCCGGTAGCCGTGAACCCCGAACGCCGTCGCCTCGCAGGAGCCGCCTGACATCAGTTTCCGCTGATGGTGGATCTTCCCTCCCGTCGCCGCCCCGCTGATCCGGTTGGTCAGATCATGGTCGAAGACCGTGGCCGCATCGCCAACCCGAATCACCGGCCCGGCGCCGATGGGGGCGTCGGCAGAAGCCCGCGAGGTCTCGATGGAGAGGATCCGGGCGTCGTCGGGGATGGTCCCGTTCTTGGCCGCATGCAGGGCACCGACGAACCCCATCTCCTCCGCTCGGGTCAGGAGGACGCCGAAGTGACTCATGTCCGGACGACTGCGGGCCCGGTCCAGGGCGGCCAGGGCGGCGGCACATCCGGCCAGGTCGTCACAGGCGGGCGCCCGGTGCAGTCCTCGGCTCGCCTTGAACGGCCGGAAGTGCCAGCGGGCGATATCGCCTGGCCTCGGCGGCGGCCCGCTCACATCGATGACACCGTGCCGGGTGTCAGGCTCATAGGCGCGCACCCGCCCGCCTGAGGCCGGGCCGGTGACGAAGTCGACCCGTGCCTCCTCGAAGTACTCGGGCCTGACACCGCCCCTGAACTCGAAGGATGCCTTTCTGCCGATCACATCGATGACGACGAAGGCCGGATGGTCCATGTGGGCCACTGCGAGTACCGCCGGAAGCCGCTTGCGGCCTTTCCGGGTTATCAGCAGGTTGCCGCCGCTGTCCCGGGTCAGCTTCAGATCGTGACGCCGCGACACCCAGCCCTCGACCCAGGCCATGGCGAGATGTTCCAGACCGGAGGCCGTGGGCAGATTGGTCAGCTCGCCGAGCCACTTCTCGGCAACGGTCCTCGAGGCCATGTCAGACGTCGAAGGGGGTATCGGTGAAGAAGTCGGCCGGGCGCCGGACGGGCTCGGTGGTCGGCTTCTTGAGCCCGAGACGCTCGCGCACCGACTCGTAACCACCGGACTCCAGCTCGTCGGCGAGCTCGGCCCCACCCGAGTCGACGATACGCCCATCGATCATCACGTGGATCCGATCCGGGGTCACATAGCGGAGGATGCGGTTGTAGTGGGTGATCATCAGGACGGCGAGATCGGGAGACCGCATGTCCTCGACCGCCTGGGAGACCTGCTTGACCGCATCGATATCGAGACCGGAGTCGATCTCGTCGAGAAGGGCGACCCTCGGTCGGAGGACGGCCATCTGGAATATCTCGGACCTCTTCTTCTCCCCGCCGGAGAGGTCGGTGTTGAGCGAGCGGTCGAGGAATCTGGTCATGTCGAAACGGACAGCTTCGGTCTCCACCCTGTCCAGCGCCTCGTTCTCATCGAGGCCCCGTTCCTCGGCCACCTCGAGCAGGAACTCCCGAAGCCTCACCCCTCGCACCTCGGTCGGGTACTGGAAGCTCTGCAAGAGCCCGAGACGAGCCCGTTCGTCTACCTCGAGGGAGAGCAGGTCCTGCCCCTCGAGAAACGCCTCACCTGACACCCGATAGCCCGCCTTTCCGGTGAGCACGTGACAAAGGGTGGACTTGCCCGAGCCGTTGGGGCCCATGAGGGCATGGATCTCACCCGACGGGACGACCAGGTCGAGCCCCTCCAGGATCTGCTTCCCGTCAACTGCGGCCGATAGCCGACGAACTTCGAGGGCGGAGGTCATGACCCCTCCAGCACGAGGTAGACGACTCCGTCCTCGATCACGACCTCATAGGTCGGCACCGGCCTGGTGGCAGGGAGTGAAAGGGCCTTCCCGGTCCTGAGGTCGAACTCCGAGCCGTGGCGGGGGCACTCCACGTCATGGTCGAACACTTCGCCCTCGGCCAGCGAGGCCTCTGCGTGCGAGCACGTGTCCCCGATGGCGAACACCTCGTCGCCGACCCTGAACATGGCGATCCGCTCATCCCCGAGCGTGATCCGGATCCCGCGATCACGGGGCAGCGTGTCGAAAGCGCCGATCTCCACCTTCATGCGACCCGGCCCTCCTCTTGGGCGGTGACGAACCGGCGGAAGACCTCCTCCGACACCGGGTCCTCGAGCCCCTCGATCGGGAGCCGATCGATCACCTCCTGGAAGAACCCACGAATCAAGAGGCGCTCTGCCCGGAGCCGGGTCAGACCACGGCTTTGCAGGTAGTACAGGTGGTCCGGCTCGAGCGGGCCCACCGACGAGGCATGCCCGCATATCACGTCGTTGCACAGGATCTCGAGATTGGGAACGGAATGAGCCTTGGCATTGTCTGACAGGACCAGATTGCGATTGGTCTCGAAGGTCGAGGTCCGGGCCGCCTCTTTCTCGATCCGGAGCAAACCGGTGAACACACTCTGGGCGTCGTCCTCGACGGCCCCCTTGAGGAAGACGTCGGATGTGGTGCTCTTCCCCTGATGGTCGATAACCATCCGGTAGTCGAGGGTCTGGTCTCCTTCACCGAAGTAGAGCCCGACCACCTCGGAGGACGAGCCATCCCCGACCAGGCTCACCCCGAGATCGAGCCGTCCCAGCTTGGCGCCCAGCCCGACCTCGCCGATGCGTGAAGTGGCATCCCGCCCCACCAGGACGCGTTGGTGCACCACCGAGCTGGCGGCGTGGTCCAGACCCTGGACCGAGAGAAACCGCAACCGCCCTCCGTCTCCGATCTCGAGATCGACCCTGGGCACCAAGAGGAGGCGGGCGCCATCGGCAGAGCGATAGACGAGGAGGACGCTCGCCTCGGCGTTCGCGCCCACATTCACGTAGACATGGGGGAACGTCGCAGTCCCTTCGGTGGTCGCATGCACCTCGACCACGAGCGGCGACTCCATCGCCACACCGGGCTTCAGATCGATGTGGACACCATCGGTGGAGAAGGCGGCATGTGCGGCGGCCAGCTTGTTGTGATCGACAGGGAGGAGACCGGGGATACCGGGATCGCGATCGAGATCGGAGAACCTGGTGACCGTGGCCACCTCGGAGTGGTGGGCGATGATCGTCCCGTCGACGATCAGGACGTGACCCGAACGCCTTGCAAGGGACGAGACGAAGGGGCCCGGCCCCAGGGGTTGGCCTGGTGTCGTGACCGGCGACAGATCAGAGAAGGAATGGCCGAGCTCGACGTATCGCCAGTCCTCCTCGGTTCCCGTCGGCTCCTCCAGCTCGGCGAACACCTTGAAGGCCGCTTCCATCTGTGAAGCCCTCCACGAGGGTGCGTAGGTCTTGATCTGGGCCAGGTTTTCCAGGTCGAACGCGGTCAAACAATGCTCCGGACGGGACATCCGAATGGTATTTCACCTATCGAGGTAGTGCGAATTTCCTCCCCCAGGAGCGCAGCGACCTTGGGGGAGGTGGCGCCGAAGACGCCGGAGGGGGTCTTATTCCGCTTCCAGAGCGTCGACTGTCACATTCGAGGCGGCATTCCAGAGCATCCAGCCCAGACCGAACTGCTCGGCGACCGCGATCTGGGCCCGGACTTGCTCCGGGGTGTAGCCGAAGTCCTGGAGCCAGGGGCGGATCACGACGTTTCGAGCCAGCCGGGCCATCCCGTCCTCGATGGCCCGGGTCACCATGGGCCCCGGGTGGTCATTCGGGGTCTCGAAGCCGTACCAGCCGGGGGCATAGTGGGAGGGATACACCATGGGCGACGCGACATCGACCACCCCGGTCACCTCCTCCCAGCGTTGGCCGATCCCCCCGTCATCGGTGGCTGCGGTGGTGAAGCCGAACACATCTGCGGCGACGGCGCACCCCATCGGGTGAAGCATTCCTCTGGCCTCTTCGAGGAAGCCGATGATGGTCGAGGTCCTGGTCTCGAGACTCACTCCGCCATCGAATGTGGTGCTCTCGGCTCGTTGGTCGGGGAATCTGACGTAGTCGAACTGGACCTCGTCGACTCCCATCGCGCATGCCTCCCGCGCCAGTGCCAGACCGTAGGCGCGGGCGGCGGGATCGGTCGGGTCGAGGAAGTACTGGCCGTTGGACTGATATGGCTGATTCGTGGCCGAGTCCCATACTGACATCTCCGGCTTGCGGATCGCCGCAGTGGGATCGTTGAAGACGACGAGACGCCCGATCAGGTAGAGGTCGGCCTGCTCGGCCCGTGCCGCCACCTCGGCAAGGTCGTATGCACCCCGTATCGCCCCCACCTCGTCGGCGACGGGATCGGTGCTGTTGTACCAGACCAGCCCGGTCTCGTCCTTCAAGTCGAGCATCAAGGCGTTCAGCTCGGTGGTCTCGGCCATCTCGAAGAAGCGATCGATGTCCTCTCCGGCGGCCTCCCCCGAGATGTGCACGGCGCGGGCGATGAACGGCTCCATCGTCACCACGGACTCCCCTGCGCCGCCGTCCCATTCGAAACTGGTCGGCACCCAGGCCGGACGGGAGACGCTGACGTTCCCCGGCTCAGCCCCGCGCATGCTGATCTTCCCCTCGGCGTCGGTGATTCCCGAAGCCGGGCCGGCCACGACCAACGCCGCCTCTACAGCGGCGCCGGCCGGGTCGACGACCCGACCCCTCAGGATGCGCGCCTTGAGAACGACGTCGAACATGCCCTCGGGCCGCTCCGAGATGGTGACCATCTTGGGGACGTGGCCGGCTGCGCTCACCTCGAAGACGGTTGCGGAACGGTTCCATTCGACTTCTATGGTCCCGTCGTCGGCGGTCGTCCCCACCTGGTTGTCGCTCACGTCGACGGATGCCGCCGCGATCGGTGCTCCGGCATCGTCGAGCACCCTCAACGTGTAGGGAGTGGCACGCCCGAGCAACGACCAGCCCGCCCACAACGCCCAGACAATGGTGAGCGCGACCAGCAAGCGAAACTGGGTTCGGCGCGCCACTGAGCCGCAGAGCCTACCGCCGAAACGGTCTGGACGGGCAAAACCGTTTGCCAGATTAAGCCAGCAAGGTTAGTTTTCCACAGGGGTTTGACAGGAGGGCCAGATTTGGGGAAGGCCATCAGGGCCAAAGACGCGAGACCCGAGCGGGGATCGAGCCCCGCCGACACCGTCGGCCTCTACCTCGACGAAGTCTCGGCCCATCTCCTCCTCACCGCCGAAGACGAGGTTCACCTCTCCCGAGCCATGGAGCTGGGCAAGAAGGCGAAGGTGACCCTCGAATCCGGTGACTACGACCAGGCCGATCGTGCCAAGCTGATGCGTCTCGTTGCCGAAGGCGACGAGGCGAAGATGACCTTCATCCGCTCCAACCTCCGTCTGGTGATCTCGATCGCCAAGCGATACACCGGACGTGGGCTCGACCTCCTCGATCTCATTCAGGAAGGCAATCTCGGTCTGATCCGGGCCGTGGAGAAGTTCGATTGGCGCAAGGGATTCAAGTTCTCCACCTATGCCACCTGGTGGATCCGTCAGGCCATAACCCGTGGTCTGGGCAACAACGGCAAGACGATTCGTCTGCCGGTGCACATGGTGGACGTGGTTCGGACCGTCCAGGACACCCGTCAGAGCCTCCACGACAAGTACCACCGCGCCCCCACCCTAGAGGAGATCTCCGAGGCGTCGGGTCTGGACACCGAGCGGGTGCTGGCTGCCCTCGAGGCGCCGGCCGAGACCGTCTCGCTGGACAGACCGGTGGGAGAGGACGGCGACGCCTCGCTCCAGGACTTCGTCGAGGACGCGACGGCCGTCGACCCCGAGGCCCGGGCTGCGGCGGCGTGGCGCCGGGACCGGCTGATCAAGGCACTCCAGATCCTCGACCCCGAGGAGCAGCAGGTCCTGTGGCTGCGGTTCGGGCTGGACGGGGACGAGCCGTGGACCCTCTCCGACGTGGGCAAGGTGATCAACTCCACCCGGGAACGGGTTCGCCAGATCGAGGCCAGGGGTCTGGCCAAGCTCCGTCACCCCAGCTGCGACATAGACCTCCAGGCGCTGCTCTAGGGTCTTGCTGCTCTCGTCGCCCGGTCGTCGATGGCGCTCTCCCCGCCATCCCCTGTCCAGATACCGACTGAGCTAGACGGCCCGTTCCCACCCACCGGAGCTGCGATGGGCGGTGATACCCCCATTTCAGCCGCTGCGTCGCAGGGCCCGCTCCAACCGTTGGAATCCCTCGTCGGCCTCTTGCTCGGTGATGGAGAGGGGCGGGGCCAGACGCAGCGAGTTCCCGTAGAGACCGCCTTTGCCGATGAGAAGACCCTCCTCCCGCGCCGCCTCCAAGACCGCTGACGCCGTCTCCGGGGCCGGGGCGCCGTCGGGACGGACCAACTCGACGCCGATCATCAGCCCCTTGCCACGCACCTCGCCGATGATCTCGAGCTCCTCGGACAGCGGGACCAGGCTTTGCATCAGACGGTTTCCCACCTTCAAGGCGTTGGTCTGGAGATCGTTTTGGAGCAGGTACTCGAGGTTGGCGAGGGCGCCGGCCGTGGCCAGCGGGTTCCCTCCGAACGTGGAGATCCCGAGGGCCGGGTAGGACTCCATTATCTCGGCGGGCGCCACCACTCCCCCGATGCTGAGCCCGTTGCCCAGGCCTTTGGCAAAGGTGAGAAGGTCCGGTGTGATCCCATGGGCCTGGTATCCCCAGAAATGCTCACCGGTCCTTCCCCACCCTGTCTGGACCTCGTCGGCGATGAATAGGATCCCTTCTCTGTCGAGGACCTCTTTGATCGCCCTGAAGAAACCGTCCGGGGGGGTCACAAAACCGCCGACTCCCTGGATGGGCTCGGCGATCATCACCGCCGGGCTCCCGGCAGTGGCGACTCCGAGCAGGTCCTCGAGGTCGGCGACACATGCTGCGATGAAGTCCTCATCGGGTAGATGGCCGAAGGGGCTGCGCAACTTGTAACCGCCATGGACGTAGGTCACCTGGAACGGGGAGAGACTGGTCCCCGACCAGGCTTTCTGACCGGTGACGGCGATCGCCGAATGCGACTTGCCGTGGTAACTACCCCTGATCGCCAGCACCTGGTTCGACTTCTTGTAGGTGGTGGCCAGCATGAGGGCGGCGTCGTTGGCTTCGGTCCCGGAGTTGGTGAAGAACACCTTGGCCTCGGGGATTCCCGACAGATCGGCGATCTTCTCCGCCAGCTCGATCTGCGACTCGATCAGATAGAGCGTAGAGGTGTGGAGCATCCGATCGGCCTGGGCCTTGATCGCCTCCACCACTTCGGGGACCTTGTAGCCGGACATCGTGACCAGGATCCCGCCGAAGAAGTCGAGGTACCTGTTGCCTTCGGCGTCGGTGACCCAGCGGCCGTCGCCGTCGACGATGGCGATCGGCTGCTCGTAATAGAGCGGGGCCCAGCCGGGGAGGACCGCCTTGTGTCGTTCGTACAGCTCTGCGTGCAATCCCATCGTCGCTCCTGTGGCTAGGCCCTCAAATATCGCAGAAAAAGAGACCGGTCGCCGATCAGACACCGATCGAGTCTCATGTCCAGCGGTGGCTCGGCGGGGTCGCCATGGGCGATCCGCGCCGATCTGCCCCCGATCATCACCGGAGCGACGGTCAGATCGAGCTCGTCGACCAGACCATCGGCCACGAACTGACCCATCAGGCTGGGCCCTCCTTCGCACAGGATCACCCGGGCCGCGCCGAGACGGCCCAGGATGGCAGCCGGAGTCACATCCTCGAGGATGACCATGTCGGCGGCGTCCCCGAGCATCGCCAGCTTGGCCGGATCGGCTTTGGGCCCGGTGATCACCATGGGCCGGTGCTCGGGATCGGAGAACACCCTCGCCTCCGGGTCGAAGCCGAGTCGCCCCGAGACGATGGCCAGCACCGGTACCTCGGTGAGCCCGGCGGCGAGTCTTCGCTCCCGACGCTCGTCGTCGAGCTCGACCGGGCGGTAGTTCTCCGCCTCGACCGTTCCCGACCCGACCAGGATGATGTCGGGAACCGCACGCAGCGCCTGGAACACCGCCTTGTCATCCTCATCACCCAGACCCGAGGACTTTCCCCCGATCGCGGTCCCACCGTCGGCGGAGCTGATGAAGTTGACCAGCACCCAGGGCCGGCCCCCCGCCTTGCGCTCGTCGCCCATGTAGAGCCCGACCAGGTCGTCGACCGGTGCGCCCGACGGCTCTGTTCTTCGCAGCATCCGTCGAAGTTAGCCGGTGCACTACTCGTCGACGATGAAGGCGGCGACCATCCCGAACATCCCCTCGTCCCGCTCGACGTGGGTGAGGATGTGGCAGTGCCAGACCCAGACGCCCGGGTCCTCGAGATGCATGAGGACCGAATAGCGCTCCCCGGGGGCGACGTCGAGGGTGTCCACCCAATAGGGGCTGTCCAATGGGATGCCGTCCTTGGCGTAGACCAGCTGCGGGAACTGATGCTGATGCATGGGATGGATCTGGAGACCCTCGTCGTAATAGTGGACTACCACCCAGTCCCCCACCTTCCCGGTGTAAGGCTCGGTGGCCGGGAACGACTTTCCGTTGAGACTGAGCCCGATGCCCCCGGCCTCGTGGAGCACCATCGGGATCTCCTGGGCGACCACCAGGGTCGGGAGTCGCAGAGCCCCCCTCCATCGTCAGGTTGTGCACGACCGAGCCTTCGTTGGCGACCTGGAGCCGAGTGAGGCCGGCACCGATCTCAGTGGGACCATCGATAGCGAACTCTGTCAGGGTGTAGGGGACAACCTGTGGGTCTCCGGTCTCGGCCCCGCCCTCCGCGGCAGTGGCGCTGCCGCCGGGAAAGGCGACGACCGCGGCGAGCCCGGCGACGGCGGCGCCGATCACGGCCACCACTATCAGGAGTCGGTCGAAGGCGCGGGCAGGCGAGAGATCGCCCCTCTCGTCACGTTTCGATGTCATGAGCGGCAAAGTAGGAACCAGCCCTCTCCGCCAATAGGGGCGATCGGCCCGAAACCCCGAGGCACCAAAACACGCCGGGTCCCGACAGGTAGGGCCTTATGCCCGTGACCCTGGCCCAGCCCTGCCGCCATCATGAGAAGAAGCGACTTGGAGGTCCTGAAATGAGGGTTCGTGAACTGGTCGGTGGCAACGTGATCTGGGTCGGCCCTTCTGCCGCCCTGCGCCAGGCAGCCGAGGTGATGATGTCCACCGAAGTCGGATCGGCGGCGGTCGAGGTCGACGGCGCCCTGGAGGGAATCCTCACCGAGCGGGACATCCTTCGTGCCGTCGCCGACGACGCAGATCTCGATCGTGACCCTGTGAGTGGTTGGATGACGGAGTACCCCGACTCGTTCACCCCCGAGATGGACGTCGAGGAGGCGGCGCAATGGATGCTGGCCACCGGCTTTCGCCACCTCCCAGTCGTCGACGGCGAGGAAGTCCTCGGCGTGATCTCGATCAAGGACGTCCTCTGGGCAATGACAGACATCACGGAGTGAGATGGAACCGATCACCGAAGCCGAGGCTCTGCAATTCCTGAAGGAGGCGATGGTCGCCCACGTCGGGGTGGTTCTGAACGATGAGCCCTACGTGACGCCCATGTCGTTCGTGGTCGACGGGCAAAGCATCTTTTTCAGGACCAAGCCGGGCAAACGCTTCGAGGCGATCGAGTCCAACCCCAAGGTCTGCATCGAGGTGTCCCACTTCGACGAGGTCACCGGAGATTGGATGAGTGTGGTGGTGCGAGGCAAGACCGTCGAGCGAACCGACGAGTCGACGGCCACACGCACCGTCGCCTTGCTCCTGGACAAGTACGAAGCCGTTCTCGGCTCCCCCTTGGGCCATGGGGGCATGCAGCCCATGTCGAGCTTTCCCCACGTCGTCGAGGTCCCCATCGAGGAGATCACCGGCATGACCTCGGGCCGCGGTTTCTCCTTCCGGACTCGCCCCGGTCGTCTCTGATGTTCGTCCACTACGAGACCGGGATTCCCATGCCCTTGGCCGAGGTGGAGCAGTGGCCGGGGCCTCGGGCTATGTGCTCAAGCGGGTGAAGACCACCGATCTGGTCGACGACATCCGCAAGGTCGGGGCCAGCGAGTCGTTGCTCGACTCCGACATGACCGAGCGTCTCTTCGCCCGTCTGCGCTATGGCCCTCAGGAAGACCCACTCCTCTCGCGGTTGAGCAAGCAGGAGCGGACCATCGTCGGTCACATCGCCGACGGCCTGACCAACAAGCAGATTGCCGAGGAGATGTTCCTCGCCGAGAAGACGGTCAAGAACTA
>JBOGET010000084.1:0-1738 GCA_050741975.1 Acidimicrobiia bacterium
CCCGGAAGTCTCCGAGGCCCCGGGGATGGAGCAAAGTCTCCGCCTCGGTCTTCAAGGAGCGCAGACGCAGTCGCTCCATCTCGTCGCCAGACCTCGCAGCCTCCAGCTCGGCATGGCGAAGCTCCGAGAGCCGGTCGCGCAGCCCGAGATCGGTGAGGAAGTCGTCCTGCCGCTGCAGCTCGACGCCCGCCCCCGCCTGCTCGGCGGTCGCCACCAGCGCGGTGAAGTTGACGTCGGCGGTGATGTCGGTCTTCCCCGGTTCGTCGAGTGGATGGGGGCCGAGATGGTGTGCCCGGTAGGTGCGAAGGGTTCCGTCCTGACGTCTGGGAAGCAGGTTCTCGGCGGTGTCGCCGTAGTCGAAGAGGACGACCGAGCCGGTCTCGAGACGTGTCAAGACGTCGAGGAGCCAGGCCCCGGCGGCGAGCTGGGCCTCGACCCATCCGCCATCCGGCACCGCACCGGCGTAGGCAGCGAGCCATTCGAGGACTTCGGGCCGGGGGTCGGCGTCGACCATGGCCAGCTCTTCACCATCGACCCCCACCCAACGCTCTCTCCATCCACCGCCGACCCGCTGGGCCACGGCCATGGGCAGGTTGTCGACCAGCTCGTTGCCGATGACCACCCCCCTGATCCGGGGGGGCAGGTCGGAGCGCACCCGATCGCCGGGGAGGATCGCCTCCAGCGAGCGGCGAGCGGCAGGCGAGGCCTCGACCGCCCACGCCTCGACGTCGATCGTCTTCAACAGCGGCCCGATGAGTGAGCCCGAGCCGGCTCCCACTTCGACCACCTCGAACGGCTCCCCGATGCGGACATGCTCTCGTTCCACATGGCGGGCCAGTGTCTCGCCGAACATAGGGCTGACCTCTGGAGAGGTGAGGAAGTCGCCGGCCCTCTCGGAGCGGAGCTCCCCGCTGCCGAAGAAGCCGTCGACGGGATCGTAGAGGGCAAGATCCATGAACACCTCGAAGGGGATCGGGCCCGTCGAACCGATCTGGTGCCGGATTCGTTCCTTGAGCGTCATCGCCTAGCTTGCCGAGGATGAAGTTCGGAGTGTTCTTCTTTCCCATGGATACGGCAATTCGCCCCGACCATCTGGCCGAGGAGGTGGAGTCCCGGGGGTTCGACTCGCTCTGGTTCCCCGAGCACTCGCACATACCCTTGTCACGGGTGACGCCTTGGGGTGGGCAGACAGGGGCGGCGCCGCTCCCGGAGCACTACTGGCGCTCCCATGACGCATTCGTCGCCCTCGCCTATGCGGCGGCGGTGACCTCGACCCTGCGCCTCGGGACCGGAGTCACCCTGGTCGCCCAGCGGGACCCGATCTGGACGGCCAAGGAGGTGGCGTCCCTCGATGCCCTGTCCGGCGGACGGCTCATACTCGGAATCGGGTACGGCTGGAACAAGGAGGAGATGGCTCAGCACGGGGTGGAATACTCCCGGCGGCGGGCGCTGCTTCGAGAGAAGGTGCTTCTGATGAAGGCACTGTGGACCGAGGAAGAGGCTGCGTTCGAGGGGGAGTTGGTGCAGCTCGAGCCATCTTGGGCGTGGCCCAAGCCGGCGCAGAAGCCGCACCCGTCCATCATCATGGGGGCAGCGGCCGGGCCCAGGACGATCGCCGACATGGTCGAGTTCTGCGACGGGTGGATGCCGCTGGCGACCCGGATGGACATCGTCGGCGAGGTGGGGCGGGTGCGTGAGGCTGTGGCCGATGCCGGGCGGGACCCGGCTGCCTTCCAAG
>JBOGET010000085.1:0-21356 GCA_050741975.1 Acidimicrobiia bacterium
CCACGGCCGACTCGGTGAGCGGTCGGCCGTCGCGACGTAGCGTCACACCGGTCGGGACCGGCCGGGAGATGTCGACAGAGCGCTGGGCGACGACGACGTCGGCGAGCCTGGCGAGGGCTGCGAGAAGCTCGGTGGCGTCGATCGCCATCGTCGTCGGTACCGCCGCTGCCAGCTCGCGGACCACCTCAGCGGGCCGCCAACTCGACTGCCGCTCACCAAGCGAGACGACGGCGCTTGACGCCAACCTCTCGGCGACACGGTCGTCGATGACGTCAAGCCTGTGTTGCCGGCCGATCACCCGCCTCACCACGAGGCGCGGGTCGTGGCCCAACGCCACAGTCCGCTCCCGCCACGCGTCGCGCAGGTCTGCCGGTGTGGGACCGTGCTCCTTGCCCGGTCTGCTGTCCACCACCGCCTCGCGCTCCAGCCTCCACCGCTCCTGGCCGGTGGGTTCCCGCCCCACGCGCTCACGGAAGCGTTCGAGCTTCTGGTCGAGGCGTCGCTCCACGTCGCGGGTTCGTTGGGAGAACTCGGCCAACACCTCGTCGTCGATGCCGGCGATTTCGGCGATCCCGTGCTCCGGCTGGTGCCAGGCGACACCGAGACGGCGGGTCATCTCGGATCGCAGGTTCGCGTGATACAGCGCAGACAGGGTGCGCTGGTCGATCTTGATCGTGCGGGCATCCAGCGCCAGCCACCGGCCGTCAGGGGCTTGGACCCGGTTGGCGATCACGGCGTGGGTGTGCAGATGCGGGTCGAGGCGGCGGCTGGTGTGCTGCCGGAACAGCCCGACGACGATCCCCTCGGCGTCGACACACATCACACGACCGCGGTGACGCATCCGGGTGTGAGCGTGGTCCTCGACCCAGCCGAGTACCGCTTCCACGGCTCGATCGTGGGCCTCGAAGACCTCGTTCCGCACCCTCTCGTCGCCCAGACCCAACAGCACCGACACCGACTTGGGAGCCGAGAAGGTGGCGTCATAGCCACGGACCGACTCCTCGCCGTACCTACGGCCGAGGTCACGGCCCGTCGCCGGGTCCTGACCGGCCATCACGGCCAGGAACGCGTCGGGATCGACCTGACGGCGCAGGCCAAGGTCGCCGGCGCCGCGGCCCCACCACCTGCCGGGAGGCTCGTCACCGTCGAGGTAGTAGGAAGGCAGGTGCTCCGTGTAGTACCGGCCCGCCCCGTACCCCCTTAGCGTCGTCACCCTCACCGTCACCGCGGTTCCCCTACCACGATTCCACCGCAGGTGTGCACTCGTCTGTCGGCTGGAAGCGGCTGGGGTTCTCGCTGGTTCTGCATCGGCTCGGTCCTCAGCTCGTCCGGGCTGGGTGCATGTGGAGGTCCACTTCGCTGGTGGGACTCGAATGGTGGGTCACGGTGGAGACGTTGCCGGGAGGCGGTTTCAAGCCGATCGCAAAAGCGGTTTCAGACCGACTGCCTCCAGCGTTGCGTCCATCTTGAAATCGCGCTGGGCCACGATCGGGACCATGGAACGCGGGGGTCGGCCCTTCATCGGTAGCCATGACACAGTCCATGCGGTCCACGACGCTGATCAGACGACACGACCCTGTCAGCCGAGTGTCACCAGCCCTTTCAGACACCCTGTCATTCGGGGGCGGCAGCGCCATGACAGCGGGATGACAGGGTGGCGCTGATGATCGGACCCGTGGAATCCGACCGTCTCCTCACCGTCGAGCAGCTCGCCGACTACCTCGGTGTCCCCGTGGCCACGATCTATGCCTGGCGTCATCGGCGGGAAGGGCCACCCGGGTTCAGGGTCGGCAAGTACGTGCGCTACCGAATGAGCGACGTCCAAGAGTGGATCGAACGTCAGCTCGAGCAAGTCGGCCGCTGAGCAGGTGTCAGCCTCGATCTGTACGTTGATCCCGATCAGAGACGGCTTTCCGAGGAGGTGAACATGGCACACATCCAGGACCGGGGGACGGATCACCAGCGCCGATGGCAGGCCCGGTACCGCGACCCCGATGGCCGCGAGAGATCCAAGACCTTCACCAGGAAGGTGGACGCCCAGCGATGGCTCGACCAGGTGACCGCCGACCTGGTCACCGGTCGATACGTCGATCCCAAGGCAGGAAGGGTCAGCCTCGGCGAGTTCGCCGCCCAATGGCTCGACGGACAGACCTTCGATGCCTCCACCCGAGAAACGATGGAGTCCCGAATTCGCACCCACATCCTGCCAACGATCGGGCACGTTGAGCTCCGTCATCTGAAGCCGTCCACGGTCCAGGCGTGGGTGAGGAGCCGGCAGACCGATGTCGCGCCCTCCTACTGCCGACTACTCCTCTCCAACCTTTCCACCATCTTCTCCGCCGCCGTTGAAGATGGCCTGATCGCCTCGAATCCCTGCGCGGTGTCATCGGTGAAAGCGCCGCGGGTTGACCGGCGTCGAGTGGTCCCCTGGACCGTAGAGACGGTCCACAAGGTCATCGAAGGCCACCCTGACGACCTCCGCGCCATGACGGTGCTGGGAGCCGGATGCGGGCTCCGTCAGGGGGAGATGTTCGGACTCACGTTGGACGCGGTCGACTTTCTACGACGCGTGGTCTACGTCCGCCAGCAGCTCCGCCTGGTCGAAAACCAGGTGGTCCTCGCCCCGCCCAAGGGCGGCAGGGAGCGGGAGGTGCCGCTACCCGATGTCGTCGCGTTGGCGGTGGCGGAACACGTCCAGAGGTTCGGCACTGCGGCGGTGGAACTCCCCTGGCGGGAACCGGGTGGAGAGATGCGGAGCGTCGAGCTGATGTTCACCAACCGGGACCGGGGGCCTCTCACCCGCGCCTACTTCACCCACAACGCGTGGAAGCCAGGACTCCGGGCTGCAGACTTGGACCGGAACCGGGAGAATGGGATGCATGCCCTGCGACACCACTACGCCTCGGTGCTCCTCGAGAGTGGGGTCAGCATCCGAGCGGTGTCCGAGTACCTGGGCCACCACGATCCCGGCTTCACCTTGCGCACCTATGCCCACTTGATGCCCGAGTCGGAGGATCGGGCCCGGGCCGCGATCGACGCCGCCTTCGGCGCTCCGGCGGAATCCTCGCGGAACGCGAGGCACATCTAATCACGTTTTCCCAGGTCAGAGCCCCACAAGCCGCTCTAGCCGCCGATGTAGCTCATCTCGACTCGGGAGCCGATGCTCACCGTCTGCGAAGAGCGGATCTCGGAGTAGCGGTCCTCCCGGGTCGACCACACGCGGTCGATGACGGCCCCCACGTCCTCACCGGCCCGGATCGTGTCCCGCAGATTCGAGCCCGAAATGGCGAAGAGACAGGTATAGAGCATTCCCTCCGCGGAGAGCCGTGCTCGGGTGCACGAGCCGCAGAAGGGATTGGTCACCGAGGCGATCACCCCTACCTCGCCCTCGCCATCCAGATACCGGAAGCGGTTGGCCACCTCACCCGGGTAGTTGGGTGGGATCGGCTCGAGCGGGAAGACTTCGCTTATGGCCGTGATCATCTCCTCCGCCGGGACGACGTCGTCGAGACGCCAGCCATTGGTGGTGCCCACGTCCATGTACTCGATGAAGCGGACGATGTGACCGCTGCCCTTGAAGTGGGACGCCATGTCGACGACGGCGTGCTCGTTGACCCCGCGTTGGACGACGGCATTGACCTTGATCGGCCCCAGACCGGCCTCGGCGGCGGCCTCGATCCCCTCCAGCACAGCGCCGACCGGAAAGCCGACGTCGTTCATCTTCTGGAAGGTGGGATCGTCAAGGGCGTCCAGACTCACCGTGACCCGATCGAGACCGGCCGCGGCCAGCGAGCGCGCCTTTCTCACCAGCAGTGAGGCGTTCGTGGTCAGGGTCAGGTCCTCGACCCCGTCGATCGCCTTGAGCATCCCGATCAGCTTCTCCAGGTCCTTGCGCAGGAGTGGCTCGCCACCTGTGATCCTGACCTTCTCCACCCCACGCTCCACGAAGAGCGCGACCAGAAGCGAGATCTCCTCGAAGCTCAACAGGTCGTCACGAGGGAGGAAGACGTGGTCCTTTCCGAACAGCTCCTTGGGCATGCAGTAGGTGCAACGGAAGTTGCAGCGGTCGGTGACCGATATGCGCAGGTCGCGCACCGGGCGTCGAAGCTGGTCGGTCAGGGCTGGCATCTCCCCCCAACGATATTGGACCTGAGGGCGAAGGTGATCATGGGCAGGTCTTGTCACCTCCCATCCGATCGGGCATGGTGAGGAGATGGCGCCCTCGGAAGCAGCCCGACACGACTTGTACACTGCTCTCAGCAACGCTCTTGGATCGGAACCTGCCGAGACACTCATGTCGCATCTCCTACCCACGCCCGTCACCGAGCTGGCCACCAAGGTCGAGCTTCGTGAACTGAGATCGGAGATCAACACCCTGAAGTCGGAGATGAACGACAGGTTCGACCGGGTGTTCATCGCCCAGATCAGCGGCTTCATCGCCTTGGTCATCGCCATCCTCCTCAACTAGAGGGCTATCGGGGCTGTCAGGCCTCCACCGGCTCGGCCTCCATCCGGAACGACATCATCCAGGCCCCGAGACCGATGGGCGGCACCAGCAAGGGCACCAGCCAGCCTACGAAGGGGATCAGCCAGACGACTCCGGCCAGGATCGACCCGAACAGGATCGACCCGAACAGCCCCAGGTCCCCCGGCAGGGTCTCGCCGAGTGCGAGAACGGCTGGGACCCCGGCCACCAGCGAGAGCACGAGGACGATCCCGGAGGTGGCAACGACGAGGGGGACGAAGATGGCCAAGAGGGGCAGACTCGCCGCGGCCGGGACAAAACCTGCGATCAGGGCGGCGATCCCGGCGAGGAGCAGCGGCGAGAGCACGATCAACGCCCCGTACCCGAAGGCACGCAAGGTCCGGGCCCGGGCCCTCTCCCCGGCCAGGCGGGTCCGTTTCGGCCACGCCCACCCCACGAGCAGAGCTGCCGAGGTCAGACCAAGGACCGTCAGCAAACGGGTCAGCATGCCCAGGGCCCGGACCCTGATATTGGGCGGCAGCGGAGACTTGTGGACGACCACCCCGCCGACTGACGCCTGGTCCAGTCCCTCCGCCTCGGACGGGGAGCGATAGCCGAGGTCACCGGTCACCTCCAATGGCCCGCTGATGACGAGACGGTTCACACTGACGTCGACATCGCCCCCGATGCTGCCTGCCAGCTCGAGGTTGCGTTGTGAGCCTTTCAGATCGGCGCCGATCGTTCCCGCCGCACCCATGTCGATCGACCAGACGAGCACGTCGCCCCTCACCTCCGATCCGGAATCGAGCTCGGCATCGAGGGCGGCGCCCACCACATCGGCGCCCACAGACCCGGAGAGGCGGAGGGTGTTGCCCGACATGCGAACCGACCCGCCGACATCCCCGTCGATGGTCACCGTGGGGGCTACGGCGAGCACGCTCCCCGTCACCTCCCCCGAGATGACGATCTCCTCGGCGGCGAAGGCGACCAGGTCACCTTCCACCGTTCCCTCGATGATGACCCTGACCCCGGCCGCGTAGAGGTCCTCGGGCACGGTGTCCCCCTGGGTGATGATGACGATCTCGGATGACGCCGTCTCGGCGGCCTGGGCGGGGCCGGTCGAGGCGAGCAGGACGAGGACGACGAGGCCGGCGCCCAGTGTCCCTCTACAGAGGGAGGGCATCAGCGGCCAGATCGAGAAGCGACGACGGGAAGATGCCCCAGAGAATCGTCGCTCCGACAGCCATCGCCAACACCCAGCGCTCGGGCCCGACCCGGAGCGGTTCCTCGGCCCCGGCGTCGTCCATGTACATGACGACGATGACCCGGATGTAGAAGGCGAAGGCGACCACAGAGGCCACCACGGCCACGATCACAAGCCACTCGTAACCCCGGGCCCAGGATTCGGCGAAGACCCCGAACTTGGCGACGAACCCCGATGTGAGGGGAAGACCGCCCATCCCGAGAAGGAGGACGGTGAATGCCGCCGCGAGCAGAGGGCTGCGTCGGCCCAGACCGCGGTACTCGTCCAGGCTGGAGCCCGCCCCGTCGGGACCGCTCACCACCGCCACAACGGCGAATGCCCCGATGAGCTGGATGGAGTAGATGGCCAGATAGAAGAGGATCGTCTCGGTGGAGCCACCGACGACCCCGGTCATGATGAACCCGGCGTGGGCCACGCCGGAATAGGCGAGGAGACGGCGCACGTCGCCCTGCACCAGGGCCAGCACCGAGCCGAGGAGCATGGAGAGCACCGAGATCCCGGCCACCACGGGGAGCCAGGTGGCGTCCAGATCGGGGAGGGCGGTGAGCAGGACCCGGGCAATGGCGGCGAACCCGGCCACCTTGGCCACCGCCGCCAGATACCCGACGAGCCCGGCCGGAGCCCCCTGGTAGACGTCGGGGGCCCAGGCGTGGAACGGGGCGGCCGACACCTTGAAGCCGAGACCGGCGATCACGAGCCCGAGCCCGACGTAGATCACCGCCGGGCTGGTGACGATGAACTCGTCGAGGTGGCTCCGGATGTCCAGGATCTCGAATCGGCTGGTGCCGGCGTAGATGAGGGCGACGCCGTAGACGAAGAGGGCCGAGGCGAAGGAGCCGAGCAAGAAGTACTTGATCGCCGCCTCCTCGGATTCCCTCCTCTCCCTGGCCAGCCCGGCCAGGACGTAGAGGGCGATCGAGCCCACCTCGAGCCCGAGGAACATCATCACCAGGTTGTTCGAGGCGACCATGACGGAGAACCCGGCCGTGGCCAGCAACACCAGGGCCAGGGTCTCCGCCCCCCGTCGTCCCAGGCCCACGACGAAGCGCCAGCCACCGGTCACCCCCAACGCGGTGGCCGCGAGCAGGGCGAGACGGGCGAACACGGCGAAGCCGTCCATGGAGATCAGCCCGGAGAAGGCGAGGAGACTCCCGCCGTCATCTGATGCCATGGCGTCGGCGGCCAGGAGCCATTGCAGGACCGTGAACCCGGTAGCGCCCACCAGGGTGAGCGCGACCACCCATCCCAGCACCCGCGCCGCCGGTTTCCACTGCACATCGACCAGCAACACCAGGGCGGCGCCTACGGCGAGGACCAGATCGGGTGCGATGGCGATCCACGAGATCTCGGGCGGGTTGATCATCCGGCCTCCCCCGCCACGAAGACATCGCCGATGCGCCCCGGCTCGGGGATGACGAAGTCGGTCTGCTCCACGATGTGGTCGAGCACGGCTTCGGTGGAGGGACTGATCTTCTCCAGGAGCAGGTTGGGGTAGAGCCCGATCACCACGACCAGCACCGCCAGTGGCGCCAGGAGGGCGATCTCACGGCCGGAGAGATCGGTGATCGCCCGGTTCTCCTCGTCGGGGACACCGGTGAAGACACGCTCGTAGGCCCACAGCAGGTAGACGGCAGCGAGGATCACGCCGAAGGCGGCCACGATGGTGAAGGCGGGCAGGGCGGGAAAGCTGCCGACGAGGACGAGGAACTCACCTACGAAACCGTTGAGACCGGGAAGACCGATCGAGGCGAATGTCATGAAGAGGAAGAACCCGGCGAGCAGGGGCACCGTCTTCTGCAGGCCACCGAGGTCGGCGATCTTCTTGGTGTGTCTCCTGTCGTAGATCATCCCGACGAGGAGGAACAACGCCCCGGTGGTGAGACCGTGGTTGACGTTCTGTATCACCGCACCCTGCAGCCCGCCCGAGGTGAGGGCGAAGGTGCCGAGCACGATGAATCCGAGATGGCTGACCGAGGAGTAGGCAACCAGCTTCTTCAGGTCGGGCTGGACGATCGCCACCACCGCCCCGTAGACGATGCCGATCACCGCCAGGACCGCCATGATCGGAACGGCATCGACCGATGTTTCGGGGAAGAGGGCCAGGTTGAATCGGAGCAGACCGTAGGTCCCGAGCTTCAGGAGGACGGCGGCGAGGAGAACGGAGCCCGCGGTCGGGGCCTCGACGTGGGCGTCGGGAAGCCAGGTGTGGAACGGGAACAGCGGGACCTTGATGGCGAAGGCGATGGCGAAGGCGGCAAACAGCCATCGCTCGGCACCGACCGTGAGGTCGAGGTCGACCAGGTCGGTCAGGGCGAAGGACAGAACGCCTTCCTGCGCCGAGTGGGTCAGTGCCAGACCGATGATCGCCGCCAGCATCAGGGCCGAGCCGAACGCGGTGTAGATGAAGAACTTGACCGCGGCGTAGACCCGCCGCTCGGCCCCCCAGATGCCGATGATGAAGTACATCGGGATCAGCATCGCCTCGAAGAAGACGAAGAAGAGGAACAGGTCGAGGGCGAGAAACGCCCCGATCAACCCAGCCTCGAGAAGCAAGGTGTAGACCACGAACTCCTTGGTCCGGCTGGCGATGGCGGTCGAGGCGGCCAGGGCGATCGGGACCAGGAGGGCGGTGAGCACCACCATGGGCAGCGAGATCCCGTCGACCCCCAGGAACCAGTCGATCCCCCACGGCTCGTACCAGACCACCCGGTCCACGTACTGGAACCCGGCCGACGGAACGAACACCCAGAACAGATAACCGGCCAGCGCCAAAGGCATCACCGAGAGCGCAATGCCCAGCGAGAGATGGATCTCCCGCCGCCGCGAGGGCACCAAGGCCACCACGAGTGCAGCAGCGGCAGGCAACAACACGAGGGCGGTCAGCATGGCGACCACCTCGCGGCGATGCGGAAGCCCCGGCCGACCGGCGTCTGTTCGCCCTGAGGTGCGACAATACGAGTTGAGATCGCGATAGATCCGTGAGGGTTGCCGAAGGGCGAAGTCGGCCGGCAAACAAGCAGCATCATCAACCCCCAGCTACCAGCCACACGACCACGATCAGGGCGCCGCCGAGGAACAGGACCCCGTAATTGCGCACGAAACCGGTCTGGAGGGGGCGTGCCCATTCGCCGAGATTGCGCACCAGACGACCCACCCCGTTGACCGCACCGTCGACCACCCCGACGTCGACGGCGAAGGCGGCGGTCTCCGCCAGGCTCCGACCCGGCGCCACCAGCACCCGTCCGTAGAGGTCGTCGACCCCGTAGGCCGCTTCCCAGGCCCCCCAAAGTGGCTCGAAAGACTCCTCGAACCGCCGCCATCTCTCCGTGGGGCGGTTGTAGGCCAGATACCCGACCCCGGCCCCGGCCAGGGCGGCGAGGACGGACAGCCCCGCCAGCACCCCCAGCACCACCCAATCGTCGGTTGCGTGCTGGAGGTGGACCGACGCGAAGCTGGGCTCGAGGAAATGCTCGAGACCGAGGCGGAACGGGGTGTTGACCAGCCCGCCGAGCACGGAGAGCACGGCGAGCACGATGAGGGGGAGGGTCATCACCTTCGGCGACTCGTGGGGGTGGGCGTCCTCGTCCCAACGCCCCTCGCCGAGGAAGACCAGGACCCAGAGCCGGGCGATGTAGAAAGCGGTGAGCAGGGCGGTGACCAGACCGATGACCCACAGGAACTGGAACCATCCCCCCCGGGCGAAGCCGGCGGCCAGGATCTCGTCCTTGGACCAGAACCCGGCCAACGGTGGGACGCCGGCCAGGGCCAATGCCGCCACACCCATGGTGATGGCGGTCACCGGCATCTTCCGGAAGAGGCCACCCATCTTGTGCATGTCCTGCTCGTCGCTCATGGCGTGCATCACGGACCCCGCGCAGAGGAAGAGGAGGGCCTTGAAGAAGGCGTGGGTCATCAGATGGAAGATCCCGGCTACATAGGCGGTGGCGCCGACAGCCAGGAACATGAAGCCGAGCTGGGAGATGGTCGAGTAGGCGAGGACCTTCTTGATGTCCCGTTGGGCCAGGGCGATGGAGGCAGCCCAGATGGCGGTGAGGGCGCCGATGCTGGCCACAACCGTCGATGCGAACGGCGAGAACTCATAGATGGGGGCCGACCGGGCGATGACGTACACCCCGGCGGTGACCATGGTGGCGGCATGGATCAGAGCGGAGACGGGTGTGGGGCCCTCCATGGCGTCGGGAAGCCAGACGTAGAGCGGGACCTGAGCCGACTTGCCCGTCGCGCCAACCAGGAGGAGGAGCCCTATCGCCGTGGCCAGACCGCTGGTCAGCTCCTCACCGGCCCGGTCGAACACCCCGCTGAACGAGAGGGTGCCGAAGGTGGCAAACACCAGCATCAGACCGATCATGAACCCGAAGTCCCCGATCCGGTTCACGATGAACGCCTTCTTGGCGGCAGCGGCGGCGATGGGCCTGAAGAACCAGAACCCGACCAGCAGATAGGAGCAGAGCCCCACCAGCTCCCACCCCAGGAACAACATGGCGTAATTGCCGGCGAGGACCAGGGTCAGCATCGAGGCGGCGAAGAGATTGAGATGGCTGAAGAAGCGTGGGAAACGCTCGTCGCCGTGCATGTAGCCGATGGCGAAGACATGGATCAGGGTGCCGACACCGGTGACGATCAGGGTCATGACAGCGGCGAGCGGGTCCCACAACAGCTCGAAGCCGGCCCCGATCGCCGGCATCCACTCCCCTAGGGCGATGGTGGTGGCCTCCTCTTCCCCCCTGAAGAAGGGGAGAGCCGCGACCAGGGCGATGACAAAGGCGGCCCCTATGGCCGCCGAGGCCAGCCACCCGCTCAACGGCTCCTTGAGATACCGCCCGAAGAAGTGGAGGAGCACAGTCCCGGCGAGGGGAAGGGCGATCACGAGCCAGAGAAGGTCAACCAAGTGCGGACCTCCGGCGCGGCGGCAGCTGCAATGAGAGCCGCATCATCAACCTCGCAGCTCGTTCAGCTCGTCGACCGAGGCGGTGGCGCGGCGACGGAAGATGGCCACGATGATGGCGAGACCGACCACCACCTCGGCCGCCGCCACCACCAGGATGAAGAACACCGCCACCTGTCCGTTGAGATCGTTCAGGGCCCGTCCCGCAGAGATCAGGGTCAGGTTGACCGCATTGAGCATCAGCTCGATGCACATGAACATGACCAGTGCATTGCGCCGGAGCAGGATGCCCAATGCGCCGATCAGGAACAGCGCCGCGGCCAATCCCATGTACCAATCGACCGGCACCATCACGACCGCTTTCTCTTGAACTGGGCGAGGACCACGGCGCCGGCCGCGGCGATGGTCAACAGGAGCGCGGTCGCCTCGAATGCGAGCACCCAATCGGTGAACATCGGCTTGGCGATCGCCTGAATCGTCCCGTTGGTGGCCTCCACGTCGAGCTGGTGCGAGGCCGCCGGCACCCAGACGAAGTCACCGAGCAGGGTCACCCCGGCGGCGAAGAGAATGACCGCACCGGCAACCACTCCCACCCACACTCGCTGCAACGGGAGCGGCTCAACCCGATTCTCCTCCTTGTCCACACCGATGAGCATGATCACGAACAGGAAGAGGGTCATCACCGCCCCGGCGTAGACGATCACCTGCACCGCAGCCACCAGGTGGGCGAGTTGGATCACATACAGGACGGCGACGGAGAAGAGTGTGCCGAGGAGCCCGATCGCCGAGTAGACCGGGTTTCGGGCCACCACAACGGTCACCGCCCCGACCAGGGCGCCCAAGCCGGCGAAGAAGAAGAGGAGAGGCTCAGCCATCGGTGTCTCCTTCGCCTCTCCTGCGGTCTCGCTCCTCCTGGGAGGGCTCGGGGGCCCAGTCGGCGGGGCCGGGCGTGTCCTGCCACATCTTTACCCCCTCGTAGGCGGCCAGCCCCGAAGGCGCCGTTGCCCGCAACCACCCGTCGGCGGTGTCGAGCTCGTTCAGGTCGGCCAGCTCGTCGTCGGGGAACATGTGCGGCACGGTCCCGTCCCGCTCCATGAGCAGCGTCTCCCTGGTATAGATCGCGTCCTCGCGATTGGTCGTCGAGATCTCGAAGAGATGGGTCATGGTGATCGCCTCGGTGGGGCAGGCCTCGACGCACAGACCACAGAAGATGCAGCGGAGCATGTTGATCTCGTAGACGTAGCCATACCGTTCGCCGGGTGAGGTCGGGTTGTCGGGGTCGTTGTCCTTCCCCCGCACGTAGATGCACTGAGCCGGGCACACACCGGCGCAGAGCTGGCAGCCGATGCACTTCTCCATCCCGTCCGGGTACCGGTTGAGCACGTGGCGCCCGTGGAACCGCTGTGGCTTGACCCTCATCTCCTTCGGGTACTGGGTGGTGACCAGCTCGTTGCCTGCGATGGTGCGCACCATGGTCCCCCCGGTGACACGCAGACCCTTGATCAGCTCCTTGATGAGACCCATCGCTAGCTCCAGGGTGGGCCGAACTGGCGGAAAGAGATGGCGAAGGCGGAGATGACGAGCCAGGCCAGGGCGCCGGGGATGAGCCGCTTCCAGCCGAGTTGCATGAGCTGGTCGTAGCGGAGCCGGGGCAGGGTGGCCCGGATCCAGAAGAAGAGGAAGATGAGGAAGTAGGTCTTGGCCAGGAAGTAGACGGTGGGGAGGAGGGCGGAGACGATCCCGGGGACCGCCCCCTCGAAGATGG
This sequence comes from Acidimicrobiia bacterium, assembly GCA_050741975.1. Taxonomy (GTDB): domain Bacteria; phylum Actinomycetota; class Acidimicrobiia; order Spongiisociales; family ZC4RG35; genus JARDZU01. The sequence continues at coordinate 12,401 of JBOGET010000085.1, forward strand.
GGCCGTTCCAACCGCCCAGGAAGAGGGTGGCGGCGATGGCGCACATCGAGAAGATGTTGTCGTACTCGGCGAGGAAGAACATGGCGAACCTCATCCCCGAGTATTCGGTGTGGAAGCCGACGATCTCCTGCTCCGCCTCGACCAGGTCGAAGGGGGCGCGGTTGGTCTCGGCCACGATGGCGATGAAGAAGATGATGAACGCCACGATCTGGGGGAACACGTTCCAGCGGGGGACGAAGCGGAGCACGGGGTCGAGGGCCGGGATCAGGTCGCCCCAGGTCCCGGCTTGCCGATTGACGATCTCGGCCAGGGAGAGGGTGCCCCCGTCGCCCTGGGTGGCGCTGAACATGACCACCGCCACCATGGCCAGACCCATGGCCGCCTCGTAGGAGATGGCCTGGGCGGTTGCCCTGACCCCTCCCAGAAGCGGGTACTTGGATCCGGAGGACCACCCGGCGAGGACCACCGAGTAGACCGCCAGCGAGGACATCGCGAGGATGAAGAGCAGCCCCACGTTGAGATCGGCACCCTGGAGGGCGACCTCGTGACCGCCAATGGTGAACGGCTTGCCCCAGGGCACCATCATGAAGATCAGAAAGGCGGGGACCACGGCCAGGAACGGCGCCAGCAGGTAGACCCCCAGCTCGACCTTGCGCGGGGTGACCGCTTCCTTGAAGAACAGCTTGAGCCCGTCGGCCACTGTCTGCAGGATCCCGAAGGGCCCGGCCCGCTTGGGGCCGATCCGGCTCTGCATGTCGGCGAGGATCTTCCTCTCCGCCCAGACATTGAGCAAGGTGACCAGGAGGAGGAGGGCGAAGGTCAACAGCACCCGCAGGACGACGATCCCGATCTCGGCCCAGCTCACTTGCCCACTGCCGTGACCCGGACCACGGCCTCGGTGCCGAGAGAGCCGGCACCGGGCTGGTTGAACGGCACGTAGACCACCCCGGCTGGGGTCCCCTCGTCGAGCACCGTCGTGTACTCCCCCTCGCCGTGCTTGGTGACCACCTTCACGATGTGACCCTCCTGGGCACCTGCCTTCCTCGCGTCCTCGGGATTGAGATGAGCAACGATTCCGCGAGCGAGCCGGTGGAGTAGAGGGCTGTGCCGCATCATGATGCCATCGTCGTACAGGGTCCTGGCCACGTGCAGCGTCAGTTGCGCCGAGGGAGCCTTGTCCCCCTTGAGGGCGACCGGGATGTGGTTGAGCTGCTGCGCACCGGATAGGGGGACGACGGCGCCGTCTCGTGCCTCCCACTCCAGGTGGTCCCAGGTGATCCCGGCGTAGGCCGGAGCTGTCTCGGCGATTTCCTTGGCGATCGTCTCCGCGGAGGTGAGCCCGATCGGGCGACCGACCCGCTCTGCGAGGTCATCGAGGATCGACCAGTCGGGACGTGTCTGGCCGGGACCGGGGGCGATGAGGTTGAGCTTCTGCACCCGCCCCTCGAGATTGGTGACGGTCCCCTCCTTCTCGGTGAACCCGGCTGCGGGGAAGATCACGTCGGCCTCCCGGTTGGAGTCGTTGACGAAAAGGTCGATCGAGACCACGTACTCCGCCGCCTCCAGAGCGAGGGCTGCATGTCTCGGGTCGGGGACGTCACGAACCGGGTCGGCCCCAACCAGGAGGAGCAGTCTGATCTCGCCGGAGTCGAGCCCCTCGAGCATCGCCCTGGTGTCCTTGCCCCTGGCCTCCGGGACCTCGCCCCAGGACTCGGCCAGAGCGGTCCGGCCGGCGTCTTCGGCGGCCACTCGTCCCGGGAGCAGGTCCGGGGCCAGACCCATGTCCAGCGCCCCGAAGATGTTGGCCCGCCGAGCCAGCGGGAGAATCCGGGCCGAGCCCGCCTTGTGGCGGACATGAGCCACAACCGACTCTGCGAGTGTGGGCCCGTCGGCCATCGAGGCCCGGCCGACGAGGGCCACCACCCGCTCCGCGGCCAGGGCATGGCTCAAATCGGGATGCTTGCCCGCGGCGATCTCGTCGAGGAGGGCGAACCCGCCGCCGGGGCGGTAGTGGACCTTGATCGCGGCCCGGTCGTCGAGACCCGTGGCCCGGGGGTGGACCACGACCAATCTGACCCCGAGCTCCTGAGCCGCCCTACGGACCCGAAGGTACAAGGTGGGGTGCTCCTCCTTGAGGTCGGGCCCCCAGACCAGGATGGTGTCGGCGGTGTCGATGTCTCCGATGAGGGCCCGGTTGACGGTGGCGGCGAGGAAATGCGAGGCCAGGCTGTCGTCGAGCCGGGCGTCGACGTTGTTGGTCCCCAAGACCACCCGGGCGAACTTGGAGAGGGCATAGGCGTCCTCGTTGGTCCCATGGGCGCCACCAATCACGGCAAAGCCGTCGCCACCGTCCTCGTCCCTGATCAGCCCGATCCTCTCCGCCACCCGGTCCAGGGCCTCGGCCCACCCCACCTCGACCAGCTTCCCGTCCCGACGCAGCAGCGGGGCGGTTACACGCTCGTCCGAGCCCAGGTACTGGAAGCCGAATCGATCCTTGTCGGAGAGCCAGCCATGGTTGGTGGCGTCGTTGTCCACCCCGACCAGACGTAGGACCTGGTTCTGGCTGACGTGGACGGACAATCGGGGATGCGCAGTGTCGTGAAGACCCGAGCTCTCCACCATCTGCAGGTCCCAAGGCCGGGCCCGGAACCGGTACTGCACCGAGGTCAGAGCGCCGACAGGGCAGATCTGGATCGTGTTGCCAGAGAAATAGGACGAGAAAGGGTGATCGGGGAAGGTGTTGACCTCGGTTACGTTGGCCCTCGACTTGAACTGGATCAGGGGGTCGCCGGAGATCTCCTCGGAGAAGCGTGTGCAGCGGGCGCACAGGATGCATCGCTCACGGTCGAGCAGGACCAGGTCGGAGATCGGGATCGGCTTCTCGTAGTTGCGTTTGATCTCGACGAACCGACTCTCCCCCGGCCCGTGGGAAAAGGCCTGGTCCTGGAGCGGGCACTCACCGCCCTTGTCGCATACCGGGCAGTCGAGCGGGTGGTTGGCCAGGAGGAACTCGAGCACACCTTCCTGGGCCTTCTTCACCGTTTCGTTGCGGGTGTCGACCACCATCCCTTCGGCCACGTCGTTGGTGCAGGCCGTGATCAGCATCGGCCCCCTCGGACCCTGGACCTCGACCAGGCACATCCGGCACATCCCGACCGGGTTCATCCGCTCGTGCCAACAGAACCTCGGAATGTAGGTGCCCGTGTCCTGGGCTGCCCTGATCAAGAGCGACCCGGCCGGCACCCGGTGCTCCGCCCCGTCGATGGTGATATTGACCAGTTCAGGTTCAGACACCTTTGCCCCCTACCACCCTTCGGGCCACCTCCCCCTTCGGGGGAGGAAACGCCGCCCCCGTCTCTCCCCCCGCAATGGGGACTACCGCCGGAGGCGGGGAGGGGGGGTTTCTCACGCGTGGGCCTCCACTCGCCTCAACGGGCATGCCCCCAGTTCGACGTGGGCGTCGACCTCGTCACGGAAGTAGTCACGGAGGGCGAGGACCGGGGACACCGCCGATGGGCCCAACGGGCAGATGGTGGTCATCTTTGGCGGCCAGCCGAGACCGACGCTGATGTTGTCCGAGACATCGAGGAGAAGGTCGAGGTCGACGGCACGGCCCTGACCCTCCTCGATCCGGCGCAGGATCATCTCCATCCAGGTCGTCCCCTCACGACAGGGGGTGCACTGGCCGCAGGACTCATGGGCGAAGAAGCGCACGATCCGCTCCGCGGCCCGCACCATGCAGGTGGTCTCGTCCATCACGATCACTGCGCCGGAGCCGAGCATCGAGCCCGCCTCGGCGCACACGTCCTTGGTGATCTGGTCGTCGAGATGGATCTCGGGGACGAACCAGGGCGCCGACGCCCCGCCGGGGATGATGGCCTTCAGCTCCCGGTCGTCTCGGATCCCGCCGGCGATGTCGTAGACGAGATGACGCCAGGTGATCCCGTGTGGGAGCTCGTAGTTGCCCGGCCGGTTGATATGGCCGGACACGGAGAGCATGAAGGTGCCGGTGTCGAGCGGGTGCGCGATCTCTGTGAAGGCCTCGGCGCCCATGGCCAGGATGTGGGGGAGATTGGACACCGTCTCCACGTTGTTGACGATCGTGGGCAGCATGTACAGGCCCTTGGCCGCCGGGAAGTAGGGCGGCTTCAGCCGGGGCTCCCCGCGCAGACCCTCCAGACTGTTGATGAGGGCGGTCTCCTCACCGCATATATATGCGCCGGCGCCGAGGTGGACGGTCACCTCCAGGTCGTAGTCGGAGCCGAGGATCCCCTTGCCCAGGTACCCCTTGGCGTAGGCCTCGTCGACCGCCGCCTGGACCCGGCGCGCCGGCTTGGGGTACTCGCCCCGGATGTAGATGAAGGCCTCGTGCACCTCGTTGGCGACGGCGGTGATGATCACCCCCTCCAACATCTGATGAGGGTCGCGTTCGAGGAGCTGGCGGTCCTTGAAGGTGCCGGGCTCGGACTCGTCGCCGTTGACGACCAGGTAGGAGGGCCGGGCCGGGGCGAGAAAGCTCCATTTGAGACCGGCGGAGAAGGCGGCTCCGCCCCTTCCCAGGAGACCCGAGGCCTTTATCTCCTCCACCAGCTCGTCACGGGTCATCATGGTGGCCCGGCGGGCCTGGGTGTAGCCGCCGGTGGCCTCGTAGCGCTCGATGGTGTGCGAGTCGGTGGGGAACTCGGTCATCCGCTTGGTGACAACGAGGGGCGTCGTCAAGCGCCCCCCTCGCTTCCGACCGTGCCCAGCGGTTGAAATGCCGGGTAGGGGCCCACCGCGCCGTCGTCCTCCTTGATCGCCCAGTCGAAGCTCCGCACTCCGCCGAACAGCTCCTGCATCTCATCGGAGTTGACCACCTCGGGATGGGCGTTGCCCAGCCATCTCACCAGCTCCCGGGCCTTCTCGGGCGTCACCCCCTCGATCAGCTCGTAGTTGACTTGGACCGCGGGCGCACCCCCGCAGGCGCCGATGCATTCGACGTGCTCCACCGACAGAAGCCCGTCGGCACCGGTCTCACCGTGGGGGACACCGGACTCGTCCTCGACCGCATGGAGAACGTCGTCCCCACCGAGGAGCATGCAGGAGATCGACGTGCAGCAGGAGATCAGGTACCTACCGGTGGGCTTCCGCTTGTACATGGTGTAGAACGTGGCCACCGCCTGCACCTGGGCCGGGGTGATCCCCACCCAGCCGGCCACCTCCACCATCCCCTCGTCGGTGAGGTATCCCTCCTCCGCCATCGCCAGATAGAGCAACGGCATCACGGCCGACCGTCTCTGCGGATAACGCCCCATGATCTGACGCGCCCGCTCCTGAGTGGCCTCGGACCATCGACTCATCGCCGCCGGAGAATAGGTAGCACCCCTACTTGGGGCGAAACCCGCCAGGGACCCGCTTCCTAATGCATGGCGTCACATATCCGCGACGCGCTGCATAAAGAAAGGTTCCCTCCAGACACGTTTGGGAGCAGAATCGGGACCGATGCCCTTCTCCTGGCGCGACGAGGACCCGGGTCTGCCCATCGCCTTCGGACAGTGCTCCAACGGTGAGTACGAGCCGGAGCGGATCACCCCGGTCCGTCGTGAGATGGAGAGGACGGCCCGGGATGGTGTCGACGAGGCTGTCGGACGCACCGGTCTGAGTCGCCGGGAGTTTCTCCGCTCCGCCTGTGCCATCGCCGTCTCCCTGGCAGCCGTCGACCACACCATGGCCCGGGCGCTCGGTCTCCAGCCCGGTCTGTGGTACCCCTTCGATCCCGCGTCGCGTCACGACACCGATGCCGCTCGATCGGTGTTGGGCCCGACCCAGTTCGTGTTCGACGTCCAGGGTCATCTCCTCGAGTATGACCTCGATCCATCGACGCGCGGGGACTGGTTCTGGGGGCGGAGCTTCCCCCAGGCTCGATGTGAGGAGGAAGACGATCCCCGGGCCTGTTTCGCCACCAACCACTTCCTCGAGGAGATCTTCATCCGCTCGGACACCACCATGGTCGCCCTCTCCGGTCTACCCATCCTTCCCGAGGGGAGCCCGCTCTCGCCCGAGGTGATGGAGAACACCGTGCAGATGGTCAAGGCCCTGTCCGGTGACCAACGCGTCCTGGTCAATGCCCTCGCCTTGCCCCAGATCGCCCCGATCGAGTCGGTGATCGAGGAGATGGAGCGCGCCGTCTCCGAGAACATGATCAGCGGCTGGAAGACCTTCACCCACTTCCCGTCCGGGACCCATTGGTGGATGGACGACCACGACCCCGACCTGCCCCAGGTGGGGAACCGCTTCCTCGACGAGGTGGCGAGGTCGGGAGCGCCGATCCTGTTCGTGCACAAGGGTCTCTCCGATCAGACCCGGTACGGATCGCCGGAGGACGTCGGGCCCGCGGCCCGGGCCCATCCCGACTTGAAGTTCGTCGTCTACCACTCGGGATTCGAGGTGGCGCAGCGGGAGGGGCCGTTCACCGAGGAAACCGCCCACCTCGGGGTGAACCGGCTGATCGACTCCGTGCGCAAGGCCGGAATCGGACAGGGGCAGAACGTCTATGCCGAGATCGGGTCGACCTGGTGGCATCTGCTCCGTCGCCCGAACGAGGCGGCGCATGTGCTGGGCAAGCTTCTGGCGGCGTTTGGAGAGGACAACGTGCTTTGGGGTACCGACTCGATCTTCTACGGATCCCCCCAGGGCCAGATCGACGCCCTACGTGCGTTCCAGATCCCGGCCGATCTGCGGGAGCAGCACGGCTACCCCGAGCTGACCCGGGGGGTGAAGGCCAAGATCCTGGGTTGGAACGCCGCCGCCCTCTATGGCATCGAGCCGATCACCGAACCGGTCGGGTTCACCGCCGCCGAGTTGGAGGCTGCTCGACTCGAGCACCCGGTTCCCACCATGACCTGGGGCCCATCCACCACGGAGGAGGTGCAGGAGTTCCGGCTCCACCACCAGGGGTGGCCGTGATGCCCCGCTTCCACCAGACGGACTGAGAATCGCTCGGGCGAAGGGCTCGGTCCGACGAAGGTCGAGGGTTCCCGGGACACCGACATCGGGCCAGTCTTGCCCATCGAGTCCGATCACGAGCGGTGTGACGTCATGCATCAAAGGAATCCGCCGACGCGACAGGTGCTACTACGTATTGCGTGGTAGTCTGCAACCCGGACTAGCGACAGCAGGAGTGCGGATGGACTCGACCCAGCTCTTGAAGGGTGTGCTCGACACGGCGGTCCTCGCCGTCCTCAGCCGGGGACGCACCTACGGCTATGACCTCGTGAGACAGCTTCGAGCAAGTGGTTTCGACGAGGTGGGGGACGCGTCGGTATACGGGACCCTGCGCCGGCTCTTCGGCGGCGGGTACCTCACCTCCGAGGTGGTCCCGTCCGAGGAGGGCCCGGCGCGGAAGTACTACGGGCTGAACCGGTCCGGCACCGACCTGTTGGATCGATCGAAGAAGACCTGGCACGACTTCGCCGGGGCAATGAGCAATCTGCTCGAGGGAGAAGAGGAATGAGCATCACGCTATCGCAGTCGAAGGCGTCCTACCTGGCCCAAGTCGCCGAAGGCCTCGCCGACCTTCCCGCCGAGGACCGCGAGGAGGTCATCCAGGACCTCGAGGCCCATCTCGCCGAACTGCCAGACCACTCCATCGAGGACATGTTGGGATCCCCTGAGGCGTTCGTGTCCGAGTTCCGGCAGAGCGCCGGGCTGACTCAGACGGACCAGCCCTCACCCGGGCCGCTCGTCAGGGCCAGGAGTCACTTCGACACCTGGGCCTCATTGCTCCGCGACGCCGTGCATTGGCCGTCGACCCGGCCGTTCTGGATTTGGATCCGGGGTTGGGTGCTCATCACCGCCTGGTCGCTGCTCTACTTCCAGGATCCGTTCACCAATTTCCCGATCCCGCGGCTCAAGTCGAGCTCTGTCACGGGCCTCATCCTGGTGGTGGCCGCGACCTGGCTCTCGATATGGCTCGAACGGAGACGGGGCTCTGATCGGCCGCGGCGTATTTCCTCGGCAGGTTCGCTCATGTTCTCGGCTGCTGCCGGACTCGGTCTCGCGGCGACGCTCGTCAGCACTCCGACGCATCACGTCGAGCCGCCGGAAGAGATCTACTTCGAGGGATTGTTGACTTCCGACGGGAAGCTGGTGCCCAACATCTACGCCTACGACCTGGGGGGGAACCCGGTGGAGGTCCTGTTGTTCGACCAAGGAGGGAGGCCGTTGTTGTCCCTTCCCGCCTATGTCTACGACGAAGCCGAGTACCCGGGGGAGGATCTCGACTATGGGAATGGGTTGGTCACATTCGAGCGGGACCAGTTCGGTCGCATCATCCCCAACCTCTACCCGTTGCAGCTTTCGACATACGACGGGTACGGCCGATTGGTCCCGATGCCCCCTCCGTCATTGGGCTTCCCCGACATGGAGACCGAAGAGCAGACAGACACCGGAGGGGTGCCAACGACGACGATCCCCGGCGTGTGATGAGCCATTCTCAATGCACTCCGTCACATATGCGTGACGTCCTGCATTAGGAAAGCGGTTCCTACCGGTCGACGTCGCCCATCACCGGGTCGAGGGAGGCGATGGTGGCGACGGTGTCGGCCATCAGCGAGTCGGCCATGGCGATGGGGAGGGCCTGGAGGTTATAGAAGGACGGGGCACGGGTGTGCATCCGATAGGGGTTGGCCCCGCCGTCGGACACCAGGTAGCAGCCCAATTCGCCGCGGGGTGACTCCACGGCCACGTACGTCTCCCCCGCCGGCACCTTGTACCCCTCGGTGAAGAGCTTGAAATGGTGGATCAGCGCTTCCATCGACTCGTCGATCCTGGCTCTCGGCGGCGGCGTCACCTTCCGGTCGTCGACCCGGTAGTCGCCCTTCGGGATCGTGTCCATCACCTGCTCGATGATCTTCAGTGACTCCGCGATCTCATCCATCCGAATCCGGTACCGGTCATAAACGTCCCCGTTCTCCCC
>JBOGET010000086.1:0-91351 GCA_050741975.1 Acidimicrobiia bacterium
CGCATACGGAGGGCGTTGCGCACGAGGTCGCGGATGCGCACCTCGCCCCGGCCCTCGATGTTCGGCGGGCGTGACTCGAGCGGCAGCACGTGCGTCTGGTGGAGCTGGAGCTCCTTGGCGTCCTCGACGGTCACGATGCGCTCGTCGGAGGGGATGAACGACGACAACACGTTGAGGAGCGTCGTCTTCCCGGTGCCGGTACCACCGCTCACGACGACGTTGAGCCGGCCGCGAACGCAGGCGTCGAGGAAGTGCGCCGCCTGACCGGTGAGCGACCCGAACTCGATCAGGTCCTCGACCGTGTACGGGTCGGCGGAGAACTTTCGGATGGTGAGGAACGGTCCACCGATCGCGAGGGGGTGAATGACCGCGTTGACGCGGGAGCCGTCGGGGAGACGGGCGTCGACCATGGGAGTCGCCTCGTCGACCCGGCGGCCGATCTGACCGACGATCTTGTCGATGATCCGGCGCAGATGCACCTCGTCGACGAACTTGACGTCGGAAAGGACGATCTTGCCCCTCTTCTCGAAGTAGACGTCGTAGGGGCCATTGGCCATGACCTCGGTGACGTCCGGGTCATTGAGCAGCGGGTCGATGGGGCCGTAGCCGAGCACGTCGGAGGCGATCTCGTTGAGCAGCGCCCGACGGTCGGCCGATGTGAGCGGTAGTCCCTGCTCTTGGTCGACCGCCCACTCCAGCATCTCGAGGACGCGGAGACGCAGCTCCGCATCCGACATCTGACGGTCGTAGAGCGTCGGTCCCAGCTCCTCGACGACCTTGAAATGGAGACGTCCGCGCAGCTCGCTCAGAGCGTCCGAGCGATTGGCGCTGATGTCTTGCGTCTCTGTCTGCCTGGCGGCTGCGACTCTCTCAGAAAGCGATGGCACGACTAACTACCTTCCACTATTTCCTACCGAAGAGCCCGCCCTTTGGCGTGCCCTCCGGGATCTTCCCGGCGATCAATTCCGCGACGCTCTCGAACCCCTTGGCTACCTTGCCCTTGGGGTCCGTCTCCACGATGGGGCGCCCTTCGTTCACCGAGTTGGGCACGGCCGCATCCGAAGGGACCGCCGCGGAGATCTCCATCTTCAGGGCGCTCTCGATCTCCTTGTTGTCCAGCCTGGCCTTCGAGTTGCTCCGGTTCATGACGAGCTGGACGTTCTGCGTGGAGAACTTGAGGAGGCGAAGGGTCTCCAAGGCGAGCTTGGCGTTCTTGACCGAGGGAAGGTCCATGTCGACGACCATCAGGACGTGGTCCGCCTTCTCGATCAGCGACAGGATCAACTCGTCGAGCATCGAGGCGGTGTCGACCACCACGTAGTCGTAGGTGTCCTGGAGCAAGTCGAGCATCTGCATGAGACCGGCCGTCGTGATGTCGTCGGCGAAGGCGGGCTCGAGCGGCGCCGCCAAGACCTTCAACCCCGTCGGGTGCTCGGTCAGCAGGGAGTCGAGCATCTCGGCGTCGAGATGATGCAGCTCATGGGCGGCGTTGACCATCGTGAACCGGGGCTCGAGCTGGAGCAACAGGCAGACATCACCGAATTGGAGATCGGCGTCGACCAGGACCACCTTCTTGTCCGCGAACCGGCTGAGAAGAAGGGCGACGTTGGTGGCCGTCACCGTCTTGCCACTGCCGCCTTTGGCCGAGGTGACCGTGATGATGGACCCCCGCTCCAAACGCACCGGTTCTGCCGCCGGCTTGGCTGCGCTGCGGCGCTTCAACACGTCGTGAGCGAACTGCTCGATGGCAGCCTCGATCTTCGGTTCGTCGAGCGGCGCCTCGATCACGTCGGAGACTCCGGCTCGCATCGCGCCGCGGAGAAGGTCGGCCGTGACCGTCTCCGCAACCATCATCAGGATGAGACCCGGATCCTGGTTGTGAAGGCTCCTCACCTGCTCCATGGACGCGTCGTTGGAGAACGAAGGACCGAGCAGGAGCATTCGGAGGTCGCCGGACTCGATGGTGTGACTCGCCTCCTCTATGGAGCGGGCAACCGGGAGTCGGCCCTCGAAGAGCTCCTTGGCCGTGGAGACGAACTCGTCGTCCTTGTCCACGACCAGCAAGTTGTGCTCAGCCATCGACATGGTCGAACCTCAATCAGCTTCCAAAGATGTCGTCCAGCAGGTCGCCGCTGAACAGGTTGTCGATGATGACACCGGTGGTCTCCACCTCGACGAAGTCCTCGGGGACCAGCGTCAACCAGATCGAGCCATTCTCGAATGCATATGCGATCCGCTCGGCCTGCTCGGGAGTGACCTCGAGGGTGAAGATCGTGTCGTTGCCGGTGTCTTCCTCCACGGGCTGCCCGTCAGGCGTGGTCCCCGTCGTGGTCTCCTCGTCGACCTCCACTGTCGGAGGCGCATCCTCGTCGGGCCGGATGTCACGTCCCGTTGCCATCACCGGCAGGTTCTGGAGAACATACCGGGTGTAGGTGACCACGGTGGTCTCCGGCTCGGCGGCCGGAGCCTCACCTTCCACCGGAGGGGTGGTGGGGTCGACCGTGACACCGGAGAAGTCCTCCGGCAGCAGGTCGAAGCCGATGTCGAGGGTGATGATCATGTTGATGTGATCACCCGGCTCGACGAACCCGTTGATGCCCCGGACGTTGTCCACCGAGATCGTCATCGCCTGCTTGCCCGAGGGTATCTCCTCGGCCAGCGGGATGATGTCGACGGTGATCGAAGTCCACTGTGATTCGGTCAGGATCGAGCCTCCCGCGATCGGGCCGGCGGCGACTCGACCGGAGAGCACCTGATTCAGCTGCTCGGCGGTGGTGATGGCGCCGTCAGGCACATCCTCGGCCTGGTCCTCGCCCTTCTCGATCAGCTCGCCGCCACTGTTGAAGTCGGACAGGAGGATTGCTCCGTCCGTGCCCTCAGCAATGGCCTCTCCGGCTCGGTAGACCTCGACGATCTCCTGGCCTTCGATGATTTCGTTCTCGACGTTCTGGAGATAGTTCCAGACCGCCCAAGCGGCGAGCCCGGCCAGTATCAAGGCCACTAACAAGACGATGGCTCTCCTACCCATTGAGTCCCCTTCGTATGTCCCCTGGGAATGACGCCGGCCCGTTCCCGGCGCATGCCTTTGGGCATGCTACCGAGGGGGCAGTGCCATCCCGGTGCTTCAAGTCCGATTCCACAGGAGTGATTCGGACCGTCAGTGAAGAGTCTTGAGGGTTTCCGCACTCTTTCTATAGTTCGGTCGCCTCATATCCGGCGTGATGGACACCGGGGTAGAAGACAGGAAGGGGCGACCCGAGGTCACCTAACGGCCGATGCCGCGCTCCTTGAGCTCCTGGAGGATGGCCTCGAGGGAGGCGTCGACGGGCATCGGCGGACGCTCTTCCTCGCTGGGCCCGAACTCACGCTCGAACTCCTTCTGGGGGCGGCGCCGTCCTTTCTTTTGCTCCTCCATCTGGGCCTCTCTCTCCTTCCAATCGGAAGAGGCTTGCTTGATGGACAACGAGATGCGGCGACGCTCGTCCTCCTTCTCGGTGATCTTCACCTTGACCTGCTGGCCTATCGAGAGCTCGAGCTCCGGTGACTCGACCCGATGGATGGCGATCTCCGAAACGTGGACCAGCCCCTCGACCCCGTCGGAGACCGAGATGAACGCCCCGAACGGCACGGTCTTGGTGACGACACCGTCGATGACGTCGCCGACCTCGTGCTCCCGAGCGAAGACATCCCAGGGGTCGTCACTGGTCTGGCGAATGGAGAGGGATATTCGCTCCCGCTCCCGGTCCACCTCGAGCACCTTGACCGTGACTTTGTCCCCGACCTTGACCAACTCACCGGGATGGTTGACGTGCTGCCAGGAGAGCTCGGAGACATGAACCAACCCGTCCATGCCGCCCAGATCGACAAAGGCCCCGAAGTTGACCACCGACGACACGACGCCCTCGCGAATCTCGCCCTCGGCGAGCCCGTCGAGAAAGGCATTGCGCTCTTCGGCCTGGGCTTCCTCCAGATAGGCTCGACGTGAGAGGACCACGTTGTTGCGGGCCCGGTCGAGCTCGATGACCTTGGCGGTGATGGTATCGCCTATGAACGGGTCGAGATCGCGTACCCGACGCAGGTCGACCAGGGAAGCGGGGAGAAATCCCCTGAGCCCGATGTCCACGATGAGACCGCCCTTGACCACCTCGATGACCGTGCCCTCAACGGTGCCGCCTTCCTTGGCGACCTCCTGGATCCTCCCCCAGGCGCGCTCGTACATCGCACGCTTCTTGGAGAGGATGAGACGACCCTCGTCGTCTTCCTTGTTGAGAACGACGGCTTCGACACGATCGCCGACCGTCACCGCGTCGTTGGGGTCGACGTTGTTGCGGATCGAGAGCTCGCGGGTGGGGATCAGGCCTTCGGACTTGTAACCGATGTCGATCATGGCGCCGTCGGCGTCGACGCTGACAACCGTTCCCTCGACGATGTCGCCCTCCTTGAACTCGAGCACCGTCGCCTCGATGGCGCGCTCGAAGTCGTCGGCGATGTCGTCGGGAAGATCGCTCAGGTCGGGGGCGACAAGGGCCTCGCGGCCCGACGTCTCCTCTGGAGCCTCGACGGGCTCCTCCACGTCGACCGAAACTCGGGACGTCTCGGTTTCGGTGGTCTCGGGCGCCTCGACGCTCTCCGTGTCGGGAGCGCTCGCGGGCGCGTCTTGTGGGTCGCTGATCATGTGTGGGTGGTTACCTCCGAAGGGAACTCTGCAAACGCAAGGCCTACAGACACGATGAGTGTACGCAGATCCGCCAGGAAAGGCCAACGGGTTTGAGTCATGCGTTCTACCGCACGGGTTCTGCGAAGTCGGGGAGGGGGGATCGGTTTCTCCCCCCGCAGGGGGAGTCCCGCCACCGGCGGGGAGGGGGGATCCGACCTACATCTGCTCGGGTGGATTGCCATGCTCGCGCATCTCCCGGTGACAAAACCCCCTCCGTCACCTTCGGTGACACGTCTCCCAACGTCGCTCCGCTCCTGGGGGAGGAAACCGTGCTAGCTCTTCACGCTGGCCAGGTCGGGGCCGGTGGCCACGTCCACCTTGAGGGGCACGTCGAGAGCGACGACACCCTCCATGGTCTCCACCACCAGCTTCTCGGCGACTTCGAGCTCTTCCAGGGAGCTCTCCAGGATCAGCTCATCGTGGATCTGCAGGATCAGGGTTGAGGCCAGCCCCTCGGAGCGGAGACCGGCGTCGAGATCGATCATCGACTTCTTGATGATGTCGGCGGCCGTGCCCTGCACCGGAGCGTTCAACGCCATCCTCTCCCCCATCTGGCGGATCCTGAAGTTGTCCGATTTCAGCTCGGGCAGATAGCGCCGCCGGCCGAACAAGGTCGTGGTATATCCCTGATTGCGGGCAAGGGTCACCACCGACGCCATGAACTCCCTCACCTGGACGAACTGGGAGAAGTAGGCGTTCATGTGCTCCTGTGCCTCCTCACGTGAGATGCCGAGTCGGTCGGCGAGCCCGAATGCCTCCATCCCGTAGAGAAGGCCGAAATTGATCATCTTTGCCGTTCGTCTTTGATCGCTCGTCACCTCGGCCTCGGCGAGACCCGAGACCCGGGCCGCGGTGGCGGTGTGGATGTCCGAGCCGGCGCGGAACGCCTCGACCAGGAACGGGTCACCGCTCATGTGGGCCAGGACCCGCAGTTCGATCTGCGAGTAGTCGGCGACCAGGAACTCGGCGCCCTCCCCGGCGATGAACGCCCGCCGGATGGTGCGGCCCGACTCGGAGCGGATCGGTATGTTCTGGAGGTTGGGCCGGTCCGAGGACAGTCTCCCGGTGGTGGCGGCCATCTGGTTGAACCGGGTCCGGATCCGGCCGTCGGGCTCCACCAGCGGCAGGTACCCGTCGACGTAGGTGCTACGCAGCTTCTCGTACTCCCGATACTCGAGCAATGCCTCCACCATCGGGTGCTCCAGCTTCTTCAAGACCGATGCGTCGGTCGACGGCTTTCCGGTCGACGTCTTCTTGATCACGGGCAGCCCGAGCTTGTCGAAGAGCACGTAGCGGAGCTGATCCGTCGAATTGACGTTGAACTGCTCGCCGGCCAGCTCCTGGATCCGGGCGTCGAGGGCGGTGAGCTTCTCCCGGAGCTCAGCACCCATGTTCTCCAGGTAGGCACGGTCCACCCCGATCCCGGCATGCTCCATCCGGGCCAACACTGGGATCAAGGGAAGCTCGAACTCCTCGAACAGGTCCGCCTCGTCACGGTCTGCGAGCTCCGATCGCATGACGTCGACCAGCCTGCGCACTGCTTCGATCCGACGGCCCTCCACTTCGACATCGGGCCCGCTGTCGAAAGGCAGCGTCCCCGCCTCCCCATTGTCCCCGTCCGGTGAGAACAACTCCAGACCGAGGAGACGCTCCGCCAGCTCCTCGAGGTCGTAGGTCCGCTGCGAGGGGTTGACGATGTAAGCGGCGAGCGCGGTGTCCATGTCGAGACGCTCGACATCACGATCTAGTTCCAGGAGCGTCCGCACCAGGTCCTTCACATCGTGACCGGCCAGGGCCACCTGGCCGCTCTCCAAGGCATCCAGGACGGGCCCGGCCGAGTCGAAGGGTACCACCGCCGCCTCTCCGGGGCCGGTGGAAACGGCCAGACCGAACGGCTCTCCCCCATCGGTGACCAGAGCGGCAATGAGGACCGTGTGCTTCGTCAACGCCGTCACCTCATCGGGCGAGGTCATCAGACGGGCATCGACCTCGACCAGCTCCGAGTCGGGGACAGCCGAGGGCAGAGCCTGCTCCAGGTCATTCCACATCGAGTGGAACTCGAGACTGTCGAATAGGTCCTTGACCTGATGACGGTCCCATTCCCTGGTGTGCAGCTCCTCGATCTCGACACCAAGCTCCATGTCGTCGACCAGCCGCATCAGCTCCCGGTTGAGGAAGACCTGCTCTCGATGAGCGGCCAGGCTCTCTCTCAGCTTTGGAGTCAATTCGGTGACCGACAGGTAGAGATTGTCCAGATCTCCGTAGTCGGCGACGAGACGGGAAGCCGTCTTCTCACCCACCCCGGGCACACCGGGCAGATTGTCCGAGGTGTCGCCTCGCAGGGCGGCATACTCGACGTACTGGTCGGCTCGGATCCCGTATCGCTCTTCGACGTATTCCTCGTCGGCGAGGACGATGTCACTGATCCCGCGTCGGGTGTAGACCACCTTCACCGGCCCGTCGATGAGTTGGAAGGCGTCCCGGTCACCGGTCACGATGAGGACCTCCCATCCGGCTTTCACCGCCTTCTTGGTCAAGGTGGCGATGAGGTCGTCGGCCTCGTACCCCTCCTCGCGTAGTTGGGTGACATGAAGGGCCTGCAGCACCTCGTCCATGAGAGGCAGCTGGCTGCGGAACTGGTCAGGGGCCTTCTCCCGTTGTGCCTTGTACTCGGGGTAGGACTCGGTGCGGAAGGTCTGGCGGGAGACGTCCCAGGCCACAGCGATGCCATCGGGGTGATAGTCCTTGAGCAGTCGTATCAGCATCCGGGTGAACCCGAACACGGCGTTGGTGACCTGGCCACTCTTGGTGGCCAGGTCCTCGGGAAGGGCGTAAAAGGCCCGATAGGCGACCGAGTTGCCGTCGATCAGGGCGAGGGTGGGCACGACCCTGACGGTAGCCGGGTGGGCCGTCAGTCGGGCAGACGGGCGAGGAGGCGATCGCGGGTCTCGACCAACTTGGCGCGTCGCACGTTCAGATAGAGCGCCGTCCTCTCGAAACGCCTCACGTCACCGGCGGTTCGACCAGCTTCCTCCCGGTCGATGTGGTTGCCCACCGAGGCGTCGCGCTGGGCGTCCTCGTTGATCGAGCGATGGTGGGAGAGCTCGGCGTTGACCAGATGCAGCTCCCTGTTGATCGATTCGATCTTGTCGTTGAGCCGGAACAGCCGGCGTTGGAGACGATTCAAGACCAGCCGAAGGGTACAGCCATCGGCCGGAATACCGTTAACGTCCCATACACTTCACGTGCAGGCCGGAGTGGCGAAATTGGTATACGCGATGGACTCAAAATCCATTGCCCGCGAGGGCGTGCGGGTTCGAGTCCCGCCTCCGGCACGCAGCCTCTGAGGAACCCCTCCACGGTCTGAGTGCGTCCAACAGCCATGAGTTGGTGCCGCCGAATCCCCCTCGTCACGATGTTGGTGCTGGGCACGTGTGGCGCGGGAATGGATGCGGCGTCGATCGGCAACGGGCCGCCGCCTTCCGACCGGGTGGTCGCCATCGATACGATCGAGCTCTCGTCTGATGGGCGCGTCGTCACCCTCGGTTTCGTGGGCTCGGCAGCCTACGTCGAGGAGGATCCCTGTACCGCCTCCTACGTCGGACGTGCTCGTGTCATCGAAGGCGTGCTCGAAGCAGCCGTCGTCGTAGACATCGCCATGATGGCGCATGGGGACGTCACGCCGGACCTGGCCTGTGAGACCATCGGGTACGGCCGTCATACTGCGGTCGAATTGCCCCAAGCGTATACCGGCATAGTCGTCAGGGACCTGGCTGGCTTCACCCGCTTCCTGGCCCGCCCCGATGGATCGATCGAGATCGGCCGTCTCCCTCCAGAATGGGAGCTGCGCTCGGAGAGCGATCTCCCCGAGAGCCCCACGGGCCGATGGATGCGAACCTATTCCCCTGTCCCCATCCCGCGCCGCGATGATCCGCGGCTCGAGCTCATTCAGTCCTTCGACGCACCAGCAGGCGTCAGCGGTGGTGAGGAGCAGAGCCCGATCGCGGTCGGGAACGTCGAGGGTCTGCTCTATCGAGACCCTCCCAGCGGCGACCTTGTCCTCGTCTGGCGACCGGGGTCGGATGGCCTTGCCATCGCGGTAAACGAGCGGGACTTCACCATCGCCGAATTGGTCGATCTGGCGGCGGGGATCGAGCCGCGCTTCAGCAGCCGCTGGGGGAACGTTGCCGCAACATGACGGTTTCGACTGTTGAACGTGCCGGAAGCTTCCCGGATCAAGAGGATTGTTTCTGGCCTTGGCGGGATGTAGGCTCGAACATATGTTCGAGAGGGAGAGACTTCCGGAAGGGTTGGCGGAGATACCGCCCGGCCCGGAGTTGGCCCAGATCCTGGCCACCAGCAATCGGGACATGTTGTCCGGGTTCGACCGGGTCGAGCTGATGAAGGCCCGCTACCGCCAGGTGGCTCATGATCAGGCCGAGCTGTATGCCGACATGGTGTCGATAGCCGACGCCGAGAACGGGGTCCTCTCCCCGGACCTGGCCATGGACGACATTCAGGATGTGGCCGCCTCCGAGATAGGAGCGGCGTTGGCTCTGACCCGACGGGCCGCCGAGTATCAGCTCTCGTTGGCGGCCATGCTGGTCGAGGACTACCCACACGTGTGGCAGGCCCTTTCCGAGGGGCGGGTCGACGTACCCAAGGCTCGGGTCATCTGCAATCAGACGATGCATCTCGACCCTGAGAC
Organism: Acidimicrobiia bacterium; assembly: GCA_050741975.1. Taxonomy (GTDB): domain Bacteria; phylum Actinomycetota; class Acidimicrobiia; order Spongiisociales; family ZC4RG35; genus JARDZU01. The sequence continues at coordinate 9,426 of JBOGET010000086.1, forward strand.
CCGAGGCAGGGTGGCCGACACCGTTCTGGTGCAGACTCCCCGGCTCACCACCGGTCAGCTTCGGGCACGACTCCAGAGACTTGTCATAGCCGTCGACCCCGACTCGGCCAAGAAGCGTTATGAGCAGGGAGTCGAGGAACGACGGGTCAGCAGTGAGGCGAATCCCGATGGGACCGCCAACCTGTACGGAATGCAGTTACCCGCCGCCGATGCCCAGGCGGCGATGCGACGGATCAACCGTCTCGCCCGAGCCGCCCGCTCCAAAGACGATCCCCGCACCATGGACCAGCTCCGCGCCGACGTGTTCCTGGACCTATTGCACGGACGAAAGCAAGCTCTGCACCGGAATGGTCGGGACCCGGGTGTGGTCGACATCCACGTCGACCTCACCACGCTGGCTGGTCTCACAGAGAATCCGGGGGACATACCCGGGGTGGGGACCGGTCATCTCCGACATCGCCCGACAGGTCGTCAACGAACAAGCCGACTCGGAACATCGTGTCACCGTCACCGACCCCGAGACGGGAGCTGTCGTCTGGAACGGGACCACCCGACGCCGGCCGACCACCGCTCAGAAACGACATGTCGAATCACGAAACCCGACCTGTGTCTTCCCCGGATGCCGCATGCCCGCCACCGAATGCGACCTCGACCACATTCACCCTTGGGCCCTGGGCGGCCCTACCAGCACCAGAAACCTCGCCCCCGACTGCCGCCATGACCATCGACTCCAGGGCAAAGGCTGGACCGTCAAACGTATCCGACCCGGCATCTACCGGTGGTTCAGCCCCCTCGGACACATCTACACCGTCAGAGCCCGCGCCCCTTGACCGGACCTGACCGGGACATCATCCGCCCGGGACTGCCTCCACCACCGCCGACCCGACTCCAACACTCACGACATCGCCCGGCTCCACCCCGCGTCGGAGGAGGGCCAGACCTGCACCTTGGGCCACCGAACTGACCACGCCCACCCGCTCTCCGTCCTTCTCGACCTCAGTCCCCGCTTCCGGTGTCGACCCCTCGAAGCGAAGGATCCGCAAATGGTGATTGACCCGGCCCCCTCGGCTGTCGAGACGGGCCACCAGCTCCTGACCGAGGAAGCAGCCCTTGTCGAAGGAGATCGACACCGCGACCAGACCTGTCTCCTGGGGAATGGTGGAATCGGTCACATCGACACCCATCAGTGGCTCACCGGTCTCGATCCGAAACAGCTCGTATCGCTCGTCATCGAGCAGAGGCAGATCGGGCTTGTCCCCCACCACCAGCGCCCGGGACAGGTTGGGCCAGGAGACGTCGGCCACCAATCGAGACCGGTCGCCGGACCAATGCCCGGGCTCGACATCGAACGGGCCCACCACCAGCCAGACGTCCTCGGTGACCGGCTCGATCTCGACCTGGACCCGGATCCGGTACCGCCCCAGCTTGGCCGCCAGGTCCTCCCCTCGACCGGCATCCACGACCAGACCCACCTCGTCCTCGCCCCGCAGCACCCACATCAGATGGTCCAGCTTGCCCTGCGGGGTGAGCAGAAAGGACCTTCTCATCTCGCCAGGAGCGAGACTCCCGATCTCCTGGCTGATCAGGTCGTTGAGGAAACGGATCGAGTCGTCTCCGCTGAACCAGACCAGCTCCGGGGTGGTTGGCGCCAGATGTGGCTCGGTCACTGTCATCAGATGGTGGCCAGGTCTCGCAAGAACGGTATCGACAGGAGCACATCGGAGAACCAGTTGGACAGGGTGCTCACGTTTCCGGTCACCATGACCACCCCGAAAAGGGTCAGGAGGACCCCGGAAGCGATGATGATCGGTCGCAGATAGGGCCTGAGCCGTCCGAAAACCTTGAACAGACCGAGACCGGCGAGGAGGAAGGGGACTCCCAGCCCCAGGGAGTAGGCGAGAAGAAGCACCACCCCCCGGCCGAGGGTTTCCTGGAGCGAGGCGGTGGCCACGATGACGGTGAGCACCGGGCCGATGCAGGGGGTCCAGGCGAAGCCGAACGCCATTCCCATCACCGGCGGCGCCCACTCACCGAGCCGGCTGGGTCGGACATCGATCCGCCGCTCCCGACCCAAGCCGGCCAGGACCCCCCGATCGGACACCGCCATGGCCACCATGAGTAGCCCGAACACGATCACCGTCAACCCTGCCAGCCTGGTGAAGGTGGTCAGGTTCTCCACCAGCCAGGTTCGAAGACCTGTGGCGATCGCCCCCAGAGCCACGAACACCACGGTGAAGCCGACGATGAAGAAAAGGATCACCCGGGTCATCCGTGCCGTCGACACGTCGCCTGCCTCGAGCTGGCTCGCCGAGTAACCGGACATCATCGACAGGTAGCCGGGGAGGAGCGGCAACACGCATGGGGAGATGAACGAGATGATCCCCGCTCCGAAGGCAATGAGGACCTGGAGGATGTAGGCGGCCGAGTCGACGTTCTCAAACACTTTGGTTTTTCGGCGAACTAGCCGAAGTGTGGTGATGATCGCACGGGTGCCGCTCTACTCTCGACTCGTGGCTCCGTGGTTGCGACGCGTTCTCGACCCGTTGCTCCCGGTGGAGCGATTCACCACCTCCGACCGTCGGATCGTGTTCATCATCTGGGCGGCCGGCGTGGTGCAGGGCTTCGCCCAGTCCCAGGCATCGGCCACTCTGCCATTCACCAGGGCAGGCCTCGGTCTCAGCGAAGGTGAGATGAGCCTCCTTCTCGGCATCGCCCGGCTGGCTGCATTCGCCGCCCTCCCCCTGGGCTGGCTCGGCGATCATCGCGGGCGCCGTCGGCCCCTCCTGTTGTCGATCACCCTGGTGGTGGTCGGTGGCACTCTGGCCGGGCTCGCCCTCGAAGCATGGCAGTTCGGCACGGCACAGGCCATCCTCCGAACCGGGACTGCCGCCATGGGCGGTTTGGCCATCGTCCTTCTCGCCGAACAGGTGTCATCACACATCCGGGCCTATGCCATCTCCTTCTACGGAGCCGCGGTGTCATTCGGGGCTGGTCTCGCCTTGATGACCCTTCCCCTGGCCGATGGTGGTGGCGACAACTGGAGGGTGCCGCATCTCCTCGTCGCTCTGGGTCTGCTCATTCTCCCGTTCCTGGTGCGGAACGTCCCCGAGAGCCGCATCTTCATCGCTGACCACGAGCAAAGGGACTGGCGGGAGCTGGCCACCGGGGAATGGGCGCGACGATTCTGGCTGGTCTCCGTCATCGCATTCCTCGTCTCCACCTTCTCCGCGGTCGCTCTCGCCTTCTCCACCACGCGGATGATCGAACATCTCGCGCTCACCACGGGCACGACCGTGTTCATCGCCCTTCTCGGTGGCACCCTCGGCGGGCTCGGCTTCTTCGTGGGAGGGCATCTCGCTGACGCCTGGGGGAGACGGCGGACGACGGTGGTGAGCCTGCTGCTCGCCCTTGGCGGCGGCCTGGTCATCTACTGGTCGGGCTCGATCCCTCTCATCGTCGCCGCGGTCATGGTGTCCTCGTTCGGGACCTTTGCCTTCGTCCCCGCCGCTGGCTCGCACCGCGCCGAGTTGTTCCCCACGGGGCTCCGGGCCAGCGCCAACACCGCAGCCACCAACTTCGGTCTGGCAGGATCGGCGGTCGGCCTGATCCTGGGGGTGTTCACCATCGACCGCTTCGGTCTCTCTCCGACCGTCACCATGCTCGGCCTGGGCATGGCTGTCGCCGCCCTTCTCACCCTTCTCCTCCCCGAGACACGGGGTCAGGACCTGACCGCCACCCGCACCGCGCGCCTGTAGGTGAACACCAAGACCATTGCACGGGCCGCCAGCATCGCGGCGATCCCCCACCAGATCCCGTCCAACGATGAGCCAAGCGGTGTGAGCGACAGCAGCAGGATCAGGACCACGGCGCCCAATGCAGTCGAGGCGATGATGGTCCCGAAGGCGAGCAGCCCGAAAAAGATCCCATCCGCCACGAAGAGGGGCGCCCCTACGGGCATCATCCATGCTGCGACGCCGACAGCCGAGACGGTCAGTGCCGCCACGGCCGGATCATCGACCAGATACTCGAGAAGCGGCCCTCCGAGCAGGAAGGCGCCCATGAGGATGACACCCGTGAACACTCCCCACACCTGCAACCGGGAGGAGAGATGGTCGATCCTGTCCACGTCCCGGCCGCCGACGGCGTCGGCGACCATGGCCTGGGCGGCGATGGCGAAGGCGTCGGCCACCATGGCGGCCAGGAGCCACACCTGCATCACCACCTGATGGGCCGCGATCTCGCCCACCCCGAGCCGAGTGGCGGTGGCGGCGGCAAAGGTCAAGCCGAAGAGGAGGAACCCGGTGCGGATCGAGACCAGGACCCCGTTCCTGGCCAGGGCGAGAATCGTCGGGATCGCCTCCCGAAGGGCGGCCGGGCGATCGGCCATGCCCCGGGCCCGGATCAAACGGAGGAACCAGATGGCTCCCGCCCACTGGGCAATGACGGTGCCCAGGGCCGCTCCTTCCAGACCCAGTCCCGCCCCGAAGATCAGCAACGGGTCGATCACGAGGTTGACCACGTTGATCCCGACGGCGACGATCAGGGGCGTCCTGGTGTCCTGGAATCCACGGAAGGCGCCGTGCCCCGCGGTGACGAGCAGGACAGCCGGGGTGGCGACCCCCCGGATCCGGAGATAGGAGACGGCAGGGGCGGCAACCTCCGGGCTTGCACCCATCAGCCCGACGAACCATGGGGCCAGAATCTCGACAATGACGGCGGCGACAAGACCCAGGACGACGGCCAGGACCAGGGCGTCACCAACCCAACGTCTCGCCTCGGCCCCATTGCCCCGACCCAGTGCCTGGGCCACCAGCGGGGTGGTGGCGTAGGCGAGGAAATTGAACCCGAAGAAGACGAAGCCGAGGACGGCAGTGTCGACGCCGAGGGCCCCCAGCTCGTTGACGCCGACCCGTGCCACGAATGCGGTGTCGATCAAAGTGAGCAACGGGTCGATGGCGAGCGCGCCGAGGGCGGGGACGGCGAGACGGAGGATGGCCCGGTTGCCGAGGCGGGGAAGGGTCACCGTCGCGGTTTCTTGCCGGCGAAGGCGAAGCGCTCGGGGTACTCGCAAAGACCGAACAATTCGCACTCGCCGCACAACGGGCGTCTGGCGTCACACACGTCCCGCCCGAACTGGATGATGCGCATCGAGACCCCGGACCAAGTGTTCTTGGGGAAAAGCGCCATGAGGTCCCGCTCGATCTTCACCGGGTCGCTCTGGGCGGTGAGGCCAAGTCTCCGGGTCACTCGTCTGACATGGGTGTCCACCGCGATGGCCGGCACCCCCCAGGCCTCTGCGAGGAGGACACTTGCCGTCTTCCGCCCCACACCGGGCAACCTGACCAGATCGTCGATGTCCATGGGCACCTCGCCGTCGAAGAGCTCCTCGATCCCCTGGGCCAGCTTGATGATCGATTTGGTCTTCTGCCGGTAGAAGCCGGTGGAGTACACGATCCTCTCGACATCCTCCGGGTTGGCCTCGGCCAGATCGGAGACGGTCGGATAGCGCTCGAAGAGGATGGGCGCCACCTTGTTCACGTTCTCATCCGTGGTCTGGGCGGAGAGAACCGTGACAACGAGGAGCCGGAAGGGCGAGTCGTAGTCGAGAGCGGTGCCGATTGTGGGATAGCGACGGATCAGCCGGCTGAGGATGGCGCGTGCCTTCCCCTTCGCGGCCCGGGATGGCACCGACCCGTCGGCTCGGCTCAGCGGCATGGCCGGCATCGTAAGCCCGCCCTACCCTCCCCCGGCCATGCTCACCTCCGATCGAAGCCGGGCTGTCCTGGCGCTGCTCGCGGCGTCATTCGTTTTCGGCGCCACCTTCGTGGTCATCAAGTCGGCAGTCACCCAGGTCCCCCCTCTCACTTTCGTCGCCTGGCGCTTCCTGATCGGGGCACTGGCGCTCGCCGTGTTCGCCCTGCCCCGGGGCCAGAAGGTCTGGTGGCATGGGACGATCGCCGGGGTAGCCCTGTTCAGCGGCTATGCGTTTCAGACCGCCGGCCTCACCGAGACCAGTGCCAGTAACTCGGCACTCATCACCGGTCTATATGTGGTGATCACCCCGTTCCTGGCCTCACTATTCGCCCGTCGCTCGCCGAGTTGGTGGAGCGTCGGTGGTGCCGCCGTGTCCTTCGGGGGACTGATCCTGCTCACCGGGACCGAAGGCCCCAGCTTTCAACGAGGCGATCTGCTCACCCTGGCCTGTGCCTTCTCCTTCGCCTTTCACATCGTGGCCCTGTCCCGTCTGGCCCGTCATCACCCGGTGGTGCCCTTCACCACGGTGCAGCTGGCGGTGACCTCGCTTCTGGCCTTTCCCGCCGCCCTCCTGATCGAGGGCCCGGTCCTGCCACCGAGCTCGGTCTGGGGTGCTCTGTTGCTCACCGGGCTTGGCGCCAGCGCAGGTTGCTTCGTCCTCCAGATCTGGGCTCAGACCGTGGTCGGTGCCACCACCGCCGCCGTCGTCCTCGCCGCGGAGCCGGCCTTCGCCGTCGCCACTGCATGGGTTGTGCTCGACGAGAGGCTCACCTTGGCCGGGTGGGCCGGAGCGGCCATGATCCTGGCCGCCATCTACCTGGTCGTGACCAAACAGACAGACCAGGCCTCAGTCGAGGCCGAAGCCGTCACCCCCGCTCACTGACTCACCTGGTAGTCGTCGGAGCGCATCCGCCGGGCCAGTCTCATCAGGAGGCGGATGCCGAGCACCGAGAGGAAGAAGCCGAGCGTGAGCAGGATCCCGAACTCGGCAGCGGTGGTGAAGGGGTTGTTGCATGCTTCGATCCCGTCGGGGCAAAGACCCCATCCCGTGCCCCCGTCGAGCAGGTCGATGAGGACCAGGATCGGGATCAGGGCGATGCCTATGGCGGTCGCCGAGAGGATGAACACACCGAGCCGAACGAGGAACACAGCCACTGCGACGAAACGGTAACCGGATCCCGGGTGGTTCCAGGCATACAATCGCCGGTCCGTGACGACCTATCACCAGGAAGAGTTCACCCCGGAGGAAGAAGCCGTCCTGGGACGATTCTTCACCAATCTCGATCTCCCGGTGTTCGGGTTGATCAATCTCCCCGAGGTCGTAAAGGGGGCACTCTTCGCACGCTACTCGAGGTCGGCCAAGTCGCTGCGAAGGCTCTTCCTCGACGAGTTCGTGGCCGATCCCGAGTCGGGGATCGAGACCATCGCCTCGGCCGTCGACGACCCGCTCGTCGCCACCCGCAGGGCGGAGGAGCTCTATCAGCGGGTGTTCTTCGACTACGGGGACGACTCGGTGGCACAGCTGGGGGGCGCCCATCTCGCCTGCGAGCAGGCCTCGAACCTTCTCACCAAGGTGCTGGAGTGGGGCCGTCTCGCCGCCTATCTGGAGCAATCGACCCGCTACATCCGCTACGACGCCCGTCTCGGCGACCGCTACCGGTATTTGGTGCCGCCCGAGATCTCCGGCTCGAGACACGCCGGCCGGTACCTGGAGCACATGGAGCGGGTGTTCGACACCTACTCGGACATGGTGGCCCGAATGGTCTCCCACTACGAGCAACTCCATCCCCGCGGCGAGGACGACTCCAAGATGGTTTGGAACGCCACCATCCGGGCCAAGGCCTGCGACACGGTCCGGGGCATGCTCCCGGTGTCCACCCTCTCCAACGTCGGCATCTATGGCACCGGCCAGGCCTACGAGATGTCGTTGCTCCGGATGCGGGCCAACCCCCTCCGTGAGGTGCAGGAGTATGGGGACATGATGCTGGGTGAGCTGCGGAAGATCATCCCCTCGTTCCTCACCCGGGTCGACCTCGAGGACCGTGGTGTGCGCTGGTCGCAGTACCTGGAGCAGGTGCGCTTCGATCTCGAGAAGCACGCTGCAGGCCTGGGTGCCCCCACCGACGAGGGGGCTTCGGTGACCCTGGTCGACTGGGACCCGGAGGCAGAGGTGAAGATCGCCGCCGCGGCTCTCTACGCCGTCTCGGAGCTGTCCGATTGGGAGCTGCTCCGTATCGCCCGGTCGATGACGGAGGCCGAACGGGCGGGGGTGATCGCCGCCCTGGTCGGGGATCGGGCCAACCGGAGACACAAGCCGGGGCGGGCCATGGAACGGACCACCTATCGATTTGACGTCACCTGCGACATCGGCGCCTTCCGCGACTTGCAGCGTCATCGTCTAATGACCCTCGAGTGGCAACGATTCTCCACCCGGCTCGGGTACGACCTCCCGGCGGAGGTCGAGGACCAGGGTCTGGGCGGGGAGTGGGAATCGTTGATGACCGACTCAGGAGCCTTCTACGAGCAGCTGCGTGACGACCTGGGGGCCGAAGTCGCCCAGTACGTGGTGCCCTTCGCCTTCAACGTCCGCTTCGTCATGGAGATGAACCCTCGCCAGGCGTTCCATCTCATCGAGCTGCGCAGTCAGGCGGCGGGCCACCCCGCTTACCGACGGGTGGCGCACGACATGCACCAGGCGATCAGGGAGGTGGCCGGTCACAGGCTGATCGCCGACGCCATGAGCTACGTCGACTACGGCGACGTCGACTTGGAGCGGCTGGCAGGCGAGCGCAAAGCGGAAGCGCGGCGCGCTCGCACCGCTGCCACGTAGAACGCAGGACGTATAACGTCCTCTGATGGCCCAATTCGATGTCGACGCCATGCTCCAGCGTTATCGGGAGCGCGCCGCGGCAGTGAAGGACCGTCCGCTCCCCCCGGTGGCTGGTGACGAGCGCAGGCTGTTCGTGGAGCGGGCGCAGGCCGACTACACCGACTACGCCTTGATCGGAAGCGCCAGCTGGAGTGTGGAAGAGGGCGACCTGGTCCTCCGCATACCCCTCGGCGGCTCCAGCTAGGCCAGGCGCCCGTGCTCGAGAAACGTCTCGTCCTGGTGTCGGGCAAGGGAGGGGTGGGCAAGTCGGCGGTCGCCGCCGGTCTCGCCCTTCTCGGCCAGCGGCGGGGTCTGCGGGTCCTGGCGATGGAGATGGGATCGCCCGGCGGGCTATCGGCACACCTTGGCAGCGGCCCTCTCGAGTTCGAGCCCCAGGAGGTCAGGCCAGGTCTCCACGCCATGCAGATGGTCCGGTCGGACGCCCTGCTCGAGTATCTCGCACTGCAGCTCAACATCAAAGGTCTCAACAGGTTCGGGCCTCTGGCCCGCGCCTTCGACGCCCTGGCCACCACGGCACCAGGCATTCGCGAGATCATCACCACCGGCAAGGCGATATGGGAGGTCAGGGAGGACCGATGGGACGTGGTGATCGCAGACGCCCCACCCACGGGACAGATCGGGTCCTTCCTCCGAGCGCCGGTCACCATCTCCGAGCTGGTCCCCTCAGGACGCATCCGCAACCAGGCGGAGACGATGCAGGAGATCCTTCGTGACCCGGACCTGACCGAGCTCGTCGTGGTCTGCATCCCTGAGGAGTTGCCCGTCACCGAGACCGAGGAGACTCTCCGCTGGTTGGCCAAGGAGGACGTCGTGGCCAAACCGAGGGTGGTCGCCAACCGGGTCCTGGCGAGGCTCACCGATCCAGATACGCCACCCGGCCCGGTCGGGGAGGCGGCCAAGCTCCACAGGGCGCTCTGGGCCGAACAGCAGATCTGGCTCAACCGGCTTCCCCCGGATCACACTCTCCCCTATCTCCATGGGCTGTTCACGCCGGGCGAGGTGGCAGCACGGATGGCCGATGAGTTCGAGCTGATCACATGACCAGGACCCTTCTGATCACCGGTGCCGGTGGCGTGGGCAAGACCACTGTGGCCGCAGCCCTCGGAGTCAGGGCCGCCCGCAGCGGCTTGCGGACCCTCGTGGTGACGGTCGATCCAGCCCGCCGCCTCGCCTCCGCCCTGGGTGTCGAGGAACTGGGCAATGAGCCCCGGCCCCACGCCCGGGAGCCCGATCTCTGGGCCGCCATGCTCGACGCGACCGCCTCGTGGCGAGCCGTCGCGATGAGACATGCCGACCCCGAGGTTGCGACCCGTCTCGCCCACAACGAGTTCTTCAGGGCCGCCTCGGAGCATTTCCCGGCGTCGCAGTCCTATGCCGCCGCGGACCAGGCGGCGACCTTCGTTCAAGCCCAGGCATGGGACCTGGTCATCGTGGACACTCCACCCTCCGGCGGCGGCATCGACTTCTTCGCCGCCCCCGCCCAGATGGCCGATCTCGTCGGCGGCCGCCTCCTGAGATGGCTGACCGGCGGCCCTCTCCCCGGGCGGCGAGCCTTCTACAACCTGGCGGCGAGACCTGTGCTCCGCATCGCCGACGCGGTGCTCGGCTCCGATCTCCTGGAACGGGTGGCGGAGTTCTTGCTCGACCTCCGCACTACCTACGACGGCGTGGCACAAAGGGGAAGGGAGATCGAGCGTGTGCTCGGCTCGGCCTCGGTCTTCGTGGTGACGACGTCGGACCCGGCCCCGGTCCGGGAAGCCATCAAGTTCTACCGGGACCTCCCCGGGCTGGCGGCGAGGCCGGACGCGGTGATCTTCAACCGCGTCCTCCCCGAGGATTGGGCGGACGCCACGGCGCCCTTGGGAACGTCGATCGCACTGGAGCAGAATCTGCTGCGTTGGAGCGCCGAGACCTTGCGTCAGCGCGACACACGCGAAGAGTTCTCCTCCCGATACGGGGCCCACATCGCCACCATTCCCTGGTCGCCGACGGCGCCAACCGATCTCGTTGGCCTCACCGGTCTGCTCGACGAGGCCGAGGGCCTGCCATTGGCCGCGATTGGGGTCAGGTGACGACCAGCACTTCGGCCAACGGCTGGACCTCCCCGTCCTCCCCGCTGGTCTCGATGTGCATGAGCATCAGCCTCCCCATCGTCGGTGCCAGCGCCCCGGCGTCGGAGCGGACCAGAGCGGCGGCCTCCTGAGGCGACCGGCCATCGAGATAGCGGCGCGCCACTTCGATCTCCAAGGGACCGGCGAGGATCTCTGCCTGATCCAGTTGGGCTGAGCGCCGTCCGACCTCGCGCGCAGCAGCAATATGACGTCGAGCATCGAAGACCCGGCCGCTGCGGGCATGTGCGAGGGCCAAAGCGGCATGACTGCTCGCTCGCAGATGAGCAGGGATGGCTCCAATCGTGGGTTCGATCAGGGCGATGCCGGCGGCGTCGTCCCCCTTGGCAATGAGGACGGCCCCCCTGGTGTTGCGGATCGCGGCCAAATCGGGAAGGAGGGCCATCGCCTCTTCAGAGGCCCGGTCGGCCTCGTCGAGCAGTTCGGGGTCCTCGAGGTACAGGTCGACGACGGCCAGGTTATTGAGACTGATGGCTCGGTCACGGCCGGTGGTGGTGGGATGGCCGAGATGAGTCAGAAAGGCGTCACGCTGCTGCGGGCTTGGCTCAACCGACCCTGACTCCACGGCCTGGAGCTCGATGGCCACCTCCACAGCCTCTCCCGTCTTCAGGAAACCTGCCACCTCCACGTCGGGCATGAGGAGGAGTTTGACGATCGACCATCCATCGGTGCCGCGAAACGGCACCAGGTTCAGGAGCCCAAGCATCAGGATGAAGCTCACTGCCAGCGACCGGTATGGCAGCCATGACGGGTGGTCGGGGATGATGGCGGCGGCGAGCCGGGCCAGAAGGAGATGCGACAGCGGGCCGGCGGCAATCATCGTCAGTGCCCTGATCCGTGTTGCTTTGCCCCGCGGGATGTACCCGGTGTGGCCACCGAGGGGATAGAGCCGGAAGATTAGTCGGGTCTTGCCGATCGACAGCCGGCCGATCTGGGGCCCGATCCCGATCGATATCTCCCGGATCTTGAAGCCCAGGATCAGGCCCATCGAGGCGTGAGCCGTCTCGTGGACCACAGTGGTCGCCACCCCGACCACGTCGACGAATGCGAAGACGAAGAACAGGTAGGCGACCGCCCCCTGACTTCCGGTGAACCAGACATAGAGACCGGCGACGAGCACCACCGCCTGTGTGATTGCCGAACGGGTCTGGCGACGACTCGACCTCTCGGTTGCACATCCCTCACACAACGATCGCCTGAAGGTGGAGGCTGGGCCTGCAAGGACACCACAACGAGTGCACGCCGCTCCGGGATTGGTCATGGCACTCTCAAGATCGGGCGGGAGACCACGTCTCTTTAACCAGCCCCATTGCGCAGGAACCGGCCGGCCTTATCCTGATCGCATGGCCAACGCAGCCGCATTCTTCGACCTCGACCGGACCCTGATCTCCGGCGCCTCCGCCTTCCCACTCGGCGTCGAGGCATGGCGACAGGGTCTTGCCTCCAATCCCGACATCGGCCGTTGGGCGATCTCGGCCCTCGGCTTCAGGCTGATGGGCGACAAGGGCGACGCCTCTGACGACGTGAAAGGCGACTTCCTCGCTCGCATCGCCGGATCCTCGGTCCAGGCTCTCGAAGCGGTCGGCGCCGCCGTGCTGCCCAAGCTCGTGGCCAGGGTCCGCCCCGAGTCGCGCAAGCTGATCAACCTGCATCACGAGTCGGGTCGGGACACCTGGATCGTCTCGGCGGCTCCACATGAGATCGTCGAGCCGTTGGCCCGATCACTGGGGATGACAGGAGCGATCGGAACCCAGGGTCGTGTCGTGGCCGGCCACTACACCGGCGAGCTCGACGGGCCTTTCGTCTACGGCGCCGGGAAGGTCGAGGCCATCGAGAAGATCGCCGCCGATCGCGGTTATGACCTGGAGCGGAGCTACGCCTACTCCGACTCCATCTCCGACCTGCCCATGATGGAGGCGGTGGGCCACCCGGTTGCGGTCAACCCCGATTCTGAGCTGGACTCGGTGGCCCATGAGCGTGGTTGGCCGGTGGTCATATTCGCCCGGAAGACGAAAAGGGCCATCGCCGTCAGCGCCCTCGGGACTGTTGCCGTTTCCACCGCGGTGGCGGCGTACGCCATAGGACGCCGGCACGGGCGGTCGACCGCCCTTGCCCAGGTAGCGCAACAGCAGATCTGGCCCCGTCGCGGCTGATCAGAGGATGGCGCTCGGTCCGAGCAGCTCCTTCAGCTCGGCGAACAACGCCGTTCGCGGCTCGACGCGGTGGGCATCGCTCAACTTGAGCACCTTGACCCCCTGATCGCTGGTCATGTTCAGATAGACCGGGGCGGCCCCGGGGTGGTTGGACAGGATGGCCTTGAGCCTGGCCACGAGCTCGGGGGTGAGCGTGGCGGCCGGTGTCTTGAGCCGGACCGTCGAGTCATCCCGGATCACGAGCTCCTTGATCTCCCTCGCCATCAGCTTGACCTCGTCGCCGCGATGATCCAGGTAACCGGAGACGATGACTATCGCATCCTCCACCACCACGTGGCCGTGATCGTTCACGGTGCGGGGAAAGGCAACCACCTCGACCGATCCGTCCAGGTCTTCGAGTTGGAAGAAGATCATGGGATCCCCGTTGCGCGTCCATCTCCGGGTGATCCCGGCGACGAGCCCCCCTACCGTCACGTTGGCCCGATCGGTCAGCTCCTCGAGCTGGTTGATCGTGGTCGTGGTCGCCGCCGCCAGCGACTGGCCCACGGAGAGAAGCGGGTGGTCGGACACATAGAGCCCGAGCATCTCCTTCTCGAACGTCAGCCTGATCTTCTGGGGCCACACCAGGTCCGGTATCTCGATCCGCCCGTGGGACACCGCCTCGGTGTCCCCGGCGAACAGGCTGAACTGGCCCATCTCCTCGTTGCGCCGACGCTCGAGGGTGGCGTCGAGGACCTGCTCGTGGATCACCGTGAGCCCTTTGCGGGGGTGACCCGTCCCGTCGAAGCCCCCTGCCTTGATCAATGACTCCACCGTCCGCTTGTTCAGGACCGAGACTTCGACCCTGTCCACGAAGTCCTGGAACGACTCGAATGGGCCATCGGCGCGGGCCTCGATGATCCTCTCAACCACTCCTTCGCCCACGTTGCGCACCGCCGACAGGCCGAAGCGGATCCGGCCCTCCCGCACCGTGAAGTCGGAGTCCGATTCGTTGACATCCGGGACCAGGACCTTTATCCCCATCTGCCGGCACTCGTTCAGGTAGACCGCCGTCCTGTCCTTGTCTTTCTTGGTGGCGGTGAGGAGTGCTGCCAGGTACTCGGCGGGGTGGTGGGCCTTGAGATATGCCGTCTGATAGGCGACGAGCCCGTAACCGGCGCTGTGCGACCGGTTGAAGCCATAACCGGAGAAGTGCTCGATGAGACCGAAGATCTCCCGACCCACCTCTTCGGTGTGGCCCTGGGCCACGCAGCCGGCGACGAATTTCTCCTCCTCGGCCCGCATCACCGACTTGATCTTCTTCCCCATGGCCCGTCTCAGGTTGTCGGCGTCGACCATCGAGTAGCCGGCCATCTCCTGGGCCACCGACATCACCTGTTCCTGGTAGACCATGATCTGATAGGTGTCGGCCAGCTTTTCGGTGAGGGCAGGGTGCAGCTCGTCGATCGGGGCCCGGCCGTTCTTCCGGTCGGCGTAGAGGTTGTGCATGTTGGCCCCCATCGGGCCGGGCCGGTAGAGGGCGACCAGGGCGATCACGTCGTCGAACGAGTCGGGCCTGAGAGAGCGGATCAACGACCTCATGGCGTTGCCCTCGAGTTGGAAGACACCGATGGTGTTCCCCGATTGGAGAAGCTCGAAGGTCTTCTGGTCATCGAGGGCGACGGAGTCGATGTCGATCCGCTCCCCGGTGCTCTCCTCGACCAGCTCCAGGCAGCGCTCGATGATGGAGAGGTTGCGCAGGCCGAGGAAGTCCATCTTGAGCAACCCCAATGACTCCACCCCGTACATCTCGTACTGGGTCACCACCTCGGCTCCCTCTCCCTTCTGCTGGATCGGGACGATGTTGATCAGCGGCTCGGGGGCGATCACCACCGCGGCGGCGTGGATCGAGTCCTGACGGCGCAGACCCTCGAGACCCCGGGCGGCGTCGACGGTCTCCCGCACTGCCGGGTCGGCCTCGTACAGGTCACGCAGACCTTGGGCGTTGGCATACCAGTCCTTGACGGTGGAGTCGGCGTCGGGGGGAGGCGGGCTGAGGACCTGCTCCAGCGTGGCCTCCCGGCCCAGGATCGAAGGCGGCATTGCCTTGGCCACCCGGTCGCCCACCCCGTAGGCGTGACCGAGGACCCGGGCCGCGTCGCGCAGCGCCTGCTTTCCCTTGATGGTGGAGAAGGTCACGATCTGGGCCACCCGGTCCGGCCCGTACTTCTGGGCGGCGTAGCGGATCATCTCGGATCGATAGCGCTCGTCGAAGTCCATGTCGATGTCGGGCATCTGCCGTCGGCCGGGGTTGAGAAAGCGCTCGAAGATGAGGCCGTAGGCGAGAGGGTCGAGGTCCGTGATCCGCAGGCAGTAGGAGACGATCGACCCCGCGGCCGACCCCCGCCCCGGCCCGACCCGGATCCCGTTTTCCCGGGCGTACCGGATCAGGTCCCAGACGATGAGGAAGTAGGCGGGGAAGCCCATCTCCTCGATGATCTTCAGCTCGTGCTCGACCCTATCCCAGACTTCCGCACCGGGGTCGGGGCCGTAGCGTTCCCTTGCCCCCTGATCGACCAGCTTGCGCAGATAGCTGACCTCCGTCTCGCCTGAGGGCACCGGGAAGCTGGGGAGGAGGATCTTGCCGAGCTCGAGGTCGACGTTGGCCCTCTCCGCGACCCACAGGGTGTTGTCGCAGGCATCGGGGAAGGTATCCTCGGGGAACAGCCGACGCATCTCGGCGGCCGTCTTGAGGTAGTGCTCGTTCCCCTCGAAGCGGAGACGCCCCGTCTCATCACGCAACGAGCCGGTCTGGATGCAGAGCAGCACATCGTGCGCATCGTGCTCGGACTGACGTGTGTAGTGGGCATCGTTGGTGGCGAGGAGGGGGGCTCCGGTGCGCCGGGAGATCTCGACGAGATCGGGCATGATCGCCCGCTGCGCCGCCAGCCCATGATCCTGCACCTCGATGAAGAAGTTGTCCCGCCCGAAGATGTCCTGGAACCTGGCGGCGGCGGCAGTGGCAGCTTCGAAATCACGAACCTGGCCCTTGTTCCCCTCCTCGCTCGCCAAGTCGGGGGCCAGGAGCTGGGGCACCAGCCCTCCGAGACACCCTGAGGTGGCGATGATTCCCTCGGAGTGCTCGGCCAGCAGGTCGAAATCCATCCTTGGCTTGTAGTAGTACCCCTCGAGGAAGGCACGGGAGGAGAGCTGGAGAAGGTTGCGATACCCGACCTCGTTCTCGGCGAGGAGATTCATGTGGAAGCGCCGGTTGGCGTTGCCCACCGGTCGATCGAAGCGGGAGCCGTCGGTGAGGTAAGCCTCCATGCCGACGATCGGCTTGATCCCCGCCGCCTTGGCCGCCTTTACGAAGTCGACCACCCCATAGAGGACACCATGGTCGGTGATGGCGATCGCCGGCTGACCGTCCGCCGCGGCGGTCTCCACCACATCCTTGATCCGGGCCGCACCGTCGAGCATCGAGTATTCGGTGTGGAGGTGGAGATGGGCGAATGACACGGCTGTTATTCAAGGTAGCACAGCGCGCGGCCGCGGGTGGCCGAAGAGCGAGCTCGGGGCCCAACCCCGGATGGTGGGTCGTGGGTAGGTTGGGCCGGTGACCGAGTCGCCACTCAGGGCCCACCCCGACGGGACCCTGGTCAGGGTGTGGGTGGTGCCCCGCGCCTCACGCACCGAGCTCAGGGGACTCCATGACGGGCGGGTGAGGATACGGGTGATGGCGCCTCCGGAAGCGGGCCGGGCCAACGATCAGGTGACATGCCTCCTGGCGGACCGGCTCGGGGTCCCTGTGGAGCTGGTGAGCGGCGCTTCGAGGAGGGACAAGGTGTTTCTTGCCCGTGGCATCGGGATCGGAGAGGCTGCGGCCATACTCTCCCCATAGCGGTGAGGCGTTGGTAGGGTTCCCGCCCTTTAGCAGGGGGATTGTTGTGGCACGACAGCTCGCCAAGTCAACCGTGGACAAGTTCCGGGCCAGGCTCCAGGAGGAGCGGGCGCGGCTTCAAGGGCTGATCGACGAATACGAGCAGGAGCTCGAGGACGCAAGGCTCTCGGAGAGCTCGTCTGACCGCAGCCCCGACCCGGGCAACGCCGAGGCCAGCTCGACCAAGTTGGAATACGCCAAAGAGCTCTCGATCGAGCAGAACACGGTCGACCTCCTGAGCAAGGTGGAGCGGGCATTGGCCAAGATAGAAGAAGGCACATACGGCATATGCGAGAGTTGCGGCAAGCCGATCCCCCTGGCCAGACTCGACGTCCTGCCCTACGCCACGCTCTGCATCGACTGCGCGCGCAAGGGTTGATCCGCAGGTACGCGGTCGGGGTAGGTCTGGCTGCCCTGGTGGTCGCCGTCGACGCACTCACCAAGCGGTGGGCATCGATCGAGTTGTCCGACGCCCCCTTGGTGCTTATCCCGGATTTCCTGGTGCTCACCTTCACCGAGAACCCCGGTGCGGCATTCTCCTTGTTCAAGGACGCCGGTCCCTACCTCGGCACCGCCGCCATCGCGGTCAGCGCCGGGCTGCTCTGGTCGTTGCGTCTCGAGCGGCCCGTCATGGAGACAATTGCCTATGGCCTGATCGTGGGGGGAGCCTTGGGAAACCTGGTCGACCGGGTGTTTCGCGGCCCAGGCTTCCTCGACGGGAAGGTGATCGATTGGATCGACCTCTGGTGGATCCCGACCTTCAACGTAGCCGACATGTCGATCACCATCGCAGTCGCCCTGCTGGTGATTCACACGTGGCTGAGACGCTGAAGCTCGAAGTTCCCGAGCGGATGGCGGGGGACCGTGTCGACAAGACCCTGGCCGAGCTCCTCGACGTGAGCAGGGCCCAAGCTCGGGCGCTCCTCGATGCCGGGGTCCTCCTCGATGGGTCACCGGCCAAGCCCGGCGACCGTGTCCGCGCCGGCGCCATCGTCGAGTCGCCGGCTCCGGTCACCACTGCCCTGCTCCAGGCCGCACCGGTCGATTTCGACGTGATCCACGAGGACCCCGACCTGATCGTCGTCGACAAGCCACCGGGTCTGGTGGTCCATCCCGGAGCGGGGAGCAAGAAGGCCACCCTCGCCGCCGGTCTGCTCCATCGATATCCCGAGCTGGAGGGGATCGGCCACCCCGGGCGTTGGGGTCTGGTGCATCGTCTCGACCGGGACACCTCGGGCGTGTTGCTGGTGGCCCGTACCGCCTCCTCCTTCGACAAGCTCAGCTCCGACCTGGCCAAACGACGCATCGGCCGGGTGTACAGCGCACTGATCCACGGGGTTCTCGCCACGCCGACCGGGACCATCGACGCCCCGATCGGCCGGGACCCGGCGCGGCCGACGAGACGAGCAGTGATCCCACGTGGCAAACCCGCCGTCACCCATTACGAAGTCGTCGAGGAGTTCACAAGGGCGGATGTGAGCCTCCTCGAGATTCGGCTGGACACAGGTCGGACCCATCAGATCCGGGTGCACATGGCAGCCATAGGTCATCCGGTGATCGGTGACCGGACCTATTCGACCCTGACCGAGCGGGTGGCCTCCCCACGAATCTTTCTCCACGCCGCCAGGATCCAGCTCCGTCACCCGTCCACCGGTGAAGAGGTGTCCTACACCGCCCAATTGCCCGCCGATCTCACCCGGGTGCTGGACTCCCTTCGCCTGGGGCATTAGCCGGATGGCGGCTCTACCGTTCCGACCTTGACCCAGGATCACACCACCGCCGCCCCGGTCTGTTACCGGCATCCCGATCGCCACACCTTGCTCAGCTGCAGCCGTTGCGGCCGGCCCATCTGCGGTGCCTGCTCCACCGACGCCTCCGTCGGCCAGCGCTGCCCCGAGTGCATGCGAGAGGAGGGGACACAGCCGGTGATCCCCACCGGCTCGCGTCGGCGGGCACCCGCCGCCTCCGGTGCCCCGGCCACCATGACCTTCATCGCCGTGGCCGTGATCTTCTACCTGCTCGGGATTCTCGGTCGCGAGGAAGAGCTTCTTCGCCGCTTTGCCCAGATCAATGCGGCGGTGGCGGCAGGGGAGTGGTGGCGGATCTTCACGGTCGTCCTGCTCCACGGGACGCTCACCCATATCCTTTTCAACATGTGGGCGCTTTGGGTGCTCGGCCCCCAGATTGAGCGAGGGGTGGGCACCTGGCCCTTCGTGAGCCTGTTCGTGGCCTCGGCCGGAGTCGGGGGTCTCTTCGCCTTCTACCTGGGCAGCCCGGGTGACATCGGCGTCGGCGCCTCGGGCGCCATCTTCGGTCTCTTCGGGATCTGGCTGAGCTGGGCCCTGCACCGGCGTGGCACCCTGCAGGGTCGTGCCCTGCTCGGGCAGTTGGGCTTCTTGCTGGTCATCAACGCCGCCATCCCCTTCATCTTCAGGAACGTCTCCTGGCAGGCGCACCTCGGCGGTCTCATCGCGGGCTTCCTCATCGGCGAGGCGTGGAGCCGGATTCGGGGCCGGAACGCCGACGCGTTTCGTGCCGCGGTCGGGTTCGGGGTGGCTGCGCTGGCCGCGGTCGCGGTCCTCATCTGAGCACGAATCGCGGGACCTTCCTCGAACCCTGCCATCCTGGGTGGCCCATGGTCGTCCCCCGATCGATTCTGTCTCGCCGGCTCCTGCCCGCGTCGATCGCCATATTCACCACAGTGGCCATCGTCGCCTTCGAGGGTCTGGCGGTCACGGCGGCCCTGCCCGATCTCACCGCCGACCTCGGTGAGGTGCGTCTGCTCCCATGGGTGATCACGGCATTCCTCCTGGCCTCGGGGGTGACGACGGCCATCTCCGGCTCATTCATCGACTCTCTGGGGACCTCAACCGTGTTCCGGTGGGCGACCATCGGTTTCGCTGCCTCCTCGCTCGCCGCGGCCGCGGCCACCTCGATGCCGATCCTCGTGGCCGCTCGGGTCTTGCAGGGTGCCTCGGGCGGGGCGATCGTCTCCGTGGGCGTTGCTGCCGTCGCCCTGGTGTATCCGGGTCATCTCATGGGACGGGCATATGCGGCCAACTCCAATGTCTGGGGGGTTCTCGGGTTCGCCGGTCCGGCCGTTGCAGCCCTCTTGCTGCAGATCGGCTCATGGCGTTGGATCTTCCTGCTAATGGTCCCGATCTGCGTGGTGGCGCTGATCGCCGGTTGGCGCACGCTGCCCGGGCCGGTCGAGCCCACCCCGCTGGTGGTCGACTGGATCGCCGTGGGATTGCTCACGGTCACGCTGGGCGGCCTGTTGGCGACCCTGTCCGATCTGGCACCGACGTCGTGGGTGCTCGGCCTCGTCACGCTGGTCTCGGGAGGCTTGTTGTGGAGACGAATAGGCCGCCCATCCACCCTGCTCGACCGACGCTTCGTCATCGATCACCCCTATCGCCCCCTCGGGCTGGCGGCCTCGTTGACGCTGGCGGCCACAGTCGGGATTTCGGCGTATCTGCCCGTGTACGTGCGGGGTGCCCGCGGGGCCTCGGCGGCCGGTGCGGCATGGTCGGTGTTGTGGCTCACCCTCGGTTGGACACTCGCTGCCAACGTCGCGGGGCGGATCACGGACCGGGTGAGGGAAGGGTCCGTGCTCCGGGCAGGTGCGCTGGCAGGGCTGCCGGCGATCGGGGCAGCCTGGACGGCGGTGGCGTTCTCGGCACCACTCCCCATCGTCTACACCGCTTATGTCGCCATGGGCATGTCGGTGGGCTTGGTGACCAACTCGGCACTCCAGATGGTGCGGCTGGCGGTCCCCGACAATCTCGCCGGGAGAGCCACATCGGCTCATTCCTTCATGCGCACTCTGGGCGTGTCGGTGGGGGCGGGCCTCGCCGGCGGCGTCATCCTCGCCGCGGTTTCCGCATCGGTGGGCGACATCTCATCGGTCAAGGCAGCCCTGGCCGGGGAGACGACCGAGTCGGCCGGTGAGGCAATGAAGGCGCTCGGAGTGGGTTTCGCCGTCGCTCACGGGGTGAGTCTGGCGATCATGGCGGTCGCTGCGTTGATTGCCGGCCGACTTCGCCCTTCGGCCACCCTCAGCCCTTCACCCGTCGAGGGTGGATGAACCCTGACCCCTCAGGGCGAACAGACGCCGGTCGGCCAGGGCTTCCGCCGGGGCGCCCTACCATTTCCCGCTCCCATGACATCCGATCAGAATGACACGAAGACCGGGGACACCGGCTTCACCCGGGTCGACCCGGCGGTTGACATCCCGGCCTTGGAGAAGGGGGTCCTGGAGCTGTGGCGACAGACCAAGGCCTTCGAGGAGTCGATCCTGCGCCGCCCGGCCGACAACGAGTACATCTTCTACGACGGTCCCCCTTTTCCGACCGGGAGCCCCCACTACGGGAACCTCCTCGCCGGGGTGATCAAAGACATGGTGCCTCGCTACTGGACGATGCGGGGCTATCGGGTGGAGCGACGGTTCGGCTGGGACACGCATGGCCTGCCCATCGAGATGGAGGTGGAGAAGCGACTCGGCATATCCGGGCCCAAGCAGATCGCCGCATATGGAATCGACCGATTCAACGAGGCGGCCCGGAGCGTGGTCCAGGCCAACACCGAGAACTGGGAGGTGCTCACCGAGCGAATCGGGCGCTGGGTCGACTTCGGCAACGACTACAAGACCATGGACCCCGAGTTCATGGAGACGGTGTGGTGGGTCTTCAAGCGGCTCTGGGAAAAGGGCCTCGTCTACAAGGACTTCAAGGTGCTCCCCTACTCCTGGGGCGCCTCCACCCCGCTTTCCAACTTCGAGGCGAACAAGGACTACCGCGACGTCGAGGATCCGTCGATAACGGTCAGACTGGAGGTCCTCGAGGGGTCGGGGCCGGTCCTCGCTGGCGACTACCTCCTGATCTGGACGACGACGCCATGGACCCTCCCCGGACATCTGGCAGTGGCGGTCGGCGTCGACAACGACTACGTGCGGGTCGCCGACAACGGCGACTTGTACTGGATCGCCGAGAAGAGTGCTGCCACCGTGTTCGGCGAGGACCACGAGGTGGTGGCACGAGCCCCGGGGTCCGAGATGCTCGGTGTCTCCTACCGGCCGCCTTTCGACTACTTCATCGAGGAGAGGGACCGGGGGGCGTTTCGCATCATCTCATCCGACGATGTCACCGCCGATGAGGGCACCGGGTTGGTGCACATGGCCCCCGCCTATGGCGAGGCGGACTTCTACGCCCTGAAAGGCGCCGGGATCGAGGCATTGGTCGACCCGGTCGACGCCGAGGGCAATTTCACCGACGAGGCCCCCGATGTCGCCGGGCAGAACGTCAAAGAGGCCGATGCCACCCTGATCGAGCTCTTGAGGGAATCGGGCAAGCTGGTCCATTCCGGCCGCATCACCCACTCCTACCCATTCTGCGAGCGAACCGGCACCCCCCTGATCTACAAGGCGATCCCGACCTGGTTCATCCGGGTCGAGGACATCAAGGACCGCATGGTGCAGATCAACGACACCATCCACTGGGTCCCCGAGTATGTCGGGACCCGGCGTTTCGGCAACTGGCTGGCCAACGCCCGGGACTGGGCGGTGAGCCGAAACCGCTACTGGGGGTCGTGCATCCCGGTCTGGGAGTGCGCCGGTTGTGAGGAGACGGTCGCCGTGGGATCCCTCGACGAGTTGGAGGCGCTGTCCGGCCAGCGCCCCCATGACCTGCACAAGCACATCATCGACGAGATCGGATGGCCCTGCTCGTCGTGTGGTGGGTCGATGGTCAGGGTCCCCGAGGTCCTCGACGGGTGGTTCGAGTCGGGCTCGATGCCCTACGGGATGCTGCATTACCCCTTCGAGAACGCCGAGCGGTTCGAGGCCGCCTTCCCCGCCAAGTTCATCGCCGAGGGCCTGGACCAGACCCGGGGTTGGTTCTACACGCTGATCGTCCTCTCCACCGCGCTGTTCGACAAGCCTGCCTTCGAGAATTGCGTCGTCAACGGTCTGATCCTGGCCGAGGATGGGCGCAAGATGTCGAAGAGCCTGAAGAACTACCCCGACCCCTCGGAGATCCTCGACGTGATGGGGGCCGATGCCCTGCGTGCCTTCCTCATCAATTCGCCGGTGCTCCGCGCCGAACCGCTGCGTTTCAGCAGCGACGGCGTGGCAGATGTGGTGCGCACCGTTCTTCTCCCGATGTGGAACACCTACAGCTTCTTCACCACCTACGCCGAAGCCGACGGGATCACCATCTCGGACCTGGAAGGCGCCCCGACGGCGGCCGAGCGGCCGGAGATGGACAGATGGATCCTCTCGGTGCTGCAGAGTCTGGTGTCCGAGGTCAACGAGCAGATGGAGGGCTATTACCTCTACAACGTGGTTCCGCCCACCCTCGGTTTCATCGACCATCTCACCAATTGGTACGTCCGGCGCTCCCGGCGCAGGTTCTGGCGGGCACGTGGGGAGTCTGGCGAGGGCGATGCCGACAAGCTGGCCGCGTTCGCGACCCTGTACGAGGTCCTCACCACTTTCATCGAGGTCCTGGCACCGGTCCTTCCCTTCATCACCGAGCACCTATACCAAGACCTGGTGGCCCGGCATCACGCCGATGTCGTGCGCAGCGTCCATCATCGCGACTTCCCCGATGCCGACTCTGCTCTCATCGACACCGAACTCGAGGAGTCGATGGAGGTGGTGAGGGAGGTGGTCAGGCTGGGCCGCAATCTTCGCAAGAGGGAGGGACACCGGGTCCGTCAGCCGCTTTCCCGTCTCACCGTCCTCACCCACGACCCCAAGGTGGCAACCGCGGTGCGCACCCATGTCGGTGTGATCTCCGACGAGCTGAACGTCAAGGAGGTGGTCGTCTCCGAGGACGAGAGCGAGCTCGTCTCCCTGTCGGCGAAGGCCAACTTTCGCATTCTGGGGCCGATCCTCGGCTCCAGGATGCCTGAGGTGGCCGCCGGGATAGCCGAACTCGGACAGGAGGACCTCGAGACCCTCATGACCGGAGGCACCGTGACCCTGGCCGATCACGAGCTGAGCAGCGCCGACCTCTTCATCGAGCGATCTCCTCGAGACGGCACCCTCGTCGAGACCGGTGCCGACTTCGCCGTCGCCCTCGACACCCGCGTGTCCGGGGATCTGCTCCTCGAAGGGCTGGCCCGGGAGGTGATCAGCCGGGTGCAGAGGATGCGTCGGCACGCCGGGCTCGAAGTCACCGATCGAATCGAGCTGGAATGGTGGAGCGAGGACCCGGAGGTCAAAGCCGCGATATCCCTCCACGCCGAGGAGATCGCCGCCGAGCTGCTCGCCAGGTCCATCGGCGAGGCCAGTTCCCCCTTGGAGGGCGCCGTCGATCTCGACGGCCGGAGTCTGGGTCTGAGGATCGTCCCGGTCCGATCCGGCTAGCCCCCCTCAGATCTCCTGGGCTTCCTCGTCGGCGTCCACGCCCTCTATCTCCGCCGACCCGGCCCCTGCGTCTTCCTCCGATGTGTCCAGGCTCTCCGGGTCCACCTCGAGCCCGTCTCCCTCGACTTCGAGGCTCTCCGTCTCTCCGGCCACGTCTCCGAGGGTCTCGTCCACGAGGTCATCGAGGCTCTCCTCGACCGGGCTGCCCCCGTCGTCGGGCTCCTCCGTATCCGGAGCCATGGCTGCGCCCATGCTGTGGGCACCCGCGACCGCGGCATCCATCTCGTCGAGCTTGTCGGCGACCGTCGTGGCGAGCACCGCGAGCTGGGTGCGGACCCGGGCGACGAGACCTGTCATCTCGGCCATCTCGGCGTCCACCTCGGCCTTTCTCTCATCCCGCTCCCGGGTGTAGGTGTCCGCCTCGGAGCGAGCATCCCCCACTATTTTGTCGGCCTCGCTGCGGGCCTCTTCGAGCATCCGGTCCGCGGCCTGCTGGGCGGCCACGAGGGCCCGGCCGACGGCCGACTCGTCGGGCCCTGCTGTCATCGCCGGTGCTGCCGCCAGCGCATCCGGGTCGCTCTCCAACTCGTCCACGCGTTGCCTGGCCCGGGTCAGCTCCTCTTGAAGCTCGCGGACCGTCACCACCATCTCGTCCAGGAAGTCGTCCACCTCGTCGAGGTCGTATCCACGGAGCGCCGTGGAGAAGGTCTTCTTCTCGATGTCGGACGGTGTTATTGCCATAGCTGTGTGCCCCTTGGTTCTGCGATGAGAATACGAACGAAGACGCCCGACTCCAAGGATCAGAAGATATTGCCCACCAATGTCATAAGGAGCTGGAGCCCGATGAGGAGGACGATGGGAGAGAGGTCCAGCATCCCACCGCCGATCCGAAGAGGAGGGATGATGCGACGGAGCGGGAGGATCACCGGGTAGATGATCCGGTCGAGGAACACGTTGACCCTTCCCAAGGGATGCTCCGACGACGTCGGGATCCAGGAGAGGATCACCCAGGCCAGGACCGCATAGAAGTAGACCTGGAGGATGAGGATCAGGACGCCGCCGAGGTTCACAGGTCAATCGTCGATGTCGTCGAGCTCGTAAGCCCCCAACGTGGCGAGCCGTCGCTTCTCATCCCTGCTCAGGGTCACCCGGGGAGGCAGCACGATGACCAAGCCGTCACCGACCTTGCGCATCGATCCGTCGAGGGCGTAGATGAGCCCGGACGAGAAGTCGACTACGCGGCGCACGAGGTCATGGTCTGCACCCCGCATGTCGAGAACGACGGGCACACGATCTCGCACCCTATCGGCCAGGATGCGGGCATCGCCGAACTCCTCGACGAGGATGACGTCCGACTGCATCTCCACCGGTCGCACCAACCCGATGATGTCCGTCCCTTCGCGAAGCTGGGGCCGGGTCGCCGCTCTTGAGGTGGGCGGTGGTTCCACCCTCCGGCTCTGGGGGAACGGATCCATCTGTCTCGGCTCCACCCGCCGGGTCGGCTCCTCGATCGGACCGGGCTGTGAGCGCTCGCCCGCCTCGGGATCCATTTGGTCCTCGTCTACCAGCCCCAGATAGACGAGAGCTTTTGAGAACAGTGAAGACATATCACTCCGGTCAAGTGCGTTCACCAAAGATAGCCCGTCCCACGCGGATAATTGAGGAGCCTTCCTCGATCGCCGCCTCGAAGTCGTCGGTCATTCCCATCGAGAGCTCGACGATGGCGGGGTGAGTCACCGCGAGCCCATCGCGGAGACGCTTGAGCATCTCGAAGTGTGGCCGCTGGTCTTCGGGCTCCTCGCCCAGCGGCGGGATCGCCATCAGGCCTCGGACCTCCAAACCCAGTGCAAGGACCCACTCCAGTGTGTCTTCGAGGTCCTCCGGCATCACCCCCGACTTCTGCGGCTCACGACCGGTGTTCACCT
Organism: Acidimicrobiia bacterium; assembly: GCA_050741975.1. Lineage (GTDB taxonomy): Bacteria > Actinomycetota > Acidimicrobiia > Spongiisociales > ZC4RG35 > JARDZU01. The sequence continues at coordinate 35,565 of JBOGET010000086.1, forward strand.
GCAACAGCACCGGCGGGGGCAGCCCGCTCCCCTTGGCCCAGGCCGCGGCCAGGGACTCCCGGTCCATGGAATGGAGGAGATGGGCGATGGGCCGCACCAGCCTGGCCTTGTTGGTCTGCAGCCCGCCGACGAAGTGCCAACGGATGTCTTCGGGGAGCCTGGCCGCCTTCTCCGCCATCTCCTGGGCCCGATTCTCCCCGAAGTCACGGTGTCCCAGCTCGTAGACGGCCCGGATCTCCGAGATCGGCTTCGCCTTGGAGACGGCGACCAACGTGACCGACGATGGTTCCCGGCCCGCCCGGGCCGCCGCCTCCGCTGCCCGTCGAACGACTTCCTGGTAGCTCATGGGACCCAGGTGATGCTGGCATGACGGAGTATGGTCCGGTTCTGTCGGTGGCTGTAGAGACCCGGATCGTGCATGGTGCAGGAACCGGCTATCCAGACCTCGACACCTTCGAGCTGCCGTCTGATCGCCGATGTCAGGTCGACCGATGTGGTCCCCCACCTGGTCTCGGTGACATCGTGGGGGAACCGCTCGGCGACCTCGGGCCCGACTTCGAAGCAGCAGGGCCCGATCCCGGGCCCGACGGCCGCCACCTTCGGCTCGTGACCCTGAGCCGTCATCTCCGTGCGCAGGGCGGTGACGACCCCGTCCGCCGCCCCACGCCATCCGGCATGGGCAACGCCGACCGCCGATCCGGACAGCAGCACGACGCCGAAGCAATCGGCGGTGAACACCGCCAACGGAAGACCGGGGACGTCGGTCCACAAGGCATCGGCCTCGGTGAGCTCGCCGGGTACGGATGCCCTGCTCGTCGTGGTCCCGTGGACCTGTCGGACCGTGGCCCAGGCACGGGAGATGCCCAACCAGGCCGACACTGCCGCTCGTGCGGTCAGATCGTTGCGCTGGTCACCGTCGCCGCTGTCAGTGAACGCCACCCCGTCGACACCGGGGGGCCGGTTCATCCCTGGACGAAGGTGGGGATGTCGAGGGCGTCATCCCCCTCGTCGAAGCCGGTGTAGGGGCGGGAAGACCGGGTGGAGGTCGGTCTGGTCTGTCTTCTCCGCTCGAACCCGGCGGCGATGACCGTCACCTTCATCTCCTCGCCCAGGTCGTCGTCGACGATGGCTCCGAAGATGATGTCGGCTTCGGTGTCGGCGTGGTCGGCGACCACCCGAGCCGCCTCGGTGGCCTCGTGCAGGGTCATCGAGGAGGGACCGGACACCGAGAGAAGGACACCCTTGGCCCCCTCCATGGTCGTCTCCAGCATCGGGCTCGAGATCGCCCGCTCCGCAGCCTGCTTGGCTCGATTCTCCCCGGTGGCCCGGCCGATCCCCATCACCGCCGACCCGGCGTCGGCCATGATGGTGCGGACATCGGCGAAGTCGACGTTGATCAATCCGGGCGTGGTGATCAGATCGGTGATGCCGGCCACCCCGCTCATCAGCACCTCGTCGGCCAGTCGGAACGTCTCGGCAATGGGGGCGGTCGGGTCGCCGACCTCGAGCAGCCGGTCATTGGGGATCACGATCAAGGTGTCGACCGCGTCCTTGAGGTCGTCGATGCCTTGCTCGGCGTGCACCGCACGACGTCTTCCTTCGAACCCGAAGGGCCTGGTCACCACCCCGACCGTGAGCGCCCCGACGGAACGGGCGACCTCGGCCACGATGGGAGCGCCTCCAGTCCCTGTCCCGCCACCCTCACCGGCGGTTATGAAGATCATGTCGGATCCCTTGAGCACATCCTCCAACTCGCCCTTGTGCTCCTCGGCTGCGGCCCGACCGATCTCGGGGTTGGCCCCAGCCCCGAGACCCCGGGTCACCTCACGTCCGATGTCGAGCTTGACATCGGCGTCGCTCATCAGCAGAGCCTGGGCATCGGTGTTCAACGCGATGAACTCGACACCGCGTATGCCCGCTTCGACCATGCGGTTGACGGCATTGACGCCGCCCCCGCCGATCCCTACGACTTTGATGACGGCCAGATAGCCGCCGCTCGACGAGTTCACGACAATTCCTCCAGTGGAAATCGAAAGCTGAAGTAGAGGTTTACCGTTCGCCGGTTGGTTAGTAAAGACATAATCTCTAAGCTTCAACTAGACATTTAGACTTATCCTCGATCCTCACGGCGGCGAGATGGCGGGATGGGTGGGAGCGATCAGGGTGAGTGTGGAGCCCGGCGCCGGCTGCTGGAGAATCAGGGCGGTCAGACTCAACGCCTTGGCCCTCATCTCCACGGCGCGTCCCAATCTCACCTGGAAACCGGCCACCTCCGCCCAGAGCTCACCACTGGTCTCGACCCGGACCCGAGCTCCGTTCCTCAGCCCAGCGGAGAGGCCGGTCACGAATTCGAGGGAGCCGAGAACGACCTGGGAGGACCTGGTCTCGGAGGGGGCCACGGTGCCGAGATGGATCCAGGGCATGGTGGCGTCCGGCTCGGGTGCCGACGAGAGCAGCACCCCGTCCACGGCGTAGGCCGCCCACCCTCCCCCGGTCTCGACCCAGGCGGTCGGCACCCGTTCCTCGACCCGAACGACGACGCGATTGGGCCACTCCAACTCGAGATGGGCCTCTCGTACCCAGGGGTCCGACCCCAGGGCGGTCTCGATCTCCCCGGCTCGGATCAGGATCATCGGCGTACCGGCCACGATGCCATGCTCGACGAGCACCGAGTGGGCCGAGCTGACGGCGATCCCCGTTGTGGCCACCTCCTCGATGCTGAGCAGAGGAGACAGCAGGAGCCATGCCACAGCGCCGGCCAGGCCCAGGGCGATCAGGACGCGGACGAGACGGCCGACCTTGCGTCGGGCGCGGTCCTCGGCCACCTCCCGTCTGCGTTCGACTAGTCGTGGGTCAATGCTCATCTTCGAATCCGACGAATTGGATCTCTGGCTCCAGGATGGTGCCGGTCTCCTCGAAAACCCGGTCTTTGACCGCCAGCACCAGTCTTCGGATGTCCTCGGAGGTGGCCCCGGTCCCGGCAACGAAGAAATTGGCGTGCTTGTCCGACACCGCCACATCGCCGACCCGCATCCCCTTCAGCCCCAATGAGTCGATGATCTCCCCCGCTGTGGCCCCAGGTGGGTTCTTGAACACGCTCCCGGCGTTGAAGGTGCCGCCCGGCTGGTTGTCACGCCGCCAGCGGGTGATTCGCCGCAACTCGGCACGGCCGGCCTCGACGTTGCCGGGCGCGGCTTGGAAGGCGGCCCCGGTCACAACCTGAGTCGACTCCACACTCGAGTGGCGATACGACATCTCGAGCTGGTCCGGGCCGGCTCGGATCACTTTGCCGTCCCTGAGGTCGACGATGGTGGCTTCGATGAGCCGGTCCCTGGTCTCGGTGCCGAAGCACCCCGCATTCTGTCGCACCGCTCCCCCGACCGACCCCGGGACGCCGATGAAGAACTCGAGACCGGTCAGACCGGCGTCAACACTGAGCCGGGCCACCTGGGCCAGCGGAGCCGAGCCGCCGGCCCTCACCACCGTCCCATCGACCTCGACGGCGCCAAATACCGGTCCAAGTCGGATCACGAGGCCGCGGAAGCCGGAGTCGGACACCACGAGGTTGGACCCCCGGCCCAAGACCAGGACCGGAAGGTCACTCATGATCCCGGAGCCGGCCAGCTCACCGACCGCTTTCGGATCCGGGACCTCCACGAAGTAGCGAGCCGGGCCACCGGACTTGTAGGTGGTGTACGGCCCGAGCAAGACGTCTTCTCTCACCAGACCCGAGCCAACCAAGTCGTCGAGCGAGGTCACTGGCGCTGCGCCAGACGCATCGCCAGCTCGGTGGGGACGAGGGTGATGTCCCCTGCACCCATGGTCAGGACGAGGTCGCCCTCGGCCACCCGATCGGCCAGGTAAGGGGCCAGGTCGGCGCGATGGGGCACGTAATGGACGCTGGCGCCGGCCCGACGCGCCGCCTCGGCCACCATCTCACCGGTCACCCCGGGAACCGGGTCTTCCCGCGACCCGTAGACATCGGTCACGACGACCTCGTCGGCAGGGCTCAGGGCTGCACCGAACTCCAGGTGGAAACGAGCCGTCCGGCTATACAGATGCGGTTGGAAGACGGCCCAGACCCGGCCTTGGGCCAGATCCGTGGCGACCTCGACGGTGGCCGCCACCTCGGTGGGATGGTGCGCATAGTCGTCGACGAGGGTGACACCCGAAACGGTCCCCCTCAGCTCCCAGCGACGCCCGACGCCTCGAAACGAGGCCAGGCCCAGGGCAGCCGCACCGATGTCTCGACCCATTGCGCCGAGGAGGGCGAGGGCGCCTGCAGCATTGCGCGCCACATGGGAACCGGGCCGGCTCAGGCTGACGTGGGCCCGCTGTGACGGCCCGATGAGATCGAAACGGGTGCCGCCGTCGTGCCGGGTCAGGTCGACGATGCGCCAGTCCGACGAGGGGTTCGTGCCGTAGGTGATGGCAGATACTCGTCGCGCCACCTCCTGTGAGCCGGGGTCGTCGGCACATGCCAGGACCGGACCGCTCACCCGGCGGGCCACATCGACGAAGGCCTCGCGTAGGTCGGACTCGGACCCGAAGTGCTCCACGTGCTCGGTCTCCACATTGGTGACGATGAGACCATCGAGATGCAGTTTCTCGAAGGTGCGAAAGGCCTCGTCGGCTTCGATCACCAGCAATGGGGTGACGCCGTAGTGGCCGTTGGTGTTCCAGTCGGCGAGGTCGCCACCGACTATGAAGCTCGGGTCCTCCCCCCCGGCCCGGAGGGCGGAGATGACCAGCGCCGTGGTGGTCGTCTTACCGTGGGTCCCGGTGGCACCAATGGTGGTGATGCCCTCGGTGAGCGCCGCCAACAGGTCGGGTCGGCGCCATACCGGCACTCCGGCCTCGGCGGCTGCTGTCAACTCCGGGTCCCGGTCGGGCACGGCCGACGAGGCGACCACCAGATCGGCGTCACGGGCCGCCTCGGGGTGATGACCGGCGTAGGTGGCGATGCCGAAGTCCTCCAACCGATCGAGGGTCGATCCCCCACGCAGATCGGACCCGGAGACCTGGTGACCCATTCCGGCCAACACCCTGGCTATGGCACTCATCCCGGCACCGCCCGCGCCGACCAGGTGTACACGTCGGTAGTCGAGTCTCATGCCAGCTCCAGCATCGCGTCTGCGATTGTCATCGCCGCTTCCGGTTTTGCGATGCTCCGGGCACCGGCTCTCATCGCCGCCAGCCGGTCCCCGGAGAAGAGGAGCTCTTCCACCAACCCGGGCAGCTCTCCGATCCGATCCTGGGTCAGGACCACGGCTGCCCCCGCCGCCTCGAGAAAGGCAGCGTTTGCGGCCTGGTGCCCCGTGGACCCGAACTCCCCGGGGATGAGAATCGACGGGGTACCGGTGACGGTCAACTCGGCCACCCCTCCCCCGGCTCGGGCAATGACCAGGTCGGAAGCGGCGTAGAACAGCTCCATGTGCTCCTCGAAGGGCCTCTGTTCCCAGGTGACGGCGTTGGTCGAGGGGACCACGGGCGCCACATTGCCCTCCCCGGTGAGATGCAGCACCTGGGCCCGGCTGCCATGCCAGTTCTCGACCAGGGGGCCCACCGCAGTGTTGATCACACCGGCACCCAGGGAGCCCCCGAAAACCCCGAGCACCGGCAGGCCAGGGTCGAGGCCGTAGCGGGCCATGGCCCGTGGGCGAAGCAGGTCACGGTCGAAGTCCCACAGCATTTGACGGACCGGGTTGCCCACCCATTCCCCCTTCGCCAAACCGTGGGTGTCCGGGAACGAGGTGAAGGTGCTGACCGCCCAGCGCGAGGCGACCCGGTTGGCCAGCCCGGCCCCCGCGTTCTGCTCTGCCACCAGCAGGGGTATCGCCGCTCTCCTGGCGGCGAGCGCGGTGGGAATGGTGACGTAGCTGCCCATCCCGAGGGCGACCCTCACCCCCCGCTCCTCGATCCAGGCTCCGATCACATCACGGGCCCGCCAAACCATCCCGGGCAGGCTCAGGTTCCTGAACGTCATCGATCGCTGCAACCCTCGCAACTCCACTCCGAGATACGGAAACCCGGCTGCGGGGTAGACAGTTGCCTCCAAACGGTCACCACCGACGAAGAGGACCTCGTCTCGAGCCACCCCGGCTCTGACCAGAGCCTGGCCGACGGCCAACCCAGGGAAGACGTGACCACCCGTGCCGGCTGCGGCGATCAGGAACGTCATGTCTTCGGCTGGACCCCTGACTGGGCGATGTTCACCAGGATCCCGAGAGAGGCCATCGAGACGATGAGAGCGGAGCTGCCGAAGGAGATGAAGGGAAGGGCGATGCCGGTGATCGGCACCACGCCGAGCACGCCTCCGATGTTGACCAGGGCCTGGAAGGACAACCAGGCGGTGAGACCGGAGGCGACCATCCTCCCGAACCGATCCGGGGCACGGGCGGCCACCAGCCACCCGGCGAGAGCGAGCACGACGAACAGGCCGATGACCGTCAGACCCCCGATGAGACCCGTCTCCTCGCCGATGATGGCGAAGATGAAGTCCGTGTGAGCGTTGGGGAGATAGAACCAGCGGGCACGGCTCGCCCCGAGCCCCACCCCGAACAGGCCCCCGTTGGACAGGGCGTAGTAGCCCTGGATCAACTGATAGCCCTCACCACTGGCATTGCCCCACGGATCGAGGAAGCCGACGATGCGATCGACGCGATACTCGTCACTGAAAGCCAGGACCCAGGTGGCGGCCACCACCATCACCGTCAGGAGCAGCACGTAGCGAAAAGGGGTGTCGCTGGCCATGATCACCGCCATCGCGGCGGCACCGATGATGATGGTGGTTCCCAGATCCGGCTGCATGATCACCAGCGCGCCGATGATCCCGACGGTGAACATCACCGGGACCAGGAAATGGCCAAAGCGCGTGAGCAGCTTGTGCTTCTTCTCCAGGATGAGGGCAAGGACGAAGACGACGGCCACCTTGGCCAGCTCCGAGGGCTGGAAGCTGAACCCGGCGACAGGCAGCCATCGCTGCGAGCCCCCGATCTCAGGGCCCACGGCCAGCACCGCCACCAGCAGGCCGACAGTGGCGAAGAAGGCAGGGATGGCGAGTCTCCGATAGAAGCGGTAGGGGATGCGACTGGTGACGAGGAGGGCCACGGTGCCGATCCCCACCCCGAGCAGCTGTCTCTTGAAGTAGTAGAACCGATCCTGTGCCTGGTCGATCGCCACCACCGACGAGGCGGATTGGGTCGCTCCCAGTCCGATCACCACCAGGACCACGACCAGGACGAGCAGCGTGGTTGCCGTCCGGTTGTTCACCTTGAGCCGCTCGGCCCGGTCCCGGGCCGCAGCCCGCACCTTTGCGATCGACGTCACGTTCGCCGTCATGAGCTCTCGTCTCCTCCGGTGATCTCCATGACGAGATACGCGAACCTCTCGCCTCTCTCCTCATAGGAGATGAACTGGTCGAAGCTGGCGCAGCCTGGGGCCAGGAGCACGGTGTCCCCTGGCACGGCCAGTTCCGCTGCCAGCTCGACCGCCCGTTCCAACGTGCCTGCCATGCGCCCTCTCTCACCGGCCGCCGCCGCCAGGTCGAAGCCGGCTTCCCCGATCCCGATCACGAAGCGCACCTTGGGCTCGCCGGCGAGAGGCGACACGTCGAGGCCCTTGGCCAGCCCTCCGGCGATCAACACCACGGAGTCATGGGCCCGTATCGAGGCAAGGGCGGCATGGGGGTTGGTCGCCTTGGAGTCGTCGACCCAGGTGACACCCCCACTCCGGGTCACGGTCGCCCTCCGGTGCGGCCCGGGCGAGAACGACCGGACGGCGCTGGCCACCCCATCGACCGTGGCCCCCATGCGCAGGGCCAGAGCGGAAGCCGATGCCATGTTCACCAGGTGCACCGGGTCGTCCGACATCAGCTCACCGATCGAGATCGAGAGCTCCCCGACGACGAGCCGATCTCCGTCGACGCCGCCACCCCCGGGGGGGAGATGCAGCCCCGACACCGGGAACAGCTCACCGGGGGCGCCGGAGGCCATGGTGGCGGCGCCTTCGTCGTCGGCGTCATAGACCAGCAGATCCTCATCGGTCTGATTCATGAAGATCCGGGCTTTGGCCGCCCGGTACGAGTGCTCCGAGCCGTGCCAGTCGAGGTGGTCGACCGCCACGTTGGTGATGGCGGCGGCGACCGGGTGGAAGGTCTCGCAGAATCGGAGTTGGAAGCTGGAGACCTCGACGACGACCGCCTCATGGTGCCTGTCGACATGATCGGAGAGAGCCGAGCCGATGTTGCCCGTGGCCGGGGCGTCGATCCCCGAGGCCTCGAGCATGGCCGAGGCAGCCTCGGTCACGGTCGTCTTGCCGTTGGTGCCGGTGATGGCGGCCACCGGGATGTCGAGATGGCGCCAGGCGAACTCGATCTCGCTCCACACCGGGATGCCCCACTCCAGCGCCTCGACGATGGGGAGGGCACGCTCGGGGAACCCGGGGCTGGTGATGACCAGGTCGACACCGTTGAGCAGCACCGGGTCCCAGCCCCCACTCGCCACCGAGAAGCCCTGTTCCAACGACGCAGCCGGGGAGGCCTCCGTGTACACCGTGACCACGAGGTCCCGGCTCCGGGCAAGACGAGCCGCCGCCAGACCGGAGACACCCGCCCCGAGGACCAAGACCCGTCTCACAGCAGACCCTCCAGGAGGAGGAAGTCCCCGTAGAAGAAGCCGAGCCCGAGGGCGACGCCGGCCCCGGTGAGAATCCAGAACCGGATCACCACCGTCGTCTCCGGCCAGCCCCCGAGATCGAAGTGGTAATGGAGCGGAGACATGCGGAAGATCCGCTTCCCGAACAGCTTGAAGCTGGCCACCTGGAGGATCACCGAGACCGTCTCGGCCACGAAGATCGCCCCCAGGACGACCAGCAGGAGATTGGTATTGGTGAGCAGGGCCAGGGCGGCGAGCAAGCCGCCGATCCCCTGCGACCCGACGTCTCCCATGATGATCTTGGCCGGGGGGGCGTTCCACCACAGGAAGCCGAGGAGCGCCCCAAACATCGCCGCGGAGACGATGGCCAGCTCGAGGGGGTCGACTGCGTCGTACACGTCCGGGTTCCTGAACTGCCAGAAGGCGATCACGGTGTAGGAGGCGACGACGAGGGCGGAAGAGCCACCGGCCAGCCCATCCATGCCGTCGGCCAGGTTCACGCCGTTGGCGGCGCCGGTGAGCATGATCAGGACCCAGATCACGAAGATGGCGCCGAGGTCGATCCCGAGCGGGCGGACGAAGGACACCTGGGTCACCACTCCCGCCATGGAGGCCCCCCAGGCGAAGAGAGCGGCGATGGCGAGCTGGCCACCGAACTTGGCGGTCTTGGACAGGCCGAGGCTGCGCTTGTTCGAGTACTTGATCCAGTCGTCGAGGAGGCCGACCACTGCCATCCCGGCCAGGGCGAACACGGCAAGCAGGCCACCCGAGTCGAGCGGCTGGAATTGGAAGGCGAGCCGGCCCGACGGGGCGACCAGCCGGATGTGGGAGAGCAGGTATCCGATGATGGCCGCAGTGACGAAGACGACGCCGCCCATCGTCGGCGTCCCTTGTTTGTGACCGTGCATCCCGGCGATCTCCTCCTGGATGAACTGCCCGATCTCACGTCGTCTGAAGAAGCGGATGGCATAGGGGGTGCCGAAGATGGACACGATCAGACCGACCGCGGCGGCTATCAACAGGGATATCACGGTGACATCCTCCCTGAACCAGGGCCGGGGCCTGCGGATCCCGATCTACGGCCCAGGATTCCCCGGGCCACCTCACGATCGTCGAAGGGCAGCACCCGGCCCCCGATCTCCTGACCCGTCTCGTGTCCCTTGCCGAGGATGAGGACAACGTCCCCCTCGTCAGCCAGCTCGATGGCACGCTCGATGGCACGATGCCGGTCGACCTCGAGGATCACACCACTCCCGGCTGAGCCCACCGCCACCTCCCTCAGGATCTGATCCGGGTCCTCCGACCTGGGGTTGTCAGTGGTGAGGATGGCCAGATCCGCCTCGGCCGCCGCCCTCCCCATCAGAGGGCGCTTGTCCCGATCCCGGTCACCGCCGGCCCCGACCACCGCGATCACCCGCCCCGCCCCGACAGACCTCGCCACCGCGATCGCCTGCTCGATCCCGCCAGGGGTGTGGGCATAGTCGACGATCACATGGACCGGCCCATGGCCGGCGACCTGCTCGAACCGACCCGGCACGCCTTCGAGCTCCCCGAGGCCACGTACGATCTCATCGGCCTCGAGCCCGAGGGCAAGACAACATCCGACCGCCACGAGCGCATTCTCGACGTTGAAGGCACCCACCAGACCGGACCGCACCGGCATGGTTCCCTGCTCGGTCGTCAGCTCGAAGGTGGTCCCGTGAAAGGACGTCTCGACGTTCTCGGCCCGCACCTCCCCGCCGGTGCCGACCCGGATCAGGGGGGTCTCCACCCATTCTGCGATGGCGGCGCCGACCGGGTCTCCCACGTTGATCACCGCCGTCCCCACTTCGTACTCACGAAAAAAGCGCTCCTTTGCATGACGGTAGGACTCCATGGTCCCGTGGAAGTCGAGATGATCCTGGGAGAGGTTGGTGAAGGCCCCCACCGCAAAACTGGTGGCTGTGACCCGGCCCATTTCCAGGGCGTGAGAGGAGATCTCGGCTGCGACGACCTCGGCGCCTTTGTCGCGCATCACGGCGAGGAGACGCTGAAAGTCGGTGGCCTCGGGAGTGGTGTGCCGTGTCGGGATCACCGTCGTGCCCACCCGGGTCCGGACGGTGCCGATCAATCCGGCCACCCGTCCGGCCGAGGTCAGGAGTGACTCGACATAGTGGGTGACCGTTGTCTTGCCGTTGGTCCCGGTGACGCCGACCACGGCGATGTGGGACGACGGGTCGCCGTGGACCTGGGCTGCCATCGGACCCATGGCCGCCCTGGTGTCGTCGACCACCACCTGGCTCACCTCGACGTCCTGCAGCGTCTCGACCGCCGCCGCCGGGGAGCCTGCTGCGGCTGCTGGCCTCACATAGTCGTGGCCGTCATGCCTGGCCCCCCGGACCGCGACGAAAAGGACGGCCGGGCCGGCGCGCCGCGAATCATGGGTCACGTCGTCGAGCCAGGTGTCGGGGTCGCCCACCACCTGGCCGCCGACCCGTCTCGACACCTCGCCCAGGGTGCTACCCGGCACCGGCATCGGGGGTCACTCCGAGTCGGTGGAGGGCCTGCTCCATGACCTGGGCGAACACGGGTGCGGCCGAGGCGCCACCGGTTCGATACTCGAACGAGGGAGCATCGATCAGGATCGCCACCACGACCTGAGGATCATCGATTGGCGCCATGCCGACGAACGAGGCCCTGGTCACATCGGTGTATCGGCCGTCCTCGCCCAGCTTGTTGGCCGTCCCGGTCTTCCCGCCCACCCGGTACCCGTCCACCGTGGCGGCCTGACCGGTGCCCTCGGCGACGACGTTGGCCAGAAGCTCCTGCATGAGTCGTGCCGTTTCCTCGGAGACGACCCGTCGAGTCTCCAAACCGGTCACCTCCTGGTTCCCGTCGACATCCGTCTTGGAGGCGACGATGTGTGGAGCCGTCCACATCCCGTCGTTCCCTACGGCGGCATAGGCGGCCGCCATCTGCAGAGGGGTGGCAGCAACCGAGTAACCGATCGCAGCCGACGCCCAGCATGTCTCACAGCCTGCTTCGAAGTTCAGGGTGCCCGGAGCCTCGACCGAGTAGTCCACCCCCGTCGGCGACCCGAGACCGAACTTCTGGATGTATGAGATGAGCCGGTCCTGTCCCAGCTTCTCGGCAACCAGGATGGTGCCGACATTGGACGACCGGGTGAAGATCTCGGCCACGGTCATGTTCGCCGTCTCGTGCTCCTCGAAGTCCTCATAACAGCCGAAGAGATCGTCATCGGGCGAACTACAGGCCTCCTCGCGCAGTTCCAGGCGATCCGGCACCTCGGGGATCACCGTTCCCGCCTTGACCTCTCCCTCCTCTATGGCCGCCGACACCGTGATCAGCTTCTCTGTCGAGCCCGGCTCGTAGATCCCTCGCACGACGAAGTTGGAAAAGGCATGGCAGGTGGGATCCAGCGCCAGGTCGCAGTCCTCGTCAACCGTCTGACGCGTCTGCGGGTCGAAGACCGGTGCCCCGGCCATGGCCAGTATCCCACCGGACTCGACATCCAGGACCACCACCCAGCAGGACGCCGCCGCCGTGCGGTCCAAGGCGGCGAAGCATGCCTGCTGCGCCTGATATTGGAGCGGCAGGTCGATGGTGGTGTTGAGATCGGTGCCGGGCACGGCGGGGACGATGTCGCTGATCCCCTGGGGAATGATCCGACCTTCGAGGTCCCGTTCGAATACTGCCTTGCCCGGGACCCCACGCAGCTCCTGGTCGTAGAAGTACTCCAGACCCTCCTGACCGTTGCCGTCGATGTCGACGAAACCGGTCACATGTGACGCCACCGCCCCTGCCGGATAGATGCGGGTCGCCTCCGGATGGGTGTACAGACCACGCACCTCCAAGGAGGCGATCTGTTCGGCCAACCCCGGCTCCACCTGACGCTTCAGGTAGACGAAATCACGATCGGAGGTCAGTCTCCCCAGGAGGAGCTCGGAGTCGACCCCGAGCAGGCCGCCGACCTGCTGGGCCACCCAGAGGGGTTCCTCGATCTGACCGGGATTGGCCCAGATGCTCTGTGCTTCGACGGTCATCGCCAGCAGCTCCCCGTTGCGATCGAAGATCTTGCCCCGTTGCGGGGCGAGGTCTCTGGTGACGAGGCGTTGGGTCAGGCCCTGGTCGGCGAGATCGGCGGCCTGGACCACCTGCACCTGGAACAACCGGTACCCAAGACCAAGCCAGGCGGCCACGAGACACAGCCCGATCAGGCCAAGTCTTGTCTTGGATGGGCCAAGTCCGGTGGCAGTCCTGCCGCCGGCCACCGTCTAGGTCCCCAGCCGTGACTCCGGTGGTTGGGAACGACCTGTTCCCTCCGTGAGCCCGGCTCCAGCGCGCCGTCGGGTCTTCATTGCGTTCCCCCTTCGTCGACGGAGGCCACCGCAGGGCCTCCGAGGTCGACGAGAAGCTGTCTGGTATCGCCGGGGATGACCAGACCCATCTCCTCTGCCAATGGCGCAACGCGCGCCGGGTTCTCCAGACGAGCGATCTCGAGTCGCAGCTGTTCGTTGACCGCTTCCTGCTCGGCGATCGCGCGGTTCAGCCGGTCGAGCTCGAATGCGGACTTGTCCAGTGATGTGCGGGCAAACCCGAGACCGAGAAAGGCGATGACCCCGATGAGGACCATGATCATCCACGGTGCAAGCGTGGGTCGTCGGAGCCGGCTCCGGCTGACCACCCGCAGACTCTCGTCTCGCCTGGGCCGGTGAATTGGCTGGGCGGTCATGCCGGCACCTTCTCGGCCGCTCGAAGCAACGCCGAACGAGCCCGGTTGTTGGCCTCGATCTCGGCGGCCGAGGCGCGAATCGGCCTACGGGTGAGGAGACGCAACTCGGCACTGTTGCCACAACCGCAGACCGGGAGCTCCGGGGGGCAGGTGCACCCGGTGGCCCCGCGATTGAGTCGTTGCTTCACGATGCGATCCTCGAGGGAGTGATAGGAGATGGCGAGGACACGACCCAGCGGCCTGACCAGGTCGATTGCCTCGTCGAGCCCTCTCACGATGGCCTCCAACTCCCCGTTGACCGCGATCCGCAGCGCCTGGAAGGTCCGTCGGGCGGGATGCCCCGCCCGACGGCGTGCCGCGGGGAGGGCCGCGGCGACGACAGTGGACAGCTGGCCGGTGGACTCGTATGGCCGCCCGATGACGATGGCGCGGGCGATGCGTCGGGCCAGAGGCTCCTCGCCGTAGCGGCGGATGATCTCGGCGAGACGATCCACGGGCCAGTTGTTGACGATTTCGGCGGCGGTGGAGGACGCATCGGGACCCATCCGCATGTCGAGCGGCCCGTCCTTGCGGTAGGAGAAGCCCCGTGCGGGCTCGTCGACCTGATGCGAGGAGACCCCGAAGTCGAAGAGAACCCCCGAGATCGGCTCGGCGGTGGCCGATGCCACCAGGTCCCCGAGATCGGCGAAGTTGCCCTGCACCGCGAGCACGTCGAGCTCGCTGGCGTTGGCCAGGGCCTCAGGGTCACGATCTATCGCCACTACCGTCACGTCTTCTCCGAACTCATCCAACAATCGGCGGGTGTGCCCCCCACCGCCAAATGTCGCGTCGACCACGACACCGGGCAAGACGGGGGCCAGCAACCCGACCACCTCATGCTCCAGAACCGGCCGGTGGAAGTCCCGGGCTTCGTTGTTCCGGTCCTGGCTCATTGCCAGCCCCCCGGGCGCTGGTACCAATAGGAAGCGGGCGGAGTCAGGGGCCTTCCATTGGTTCCGGGGGGCTGGCGATGAACCAGCCACGTCGTCGCTGGGGCTACTCGTCCTCCTCCAGGTAGCTCTCGTCGCCCGCATCACGATCGGCGATGAACCTCTCCTTGTTCCAAAGCTCGACGTGGTCGTAGACACCGATCACCGCCACCTCGCTCGAAGCGGTGAGCCCGGCGAACTTGCGCAACTCCGGCTTGACCAGCACCCGACCCGACTTGTCCACTGACTGCAGGTCGGCGCCGGAGAACACCGTGCGGGAGAACCGGCGCCCGGCACGGTTCTGCATCTTCTCTCTCACCTCTGTCGCCCTCGCCTCGAACTCGTCGGGCGGGAAGAGGAGGAGCTGACCGTCCTGGCCCTTGGCAAGGACACAACCGTCTTCGAGACGACGGCGAAAACCGGAGGGCATGACCACCCTGCCCTTCTCGTCAAGACTGTGGAAGTACTCGCCAAGGAACACTCTTGTGCTTCTCCGTCCGTCCTCATATCACCGACCCCCTTCTCATGGGTCGCGCCCGCCACTATGACCCACTTTGCCCCACTTGTCAACCTTTTCCCCCACCCTGTCCCATTTGATTGGCGGCCGACTTTGCCCGAGACCAACCATCAGCTCGTCACGGCTTCCGCGTCTCTCGGATTCACGGTCTCGGGCAAACAGACGCCGGTCGGCCGCAGCTTCCGGTTCAGCGGGTGGAGAGGAGGGCCCGCACCTGGTCCTCCGGAGGTGGGCCCGGAGGATGGGGTGGGTCGGTGCGGCTCAGAGGGCGATGCCACCACGCCACGTCGTGCCACTCCCCCAGCTTGTGCCCCGCCCGGGGAAACACCCCGATCGGGGTGAACCCGACAGAAGCGTGCAACGCCTCGCTGGCAGGGTGGGGAGGGCGATGCCGACGTAGGCGGTGGCAAAGCCCCACATCGTGGCCAGGTCGAGCAGAGCCGAGTACAAGGGACGTCCCACGCCACGGCGGTGATGCTCGGGGTGGACATACACCGTGGTCTCCACCGACCACCGGTAGGCCGGGCGCTGCCGGAAGGAGGTGGCGTAGGCGTAGCCGAGAACGGCACCACCATCCTCCGCCACCAGCCAGGGGTGGGAGGCGGTGACTGTCTCGATCCGTCCCCGCATCTCCGCCGGCCCGGGGGGCTCGAGTTCGAAGGAGACGGCATTGTCACGCACCAGCGGCTCGTAGATGGCTGCTATCTGAGCCGCGTCGCCAACCGACACCGGTCGCAGCAGTGGCATTGGGGCTGCCTAGGCGACTTCGAGGTATGGATGCCAGGCCGGGTCGACCTGGTAGCCGGTGGAGGCATAGATCCATGCGTACCGGCGCGGGGGCCCCGGCTTCGTGCTCAGCCGCAGCCCGGCCTCGACGGGAAGACGGTCGCCCTTCGAGATATTGCAGGGGCGACAGCAGGCCACGACGTTCTCCCAGGTGTGATCCCCACCACGGGACCGGGGCAGAACGTGATCGAGCGACTCGGCGGGGCCACCGCAGTACTGGCAACGATGACCGTCACGCCCGAACACGGCCCGGCGGGTGACCGGGGCGGCTCGACGGTAGGGAACTTTCACATAGCGGTTGAGCCGGACCACCGAGGGGACGTCGACCATGACGCTCTCCGATGTCCAGATCTCGTCCTTGCCCACGACCACGCTGGCCTTCTGGTTGAGGACGAGGACGACCGCACGGCGTGCCGTGACCACGGAGAGTGGCTCATAACTGGCGTTCAATACGAGGACCCGTGCCATGAGATGCTGTTTCCGGGAGTGACGTTACCAATCGGTGTGGGTCAATTTCGCATCTCCCGACTCGGAATCGGGCGCCACGACGCCGATCGCCCTCCCCACGGCCAGGGGAAGGGCCATGGTCCATCCATCGATGACGTCGGCGCGCCCCGTCCTCTCCTGCTTGCCGTCGGTGGCGACAACACTCAACTCTCCCCGGTCGGAGAGCGCCACCCGGGTGATCTCCAGAGGGATCCGGCCCAGTACCTGGCACCAGGCATCCGACAAGCCCTGGGCGATGGCCATGGGGGTCGACGGCACTACTCGGAAGGAACGTATCGCCGTCCCTATGACCTCGACCCTGGCCCCGGCCTTGATCGGCGAGATCCGGACGTCGACGCCGAGGGCGGCCCTGGCCTGCGCCAATCGGTTCCCGATCTCCAAGGTGGGATGATCGGGGGACCTGACACCGTAAGCCACGAGGAGGGCCCGCACCCGTTCCAGGACCTCGGCCTCGTCGGCATTCTCATCGAGCCTGACCTTGATCCCCGACTCGACATCCTCGATATTCAGCGACACCGAAGCCACCCCAGGTATGTCCTGAAGTCTCTCGACGAGCTTCTCTCTCATGTCAGCGCCCGCATCCTTCGACGCCACGACAGGTATGACGCTAGATCCTCGTCTCGGGTTTCCGACAGGCCATCGCCGTAGGCGGTGTGGATTCTCCAGGCGATGTAATCAGAGGAGGGGAGGACCCCTCCACGACGGCGCATGGCGGCGCCTGCCCGAACCGCTTCCCATAGCAAAACGGGCCTACCGACCAACGTAAGCAGGCCCCTGCCCAGACCCGGCCCGATTCTCATGACCAAAAGACACTCCCACCCGGAACTCTAGCTCTCACAGCGGGGGTCTATCGGTAGAGTCGCGGACCAAGAAAGCGATGCGGGAGCGTCAGTTGGCCGAGGTATCAGCACAGGCGATCGAAAGGTTCAGCGAGTCATTCGATCGGATCGCCACCAATGTCGAAAAGGTCATACAAGGCAAGCGCGACGTTGTGGAGCTCGTGCTGCTCTCCCTGGTGGCCGAAGGGCATGTGCTCGTCGAGGACGTCCCTGGCGTCGGCAAGACGCAGCTGGCCAAGTCGGTCGCCCGCTCGATCGACAGTGTCTTCCAAAGAGTCCAGTTCACACCGGACCTCCTTCCCTCCGACGTGACCGGGGTGTCGGTGTGGGATCGGAATCGAAGCGAGTTCGAGTTCAAGGCCGGGCCGATCTTTGCCAACATCGTGGTCGGGGACGAGATCAACAGGGCGAGCCCCAAGACCCAGTCCGCCCTGCTCGAGGCGATGGAGGAGCGACAGGTCACGTCCGACGGCGCCACCCGTCCCCTTCCCTTCCCGTTCATGGTCATGGCGACCCAGAACCCGTTGGAGCACGAGGGGACCTACCCCCTCCCCGAGGCCCAGCTCGACCGATTCATGATGCGGGTCGTGATCGGCTATCCCAGCAGGCAGAAGGAGCTGGAGATCCTCGACACCCACGGTATCCGCTCCACGTTCTATGACCTCGAGCCCGTGGTGTCGGTCGGAGAGATCGAGGAGATGATCGCCGTGGCACGCGAGGTGACGGTCTCCCAGTCGGTGAAGACCTACATCGTCGACCTGGTCGAAGGGACCCGCCAACATCCCGACGTGCTACTCGGTGCCTCGCCCCGCTCGGCCTTGTTCCTGCAGCGGCTGTCCCGGGCCCGGGCGGCCTCCCAGGGCCGGGAGTACGTGACACCCGACGACATCAAGGCCCTGACCCACCCCGTGCTCGAACATCGAATGGCACTTCGACCCGAGGCGCAGATGAGGGGCGAATCGCTGCCCGAGGTCATCGACGATCTGATGACCAGGCTGAGGGTGCCGGGGACCACCTCCCGGATCGCCACCTGATGCCGACCCTGCGAGGCTGGGCACTCTCCGGAGCCGGTCTCGCCCTTCTCCTGCTCTGGTATGCCCTGGGCGAGACAGAGCTGCTCCTCACCGGGATCTTCTTCCTCCTGGCACAGGGTGTTGCCCTGCTCTACGTTCGGAAGCGGAGGCCCCAACTCGACGTCAATCGGCGTCTCGGGTCCTCGACTGTCCACGATGGGGAGACGACGACGGTGACCCTCCTCGTCGAGAACCTGTCACGACATGCCCTGAGGTACCTGACCATCGAGGACGACGTCAACCGACTCGGTGTGGCAACTTTCGAGGTCGCCCGGCTCAAGAAGAAAGCGTCGACCACCGCCACCTATCGCGTCACCTGCCGTCCGCGCGGGGTGTACCGGGTCGGCCCGACCACGGTTCGCACCAACGACCCCCTCGGCCTGGCCGAGATGAGCAGCGGCACCGGGCCGGTGGACAGGATCGTGGTCTACCCCGCCGTCGAGGACCTGACCGGGTTCCCCATCGTTCGTGGCCAGGACCCGGCCATGCAGGCCTCTCGCCCCGAGCACGCCAGACGTGGCGGCGAGGATTTCTACACCCTGCGCGAGTACCAGCAGGGTGACGACCTGCGTCGGGTGCACTGGCCCTCGTCGGCCAAGACGGACCAGCTGATGATCCGGCAGCTGGAGACACCTTGGCAGTCGCGTGCATTGGTCCTGCTCGACGTGCGCAGCTCCAGCTACGAATCGCAGGATGCCTTCGAGAAGGCGGTCTCAGGGGCGGCGACCATCGTCACCCATCTGGTCGGTGCCGGCTTCGACGCCGATCTCTGGGCCGGGGATGCGGAGCCGATCGATGCCTCACGCTACGCCTCCGCAATGGAGAGACTGGCCCTCGTCCAGCCCAACCCGACGATCGATATCGAAGCCGTGGCGGGGAGGATCCGTCAGAAAGGGGGTGGCGGGGCCCTTGTCATCGTGACCGGTGTGGCCGACCGCTCCCTGCTCAACGTGCAGCAACTACTGGCCGGGGAGTATCCGACAACGGTATTGATGACGGCCTCGGCATCGACGTCCCAGACACTGGTCGGCTTCCACAGGATGGGGGTGGGCACGGTGTCGGTGGCGCCGGATCAGCCCTGGGCACCGGCCTGGATGACAGCAATGAGGAGCTCGTGGACAACCGCCTCGGTCGGCTAGCCGGCGTCGCCGCCTTCGTCTTGATGCTCGCTCGCCTGGGGCGTCTCCTCGACGCCGGCAACGAGGCTCCTGCCTGGCAGCTGATCATGATCGCCTCCGTCTTCCTCGGGGGGGTCATCTGGTGGCTGCTCCTCCAGACCGTCAACAACCGGAACATCGTGACGGCGGTGTTCGCGGTGGCCGGTCTCGCCCTCTTCCTTCGCATCGCCGTTTCGCACACCCTGTTCGCCGGCTTCCTGCCCACTCTCGAGACGCTCGGGGCCCTCGGTGGCGAGCTGGTCCAGGCGCTGGACCTGATCCGCTTCGGGGTGGCGCCGGTGTTCCCCACCCCGGGGATCGTCGCCATCCTCGCCGTGTTGATGTGGATAACGGGTGCCCTCTTCGTGTGGGGTGCCACCGGTGGGCCTTCGATGGCCATGATCGTCGCCTCGCTCGGCCTGTATCTCCAGTTCGCCGTGATGGACCGGATACCGGCGGGGCGAGGATGGATGGGGGCTGCGGCGGGTGTGATCGCCCTGGCCCTGGCCTCGATCGGAAACGAGCGAAGGCAGGAAGCGGGACGGGTGCGCGACCTGGAGGGACGTCCCCTCGCCCGCAGAGCCGGGAGCATGGCCCTGGTCCTCGCCGTCCTGGTCGCCATCGGCTCCCTCTTCGTTGCCGAGCGCGCCTCCTCACTCGTCCCGCCCAACGGCAACGTCCGCTGGCGATTCGGTGGCGGGTACGGGCCTGGTTTCGGAGGTGTCACCTTCGATCGTCTCGCCGATCTGCAGCAGAGAATCATCCGTCGCTCCAACGCCATCCTGTTCATGGCGACGCTCGACGCCGACGCCCCGCCCGCCAACCAGGTCTACTGGCGTATGGAGAGCCTGGATGCCTTCGACGGCACCGCCTGGCGCCCTTCGGCCAACAGGGCGGACTTCTACGAGCCCGGGATCGGGGGCGGAGACCGCGAGCATGCCTATCAGGGGACGACCCAGGAGATCACCCAGAGAGTCCAGATCGTGAACCTCCGCTCCCCGGTCGTACCTACCGCCGGCATCGGGCAATTCTTCCGCTCCGAGTCGGTCAACGTGAACGGGTTCCAGATCATCCCCGACGGCTCCGCCATCTTTCAGGCCGAGCTGGACGAAGGCGACGAATACGAGGTCCAGGCGATCCTTCCTCTCCCCAAGCAGGATCTCGGTGCATTGGCCACGCTTCCCGACGGCAGCTTGAGCCCCCTGTTCGCCAATGCCGCCGGAGCCGGAGCGACTTCGATCGAGCCGGGTGCCCCCCCAGGGGAATTGACCCAGCCCTCTGACATCGAGCGATTCGTGGTCCTGCCCGAAGAGATGCCCACCGGGATCACCAGGGTGGCGAGGCGCCAGACGCTGGGGGCGTCCACACCTTTCGAGGCGGCGTGGCTCCTTCAGTACTGGTTCCGGGACAGCGGAGAGTTCCAGTACTCCACCGAGGTGTCCACCGGTCACGACAGCCTCGACCTGGGCAACTGGCTGACGGACGAGACCAGCCTCAACTACCGGGTTGGGTACTGCGAGCAGTTCGCCGCCGCCATGGCCATCCTCGGCCGATCGCTCGGCATCCCCAGCCGTGTGGTCTGGGGGTTCACCCCCGGGAGCGTGAAGCAGCAGCCGAACGGGACAGACCTGATCGTGGTCAAGGACAACAATGCCCACGCCTGGGTCGAGATGTGGATGGACGGTTTCGGATGGGTGACCTTCGATCCGACCCCTCGAGGGGACGGGACGCTCCCCGAGAGTGTCACCGCAGAGTTCGACCCGGCTCCATTCCTACCTCCACCAGGAGAAGGGAATCAGAGCATCCTCACCCCGCCCGGATTCTTCGACGAGGACGATCTCCTGAACGAGTTCGGCAACACCGGCCCTGCAACCACCGCGGGTTCAGGCAACAGGGTCGCCTGGGTCTGGTGGGTGGTGCTCCTGGTACTCGCGCTTGCCGGTCTGATCCCGATGTCAAAGGTCTTGCGGCGAAGGAGCAGACTCAAGCGGCTCGCGGAAGGTGACATCACGGCGGCGTGGGAGGAGATAGTCGATCGTCTCACCGATCTCCGCTCCCCTGTGCCGGCCCATCAGACACCTCTCGAGTTCGCCCAGGCCACCGATCGCTCCCTGGTGCCGCTCGCCTCGTCCTATTCCGCCGCCATCTACGGGAACCGCAATGGCCACGGCGAGGTCTCGGACATGGCCAGCGTGGAGAGATGGATCAATCACCGTTTCGAGAGCGGAGAGCGAGCCATGGCCGCCTTCAATCCCAGGTCTCTGCTAGATCGGGACTAGGACCCGTTCCGACCCAGCGGGCCACCTCCCCCAACGTCGCTTCGCTCTTGGGGGAGGAAACGTCTCTCGCCCCGCAGGGGGGAGTACCGCCGAAGGCGAGGCGGGGGCCCCTCACAGCCCTTAATGCAATCAGCCGCCGGCGGCTGATTGCTCGTCGCTGATGTCGTCTTCGACCCGGCGCAGCATGTCGAGGAATCGGCTCCGGTCGAGCTCGAATCTGGTGACGTCCTCCTCGACCTCCCGGGCGATCTCGTCGATGGCGACGAAAAAGGCGAGCTGGCCCTTGCGCAGGGCGTCCATCAACTCTCCCTCGTCGGAGCTCACGCGGAAGATGGTCTGCCCGTCGGTGACCAGTTTCACATCGGCGAGATGGTCGTCCATCTCCCCCTCCCGGCGCAGGTAGTCCCAGGCGCGGCGAACACGCTGCAGCGACATGCCGTTGTCGAGAAGGCTGCGCACCACACGGAGGGCCACGAGATCACGGAACGAGTAGAGACGGCGCACCCCGGGTCTGCCACCTGTTTTCTGTATCGAAGGTTTGACCAGTCCGACTCGGTCCCAGTATCGAAGCTGATGATGCGTGCAGTTCGTCAGCCGACATGCCTGCTCGGCCGTAAATGACTGATCCACTCGTCCTTCCTAACCAACAAACCGGCCCAAGAGTCGTGGGCCGTTGTCCTCCTCCTCAAGCGGCGGAACCTGCCGAGACTACCGCTGGGGGCGGGAACGATAGCCGGTTGGAATCAGTCGCGACGAAAGGGATCTTGCCAGTCGGAGCCGGGCTCCTCGCCCTGTGGCTCGTCGTGCGAGGAACGCCAGGCTCGGGACCTGAGCCCGGTGACCAGAGTCGCCGCCGACCCGACCAGGAGGGCGAACCCGAGGAATGCGACCAATGTGTTCGAGGCAAAGAAGCCGATGACGATGCCAAGACCGGCCACCACCCCGAGCATGGCGAGTCGGACACCGACACGCGACGGTCTCGAGATCTGCCGCACGGCGCGGGCCAACTCCGGGTCCTCCTCGTAGAACTGCCGTTCTATCTCGGCGAGGATCTTCTGTTCGTGATCATCGAGGGCCATCTCAACCTCTCAACAGCACTCAGCGCCCATTGACACAATACACCCGGCCAGGAGACAGTTCACCGGTCAGATTCCTCATCCGGGAGGACGCCGCCGAGGAGCCGGGCCGGCTCCACCGAATGCTCCCCGAAGCGCTCACGAACCTCGGCGACTGCTTCCGTGACGGCGGCCCAGCTCTCATCCGAGTCGATGAGCAGTTGCCTCGGGTCTTTCGCCGCCTCGAGACTCGAGCCACCCAGCCCGAGGAGACGCACCGGGCGGTCGAGATCCACCGTGCCCAGGAGGTCCCTTGCCCGGGCATACAGGTCGCGGGGGCTGTCGACGGCCCCACCCGGTGTGACACTGCGGGTCACGGTGGTGAAGTCGTCATATCTGACCTTCAGGGTCACGGTCCTCGCCGCCAGACCCGAGCGATGCAGACGCACCGCCAGCCTCTGTGCGTGGGCGAGAAGTGCGGTCTCGATGAGATCCCTCCCTTGGAGATCCCGGTCGTAGGTCTCCTCCACCGAGATCGACTTCGCCTCCGTATCCGGTGTGACCGGGCGGTGGTCGATGCCACGAGCCAGGTCGAGCAGATGACGGCCCTGGGTCGGGCCGAGTGAGCCGAGGACCGTGGGCTCGGGCAGTTCGGCGAGATCACCGATCGTGACCACCCCGAGACGTTGAAGGCCGGCCAAGGTCGCGGGCCCGACCCCCCACAGCGCCTCGACGGGAAGGGCATGGAGGAACTCGAGCTCGGTGTCCTTCGGTATGTGGCGATATCCATCAGGCTTGGCCGACTCCGACGCGATCTTGGCCATGAACTTCGAGGCTGCTATCCCCACCGAAGCAGGTAGACCGATCTGTCCCCGGATCTCCGACCGCACCGCCACCGCCACCTCTACCGCGGTGGCGAAATGGCGGCGGAGCCCGGACACGTCGAGAAAGGCCTCATCGAGGCTCAGACCCTCCACGTAGGGCGTGAACTCACGGAAGACCTCGAACACGCGAGACGACATCTCGCCATACCGCTCGTGCGATGGCGGCACGACAACCAGGTCCCGGCACACAAGGAGGGCGGTCGTCGTGGGCTGGGCCGAGCGGACACCGTGGGCTCGGGCCTCGTAGGAGGCGCTGGCGATGACCCCGCGCTTGCCGGCTCCCCCGACGGCGACCGCCTTCCCCACCAGGGAGGGGTCACGCAGTCTCTCCACCTCGACGAAGAAGGCATCCATGTCCACATGGAGGATCGGCTCGGTCCACATGCCGACCCCGAAGTTACCTCCGCCCCGAGACGTGACCGGCCACAATGCGAGCAATGGCTGCATTGGTGCATATGGTCCGCCACGGCGAGGTGGACAACCCGACATATCTCGTATATGCCGACCTCCCCGGATTCGGTCTGTCTCCTCATGGTGTGGAACAGGCTCGGCGAGTGGGCCGCTACCTCGGCCCCAGACCGGTGGTGGCCATCTGGTCCTCCCCCCTGGAACGCGCCCTCCGCACCGCCGAGGAGATAGCCGCCCGCACCGGGGTCCCGGTAAAAGTCGATCCCGACCTCACCGAGTGGAGCGTGATAGGGAGGTGGAAAGGCCACACCTGGCGTGACATCCCAAACGCCTTTCCCGGTGAGATGGAAGCGTATCTGGAGCATCCCACCGAGCTCCCGTTCGCCGAGGAGACGCTGGACGACCTGGCCGAGAGGATTGCTGGGGCGGCGAGGAGACTGGACTCGGAGCACCCGCACGGGGACGTGGTGATCGTGTCCCACATGGACCCGATTCAGGCAGGCCGCCTTCGTCTGGTCGGCGAGCCCCTGACCAAGTTCCATCAGGACCGACCGGGGCACGGGGCGGTGGTGACCCTGCGTCCGGGCACGGCGTGGCGTCTCGAGACGGTATGGGAGCCGGGCGAATCTCCCCGGTTCGGCGAGAAGTCCGATCTCCGGCTCCTCGATCCGGCAACAAACCCGGAAGGCCCGACTTCGGCTTGACCATGGCCGCTGCGAGACTTTGGTCGTGAATGTCCCCCTTCTCTCCGCCATACCTCTCATGGCGACATTGACCTGGACCGTCGCACTGGTCGTTGATCCGGGCCCGTTCGCCCCCGACTCGGCGCTGCTGATGTCGGTGGGCCTGTTGGGGATGGCGACGGTGGGGATGGTCGGGATCACCGTGACCGGGGGACGTTGGGCCCATCGGACATCCCTCGTCTCCGTGGGGGCGATGCTCGTGCTGGCGGTGATGAGGCCCATCGATGTCATCTGGGTGGCTGCCCTCATCGTGAGCGTTCTCGGTGGCGTCATCCTGCTCTCCCCCTCCCTGACCGGCGCTGTCCGCAAGGTTCCCCCCGCAGTCGGTCCCCCGTCACGGGCGGTGCTGATCCCCCTGCTCCTGATCGGTCTCCCCTTCCTCCTCGGCTTGGCCGCCTGGGACGAGCAGTCGATCGGAACCCTCGTCTTGGGGCTCGGGGCGCCGGTGGCCGCACTGTGGTACGCCCGAGTCCTGCCCGGCGGGCTCTATGCGGTCCGGGTCTTGTGGCCCGCACTCGGCATGGGGCTCGCCTTCACCCAACGGCTCGCCCCCGCAGTCGTGTCCCTGGCGGCGGGGGTGGCGATAGCCGTTCTGGCCTGGCATGCCACGGTCGAGCTCGCCTTTCACCCGCCGCGGGAGGTCGGGACCGTCCACCCGATGCCCCCCGAGCTCGCCCCGGGCGAGGTCCTGGACGCGGCCAATCTCGACGAGCGGGGCCGGCCCCGCCGGTGAGACGAAGACCGAATCCCTGGGTGGCGATCCCCTCTTTGGCTCTCGGTCTCCTCGCCGGAGCCCTGGGCTGGTTCGTGACCGACGTGAGCTGTCGTCAGCCAGATGGCGCCGGCGGCTTCACCACCTGTGCCGGATGGGCCGTCCTGGCCGCAGTCGTCTCGTTCCTGGGAGTCACCATCGGAGCGGCTCTCGTCCTGGTCCTGGTCTATCGCTCTCTAGCCGAATGGCGAGACTCAAAAGGTAGGGCATAGGCGGCACACCCTGCTCCGGGCGGCAGCCCCGGCCGACCGGCGTCCGTTTGGCCGAGGCTGTGAAGCCGAAGAGATCGATCCCCAACCAGCCGACCGAGGGTCGACCTCGGCCAAAGTCGGCCGGCAATCAAGTCGGCCGGCAATCAAGTCGGCCGGCAATCAAAACCTGCTGAAGATCAGGGAGACGTTGTGGCCGCCAAAGCCGAAGGAGTTGGACATGGCGTGCTCCATCGACGTCTCCCGCTTGACATTGGGCACGTAGTCGAGATCACACTCAGGGTCGGGCACTTCGTAATTGATGGTGGGAGGCAACACCTGGTCACGGAGGGCCATGATGCAGGCCATGGCTTCCACCGCCCCGGCCCCTCCCAGGATGTGACCGGTCATCGACTTGGTGGAGGAGACGGGTATCGAATGGGCCAGCTCTCCCATGGCGATCCGGATGGCGGCGGTCTCGGTGGCGTCGTTGGCCTCGGTTGAGGTGCCGTGGGCGTTGATGTAGCCGATGTCGGACGGAGTCAGGCCGGCGTCTTCGTATGCGTTCACCATGGCCCGAGCCGCACCGGCTCCTCCGGGCCGAGGCAGCGTGATGTGATAGGCGTCAGCCGACATCCCATAGCCGGTGAGCTCGGCCAACACTGGTGCGCCCCGCGCCTGCGCGTGGTCCAGATCCTCGAGGATGAGGGCGGCTCCCCCCTCCCCCATCACAAACCCGTCCCGGTCCGCATCGAACGGACGCGAGGCACGCTCCGGCTCATCGTTCCGGGTGGAGAGCGCCCGGGCCTGGGCGAAGGTGGCGATCCCGAACGTCGTTATTGCCGCCTCGGAGCCCCCGGCGACCACCACGTCGGCTGCCCCCCGCCGGATCAACTCGGCGCCGTCACCGATGGCATTGGCCGAGGCGGAGCAGGCGGTGACCACGCACGACACCGGGCCGAGGAGGTTGTGCTCGATCGAGGCGAGTCCCGCCGCCATGTTGGGTATCACCCGGGGGACTCCTGTGGGACTGACCCGGTCCGGGCCTTTCTCGGTGAGGGTGACGATCTCCTGGATGAACGAGCCCATCCCGCCAAAACCGGCGCCGACCACCACACCGGCCCGGGCCGCAGCCGGGTCGGTCTCCTCGTAGGAGAGCCCTGCCTGTTCCAGGGCCTGGCGCACGGCAACCAGGAAGAATTGGGAGAATCGGTCGAGTCTTCGCAGCTCGCGCCGGTCGAAGTGATTCTCCGGTTCCCAGCCCTCGACCTCACCCGCGATGGTCGTGCGATAGCCGGTGGCGTCGAACAGGGTGATCGGCCCGATACCCGACCGGCCTGAAAGCATCGCTTCCCAGGTGGAGCCGACATCCTCACCCAGGGGGGTGACCGCCCCGAGCCCGGTGACGGCAACTCGCCGTCGCTCGGGTGGCATGACTCAGCCCGCGAGCTTTCCGTGCACGACGTCGATGGCCTGACCGACGGTCATGATCGACTCCGCTTCCTCGTCGGGGATCTTCACCCCGAACTCGTCCTCCAGGGCCATCAAGAGCTCGACGACGCCGAGGCTGTCCACATCGAGGTCCTCCTCGAAGTGGGCGTCCTCGGAGATCTTCGACTCCTCCAGGCCGAGCTCCAACACCAGGACCTCGCTGAGACGACCTGCTACTTCACTTCTTTCCACGTGTTCCTCCTTTCTGGAATTGCTGGCGGAAAGTTACAAGGCAAGACCGCCGTCGACGGCCAATACCTGACCCGATATGTACGAGGCGGCCTCGGAGACGAGGAAGTCGACAGCCACCGCCACCTCCTCCGGGTCCCCGAAACGCCCCAGGGCGATGGAGGCCTCTGCCTGGTCCTTCACCTTCTGGCTCAGACCCTGGGTCAGGTCGGTGCCGATGAACCCCGGAGCTACCACGTTGACGGTGATCCCGCGCGACCCCACCTCCTTGGCGACGGCCTTGGAGAAGCCGATCACCCCCGCTTTCGAGGCGGCGTAGTTCGCCTGCCCCGGGTTGCCGGTGATCCCGGCCACCGAGGCGATGGACAGCACTCTCCCCCACCGCGCCCTCAACATGGGGCGCAACGCAATGCGTGTGCAGAGAAAAACCGACCTGAGGTTGGTGGCGACGACAAGGTCGAAGTCCTCGGGGCTCATGCGCAAGAGCAGGTTGTCCCTCGTGATCCCGGCATTGTTGACCAGCACCGTCACCGGGCCCAGGTCGCTGGCGATGGAGTCGAACATCGCTTCCACCTGGTCGGTGTCGGAGACATCCGCCCTATAGGCCGCTGCCCTGCCTCCAGCGCGAACGATCGACTGCACCACCTCGTTGGCGGCGTCGGCGTTGGTGGAGTAATTGACCGCCACCACATGACCGGAGCCGGCCAGACGGTGGGCGATGGCTCTCCCGATCCCCCTGGAACCACCCGTGACCAGGGCGACCCTCCCCTCGGCCCGGGCACTCACTTGAGCTTTTCGGGAAGGCCGAAGAAGTCGAAGTTGGGCTGAAGCAGCTCCATGGTGGTGCGGTCGGGTGGAGGCAGGTCGACGTCACTTTCGCCCAGGGGCTCGACCCGCGACCCCCAGCGGTAGACGACCGATCCCCAACTGAGACCCCCGCCGAATGCGGTGAAAGCGATGTTGGCGCCGGGCTCGATCCGTTCCTCCTCCAGGGCCTCGGTCAGCGCCACCGGGATGGTCGCCGCCGAAGTGTTGCCGTAGCCGGCGATGTTGACGAACACCCTGCGCTCCTCGATGCCGAGACGACGGGCAGTGGCCTCGATGATCCGGACATTGGCCTGGTGAGGTATGAGCAAGTCGATGTCCTCGAGGGAGAGACCGGCGTCCTTGATGGCCCGTGCCGTCGAGTCGCCCATCGTGGTGACGGCGCGCCGGAAGACCTCAGGGCCCTCCATGCTGATGGCGCACTCCCTGGGGTCGAGAGCCCGGCGGTCGCCGGAGGTGCCGTCCCGCGGCACCTCCAGGATGTGACCTACCGAGCCGTCCATGCCCAACTCGGAGGAGAGCAAGCCGATCGGCTCGTCGGTGGGCTCGAGGACCACGGCCCCGGCTCCGTCGCCGAAGAGGACACAGGTGGCGCGATCGGTGAAGTCGGTCACGTGGTGCAGTTTCTCGGTGCCGACGAGGAGCACGGTGTTGTTGGTCCCGCCCCTGATCATGTTGGTCCCCACGACGAGCCCGTAGATGAACCCGGAGCAGGCGGCGTTGAGGTCCATCGCCGCCGCATTCCACGCCTGCAGGTGCTTCTGCACTACCGATGCCGTCGAGGGGATTATCGAGTCGCCGGAACAGGTGGCGACGAGGAGGAGATCGACGTCGTTGACCGTCTTCCCTGCCGCCGCCAGCGCCCGGAGGCCGGCCACAGCCGCCAGCTCCGAGGCTTCGACATGACTGATCCTCCGCTCCTTGATCCCGGTCCTGGTGGTGATCCACTCGTCGGAGGTGTCGACGAGCTGTTCCAGGTCATGATTGGTGAGGACGTTGGGGGGCATGCATTTGCCCCAACCGGTTATCTCGGCGTTCCGCATCTTCGTCTCCTCAGTGTTCGTCCATGGTACCGACAGCGTGCAGGACCGCCGAGATGTCGTCCAAGCCCGAGATGGTGTGCACCTCTGCTCCCTCGACGGTCCTCCGGGCCAGCCTGGCGGTCACGTCCCCTGGGCCGACGTGGATGAAGATGTCTATGCCGGAGCTCGACATGTCCTCCAGGGAGTCGGCGAAGAGGACCGGCTCGACCACCTGACGGGCGAGAAGGTCACCGATCTCACCGGTCACATGGGGCCGTGCCGACGTGTTCGACCATACCGGGAACCTGGGAGGTGACATGGTGATCGTCTCCAGGGCCGCCGCCACCTCGGCTTGGGCGGGCGCCATGAATCGGCTGTGAAAGGCCCCGGCGACATTGAGCGGTGAGACACGTCTGATGCCCAGGTCGCGAGCATTCTCCCCCAGCCAGACCAGGTCCTCACGTCCCCCGGCCACCACCACCTGGCCCGTGGCATTGACGTTGGCCACCTCCAGCCTCCCACCCTGCGCACGACGGCGCCGGCACATCTCCTCCGCCGTCTGGCGGTCGGTCCCGAGGAGAGCCGCCATACCCGAGTCCTCGGCGTCGGCGGCCCGGGCCATGGCGCGGCCCCTCACCGCGACCAGGGTCAAGGCGGTGTCGAAGTCGAAGACACCTGCTGCGGCCAGAGCGGTGTACTCACCAAGGGAATGTCCGGCTGCGCCATCCGGGCCCGGCGCACCTTCGGCCACCACCATCTCCCACAGGGCGTAGGACAGGGCGAAGAGCGCCGGCTGGGCGTGCTCGGTCCGGGTCAAGTCCTCCTCGGGACCCTCCAGGCACAGGGTGCGCAGGGAGAAGCCGAGGATCTGATCGGCCCGGTCTCCGAGCAGATCCGCCCTCGATTCGAACAGATCGGCCCCCATTCCCACGGTCTGGCTTCCCTGACCCGGGAACAGGATTCCGACACTCACCAGTGTTCGACCTCGGTGCGCTTGGTGTCGTTACCCGAGGACGGCCAGCAGTCGCTCGGCGTCGGAAAGGTCCACGTCGCGATGGGTCACGATCCGCCACCCCTCCCCCAACGGGGGGTTCACCTTCACCCCTGCCTGGTCGAGCCGGGCTTTCAACTCGGGCCATTCGATGCCCAACGCCGGAAAACGAACCCGGACCATGTTGGTCTCGACCAAGGAGGGGTCGACGGCCCCGGGGAATCGGTCGGCGATGGCGTCGCCCAGCCGGCGCGCCAGCACATGGTCTTCGACCAGACGGTCCCTCTCCGCCAGGGCGACGCGGGCGGCGGCGGCGATCACACCTGCCTGTCGCATCCCGCCACCCAGCCTCTTCCGCAAATAGCGAATCTCGCCGATCAGATCTACCGGGCCGGACACGATCGAGCCCACCGGCGCTCCCAGACCTTTGGAGAAGCAGAATTGAATGGTGTCGGCCAGGGCTGCATAGCGGTCGGCGGCGACGCCGCTGGCGATGACGGCGTTGAAGATGCGGGCGCCGTCGATGTGGATGCGCAGACCGTGGGCCCGGGCAACCTCGGAGGTCTTCTCCATCACATCGATGGGGATCACCCGGCCACCGGAGAGATTATGGGTGTTCTCCCACACCATGAGACCGATCCTGGGGAAGAACCCGGACATCGTCATGGCCTGCTCCACGTCCTCGGGCTCGATTCGCCCCCCGTCACCGCTCACGGTGCGGAACCCCACGCCGGAGAGTGCCTGGGGGGCGCCGGCCTCGATACTGCGGACATGACTCCCCTCATGGGCCAGGACCTCTTCGCCCGGGTTGGTCTGGGCCATGATCGAGAGCTGGTTCCCCATCGTCCCCGTCGGGACGTAGATGGCGGCTTCCTTCCCGGTCACCGCGGCCGACTCCGCCTCCAAGGTATTCACGGTGGGGTCGTCCGAGTAGACGTCGTCTCCGACCGGGGCCGATGCCATGGCCTCCAGCATCTGCTTTGTCGGCCGGGTGACGGTGTCGGAGCGGAAGTCGGCTATGCCGTCGGAAAAAGCCATTTGCCCAGGCTACAGACGGTCGAGGGCTTCCCCGATCCGGGCCACGGCCTGCTCGATGCGGGCCGCCTCCTCGACGAGGGCGAAACGGACGAATCCCTCCCCGCTCGGGCCGAACCCGACACCGGGGCTCAACGCCACCCCGGCCGTCTCCAGGAGCCTGATCGAGAAGTCGAGCGAGGTCAGATCCTCGTAGGGGCCCGGGATCGGGGCCCAGACGAACATGGTCCCTCGGGGTCGGTCCATCTTCCAGCCCAGATCGGCCAACCCGTCGACCAGGATGTCACGACGCTCCCGGTAGGTGTCGTTGACCTCCCTGACGAACCGATCGCCGTGGTCCAGGGCCGCCGCAGCGGCGATCTGGATGGGTTGGAATGTGCCGTAGTCGAGATAGCTCTTCAACTTGGCCAGAGCGGCGACTACCTCGGCATTGCCGGCCATGAAGCCGACCCTCCATCCGGCCATGGAGTGGCCCTTGGTCAGAGAGTAGATCTCGACGGCCACCTCCTTGGCCCCCGGAACCTCGAGAAGCGACGGCGGCTCGTATCCGTCGAAGCCGAGGTCGGCATAGGCGAAGTCGTGGACCACGACCACTTCGTTGTCGCGGGCGAGATCGACGAGCCGCTCGAAGAAACCGAGATCGACGGTGTGGGCAGTCGGGTTGTGGGGGAAACTGACGATGATCACCCGAGGGCGTGGCCAGGAGTCGTTGAACATCCGGTGCACCACGTCGAAGTAGTCGGTCTCCGAGCTGATGGGAGCCGTCCTCACCTCCGCCCCGGCGATGACCGGGGCATAGATGTGGATCGGGTAGGAGGGGTCGGGGACGATCGCAGCGTCACCAGGCTGGAGAAGGGCCCACATCAGATGGGAAAGACCCTCCTTGGAGCCGATCGTCGAGATGACCTCGGTCTCGGGGTCGAGCTCTACCCCGAATCGGCGCCGGTACCGCCCGGCCAGGGCGATCCGGAGGTCGTCGATCCCACGCGAGGCCGAGTACCGGTGGTTGGCCGGGTCACGCGCCGAATCGATCAGGGCCTGCACCGCCACGTCCGGCGACGGGATGTCCGGATTGCCGAAGCCGAGATCGATGACGTCCACGCCGGCACGACGGGCCGCCGTCTTGCGCTGGTTCACCTCGGCGAAGGCGTAGGGAGGAAGCGACCCGATACGTCTGAAGTCGATCACAAGACGGGTCAAAGTAGCCGGGAACCGTGAAAAAACCGATTCAATGCTGGTCCCCCTCCCCGGCTCTTGCCTCTGATGAGGCGGAAGCCCCGGCACCGACCGGCGTCTGTTTGCCCGAGGGTCGATGCCTCTCCGGGACTCGCCCGTTGGTAGTCCCCAGCCTCGTCTCACACCACGTGTCGGAGCCAATCGGGCAGAGTCGGCGGGCAATTATCCCGACAACCGCTCCAGGGCCCTGCCGAGCCGGTTGGGGACGATGTTGCGGGCTAGACCCATCACCTCGCGGATCAGACCGAGCAGGTCGCCGGGGCCGTCCCAGTGCTCGTCCACGATCTCGGGGCCGGCCCGCTCGATCAGGGAGTCGATGGCGAACAGGAGGAGGATCACGTCGTCGGCCCAGCCGACGACAGGGATGAACTCGGGGATGAGGTCGATGGGACTGGCCACGTAGGCCGCGGCCAGACCGAGGGCGACCTTGGAACGACGTGGCACCCGAGGATCCCTGAGCAGACGCCCCACCAACTTGACCAGGTTGGGAAGCATGAGGACGGCATCCTTGACCAGTTGCCTGGCCTGTATCGACTCACCCTCCGGGGGAATCACGTCATCCGGTCGGAGCCGGCGTGGCTCTTCGGTCATTCGATCTCGATCCTGGTTCGGGCGGTGTCAGGATCGTCGGCCTCATCATCGTCGCCGATCCTGCCTACTTCCTCGATCACGGCCTCCACGGCCTTGAGCCCTTCGATGACCGCCTGCAACAGGTGGTAGACCGCCCGTCGCCCGGCCCGGCCGAAGGCCAGCATGGCCTCGGACTGCTCTTTCACGATCGGAAATCCGGATCGGAGAACGACACCGTCAGGGTGCCACCCTCGAGACGTGCCCGGGTCACTTGCCTCCGATGCAGGGCATCGGGGAGGACGAACGACCTCCGGTATGGGCCGACCTGGATGTAGAGCTCGTGCCCGGCCCGATAGACCTCGAGGTCCGACTTCTCCACGAAGGGCACGTCCATCTCCATGGAGATCCCGCCTTCCGAGTCCACGATGCGGAAGGGATGGGTCGCCGAGAAGTCGGCGATCGGGTCCCGGTCGCCGTAGAGCTCGGCGTACATGAACCTGAGCCGGTCGATGCCGACCATCTCGTCGTCGAACAGCCTGAGATGGAGGCGGGGGACCTCGGCGAAGGCGTCCTCCACCGCATCCAGATGACCCTTCTGGATCGCCCGCCATCGCTCGAAGTAGGGATCGGCCACTTCCTGGGGCAGCACCCGGTTGACGATTACCCCGTCCACCCCGTATCCGAACAGCCCGAGATAGCTGTAGGTGCGCCGGGCCTCGTCGATGACCATCTTCTCGGGGTTCACCACCAGCCGCGCCGAGGTGATATCCGGATTGGACATCAGCTCTTTGACGCCCTCGATCGACTCGAAGACGGACTGGGCCGAGGTGAACACCTCGTCCTGAGGGAGGGGAAGGTCGGTGAACCGGCTCAGGATGGGCCGGGCCGCCTTCATGAGCCGGCGCTCGGTGGGCAGGACCTTCTCGAAGTACCAGGACAGCACCTCCGGGAGGGAGAGAAGACGGAGGGTCTCCGCCGTCGGGGCACAGTCGACCACGATCACGTCGTAGCGGCCGGATCGGGCGTGACGGTTCACCTCGAGCAAGGCGAACAACTCGTCCATCCCGGGGAAGACGAGGAATTCCTCGGCCTCGATCCCCCCGGCGCCGCCCCAGTCGAGCACATCGATGAGCTGGCGCCGTATCGAGCCCCAGTAGCGATCCAGTTGCTCCTGCGTGTCGATCTGCTGGCCATCGAGATTGGGCACGACCTGGCCCGGCTCCGAGCCCAGGGCCACGGTGAGGGCATCGGCCAGCGAGTGGGCGGGATCGGTGGAGGTGATCAGGGTGCGGTGCCCGGCGTCGGCTGCGGCCAGCGCGGTGCAGGCGGCCACCGTCGTCTTGCCCACCCCTCCCTTGCCGGTGACGAGGACGATCCTCATCCTCAGACCGAGCCGGTCACCCTCTTGCGCAACCCGCGCAACGCCGTGGTGACGATCTGCTTCTCCGCCTGCCGCCGAAGAAAGCCGGGGATCGTGAAGTTCGGCTCCACGGTGAGGGCGTAGACCACCTCGGTGGCGCCGTCGACCGGGTTGAAGGTGTATGACCCCTCCAGCATCTTCACGTCCTTGGAGTCCGCTTCGGCCACCCAGCTCAGCACGTTGGGACGGTCGTGGGAATAGCGAAGGACATATTGGATCTCCTTGACGAAGCCCTCGATGACCATCCGGGCCCGCACCACCTTCCCCTCCGGGTCACTCTCGAGGACCTCGACCTCCTTGACCCCGGCCGCCCACTCCGGATAGGACGCGATGTCGGCGGCAGCGTCGTAGAGGGCCTCCGCCGGGGCGTCGATTTCGAGGGTTTGGAAGGTTCCTTCGGTCATGACCTGTGATTGGTGTGGACCGAGCCGAGGTTAGCCAGCGCCGGACCTATTCGAGGCTGGCCGGATCGAGGGCGACGGCTCGTCTCGTGGCCCGAAAGTAGCCGACATTGCGACATCGGGTCGGCCCCACCCTCCAGGTGCTGGCCTGGGGCTGATGGACGTCTCCGAAAAGATGAAGGAGCGGCCTGTAGGCGCGGATATAGCCCAACAACGGCACGGAGCCCCTCTCGGTGCGTCCGGTCACGACGTCTCTCTGCAGGGGATCCAACGCCGGGGCGACGTGGGTGCAGAGGACGTCCACCGGCCCCAGCCGAGCCAGCAGGTCCTCCATGGCCTCGTCCGACACCTCACCCTCGGCTTGCAAGGGGGTGGCGGCTCCGCCTCCCACGAAACCGAATCTGAGCCCATCGATGACTCTGGCCTCGCCATGAACGTACTCATAGCCGTCCGGCAGCGTCCGCTGCAGTGATCGGGGGCGGTCGACATTCCCGTGGATCACGTAACCGTGCCCACCTTGCAGCGCCTCGGCGACGCGGGTGTACTGGGCGTCGATGGCGGCGCCGATGGCGGCGCGGATCTCCTCGACACGATCGCCCACCGCCTCGGTCCAGAGACCCCTCATCCTTTGGTAGTCACCGGCTCCACGAGCAGACGCCGATGCCCTGGCGAACTCCATACCCAACACCTCGGCCACGGCTCCCTCGCCTGTCCGGTAGTCGGTGAGGTTCACCAGGTCGCCGAGGATGAGCAGAGTCTCCCCGGTGGCGACCACTTGGCGCAATGGCTCCAGGGCGAAATGGACGTCAGACAGGACCAGCATCCGACCCGGATCCACGACGCGAGGCGTACCGGGCCCACACCGCGCCCGCGGACGCCCCGGCCAGCGCCACCAGCAACGCCATCTGCCAGCTCAGATCGAAGGTGGAGAGCTCAGCCGACAACCCGGCCATCCCGAAGCCGACCAGACCTCCGATCGTCGCCCGCCCGCCGGCCCCCATGCCACGGCCCGGGTCCTTCTCCTCCCGGCCGAGGTTCTCGGCGATCGCCCCACCGAAGATGACCACGAGCAGCCCGATGACGCCCAGGGCCAGCGCGACCGAATAGACCTTGACCATGCCCGGGCGAGGGTAATTGCCTTGCGCCTCTCAGCCGGCCCGTCTCTCCGTGGGGACCAGCCGGAGACGGGGGACCAGACCCTCTCCGGCCAGATTGGCCAGGGCGTGCACCTCGGTCTCGTCCAGGTCGACCGGGCCATCGGAGAGGAAAAACGTCACCACGCAATCGTCACAGGCACTGGTGCCCTGCATGGCGCATTGCTCACAATCGATCAGCATGTTCGTACCTCCTGGTGTCAAGGTACGAAACCGATGTGACAGAAACCCGTGGAGCAAGGCCCCACGGGTTTCCAGGTACCGAACGGACTGCCTATGGCAACAGGCCGTTCTCGTTCAACCAGTCTGTGGCCACGTCCTCTGGGTTCTGCGCCTCGAGCTCGACCCGGCCGTTGAGGTCGAGAAGCACCTCGGTGGTGATCAGCTCGGAAATCGAGTTGACCAGGGTGGCCAAGTCGTCGCCGTATGCCTCGGCGACCTCGTTGCTCACGGCCGGGATCACGTTCTCGGGAGCGATGATCTCCTCGGTGCCCTCGAGGGCCACGAAGCCCATCTGTGTGATCACCGGCTGGGTGGAGAAGAGCAGGGCCACGTCGATGCTCCCTGCGTCGAGGGCCGCCACCCTTGCCGCCCCCTCCTGGATCGACTCGAAGGCCAGGTTGTCGAGTGCGTAGGTCTCGACCAGGCCGGCGTAGCAGGTCTCGCGGTCCTCGCACTCGGGCGGGCCGCCCAGGGTGAGCTCTCCGAGGTCGGCGAGATCGGAAACCGTGGTGACGCCGTTCTCCGTGGCGAAATCGCCGGTTACCACGAACACGTTCTTGTCCTCGCCTGGAGCCGGCTCCAGGACCGTGACCCCCACCGAGGCGAACAGGTCGGTCAGGGTCTGCACCGCCTCCGCCTGGTCTGTGGGTGCGTCTTGGGTGAAGCCGACCGATATGGCCGACCCGAGGTACTCGGGGAGGAAGTCGATCGCACCGGACTGGATCTCGGGGAAGATCAGCTCCCGTGACCCGAGATTGAGATTCCTCTCGATGGTGTACCCGTTCGCTTCCAGGACCTGGGCGTAGATCTCAGCCAGGATCACCGACTCGGGGAAGTTGAACGAGGCGACCGTGATCGCCGGCTCCTCACCTCCAGCTCCGGTCGTAGTGCTTCCCTCGTCGGCCCCGGTCGTCGTCGTGTCACCCGCGGTCGTGGAGGTGCCCCCTCCGGTCGCGGTGGTGGTCGTTGCGTCTTCACCCGACCCATCGCCACATGCCGCCAAGGTCAGCATGATTGCGAGGAAGGCCGCCCCAAAGACGCGACTGCGGAGAAGTTTCCGCATGGGTCTTCCTTTCTTTTGGGAATGTCAGCGGCGCCCCGGAGAGGCGCCGCCAAAGGAAACCCTAACCACGCCTCCCGTATTTCGCCCCGAGATGTCAGGAGACCGGCGCGGCTGCCTTCACGTCCGCCGGGGCGAGTCGGCGGACCCCCTCGGGTAGCAGGGCTCGCTCCCCCACCGTGTATAGCCGGTCGGCGACGAGGGTGAGGACTGCGATGAGGAGCGCGCCCGAGAAGACCTCGGCCCGAGCGCCGGGGCCCTGGGCGAAACCGCGCACCACGTATTGCCCTAGGCCACCGCCAGAGGAGAGGACCGCGGCAAGCGGAACGGTGGCCAGCACCTGGATGAACGAGATCCGGATCCCGGCCAATATCACGGGCGCCGCCACCGGGACCTCGATGGACCACAGCACCTCCCGTTCCCGGTAACCAAGTCCCCTTGCCGCGTCCACCATCTCAGGGGCCACAGTGACGATTGCGGTGTAGGCATTTGTGAATATCGGCGGGACGGCGAGGGCGAAGAGCGCCACCACCGCGGGCCAGAACCTGGGATCCACCCCGGCCCGAATGAAGAAGACCCCGGCCAAGATCAGCAGCCCGAAGGATGGAATGGCACGTCCCACGTTGACGATCGCATTGGCCGCGTACTCCGCTCTTCGCCGGTGGGCCAGCCATACAGCGGCAGGGACGGTGAGCAGGATGGCGATGAGCATGGGGAGGATCGCGAGCCACAGGTGCTCCAGTGTCCGGGGCACGATCCCATCCGCTCCGAGCCATCTGCCCTCCTCCGTGAACCAGGCGGCGACCTCGGACCAGAACACGGTCATCTCGCCGACCCTCGGGTCCATGGAGTCAGAGCCCGGCCGAGCGAGAACAGGGCTAGGTCGAGCACCGCGGCCAGTGCCACCGAGAGCACCACGCCGACGATGATCTCTGTAGGGAAGATGATGGATCTCCGTAGCCCGTCCAGGATGAAGAAGCCGAGGCCGCCCAGGCCGAGCAGCGAGGTCACGGTGACCAGCCCGACCACCGTGACCGTGGCGATGCGAACACCGGCGATGATCACGGGAAGGGCCAACGGGAACTCGACCCTGGCGATCCTCTCTGTCCTCCGGTAACCCATCCCCAGCGCCGCCTCCCGAGTCTCGGCGGGGACGTTCCTGATCCCGGTCACGATGTTCCGGATCAGGATGAGCAGCGTGTAACCCACCAATGCCACCTCGGCCGTGACGAACCGCCTGGTCGGGGTCCCGATCCCAATCAGCGGCGTGAGCAGGGCGAACACTGCCAGCGACGGGATGGTGTAGATGACCCCGGCTCCGGCGGCGATCGGCTGGTAGGTCCGCGGCTTCCATAGGACCACCCCGGTGAGCAACAGTGATGTGACTAGACCGACGGCGAGGGCGACTCCGCTCAGGCTGAGGTGCTCGACGGTGCGCTCCCAGACCGTGTCCAGGTTGCGGCCCACCCAGTCCCAGTCGAAGAAGGGCAACTGCTGCTGGGCCAGGATCATTCCGTGATGTCCTCGGCGATCGACTCGAGGTCGAGCATCCCGCGATACATGCCGTCGTCGACGACCACGGCCACCCGGGCGTGGCTGGTGACCACTGCATCGAGTGCGGATCTCAGCGACGAGTCGCTGTCGAGTGTGACCAGGAACGGCCTCGCCTGGAGGTCACCCAGGGGCCTGCCGTCGACCGCCGACTGGTCGACCCAGCCCAGCAGCCGTCCCCGATCAAGGAGCCCCAGCCAATCGACCCCCTCCTCTTCCATCACCCGTCGCGCCTCCTCCGCCGAGACGGTGACCTCGACGAACGGCCCCCTCACCAGCCCCGCCTCCCCCACCGGCAGCAGCCCGAGCCGTTTCAGGCCCCGCTCCCCGCCGAGGAAGCTCCCCACGAACTGGTTGGCGGGGTGGGAGAGGATGTTCGCCGGCTCGTCGTACTGCTCGAGGATCCCCCCGATGTTGAGGATGGCCATCCGGTTGCCGAGGAGGATCGCCTCGTCCACGTCGTGGGTCACGAACACCACGGTCTTCGCCAGCCGCTCCTGGAGGTCGCGGAACTCGTGTTGGAGGTGCTTCCTGACGATGGGATCGACCGCACCGAACGGTTCGTCCATGAGGAGCACCGGCGGGTCGGCGGCCAGCGCTCGGGCCACGCCGACACGCTGCTGCTGACCGCCCGACAGCTCGGATGGGTATCGAGCGAGCATCTCCGGCTCGAGACCCACCGTCTCCACCAACGCGGCGACCCGATCGTCGATGCGGGACTGCTCCCACCTGAGCAGGGACGGTACGGTGGCGACGTTCTGGGCGATCGTGCGATGGGGAAAGAGGCCGACGTGTTGGATGACATAGCCGATCGACCGCCTCAGCTCGTGGCGGGGAATGGCCATGGCGTCCCTCCCGTCGATCGAGATCCGACCCGAGGTCGGTTCGATTATCCGGTTGATCATCTTCAGCGTGGTTGTCTTGCCACAACCGGATGGGCCCACCAGCGTCACGAACTCGCCACGCCCGACGTCGAGGCTCAGATCGGTGACGGCGGCGCGGGCACTTCCGGGGAAGAGCTTCCGCACGCTCTCGAGACGGATCATCGGGTCGTCGGCCATTGGTGATTCCTCGGCGCCACCCGCACCCTAGGTCCGCTCAGGTCAACCCAGCCCCTCGAGGAATGCCAGCACCGAGTCGACGTACACCTGCCGGTCGACGTCAAAGGACTCGATGTGGCCGGCACCCTCGACCTGGATGAGCTGGATCAGGTCGGGGTTGGAGGCCACCAGGTCGAGACTCGTCTCGAGGGGCACACTCAGATCCTCGGTGCCGTGATGGATCAGCACCGGCTGGCGAATGCTCTCGTCGGCGTCGCTGATGTGGTCGAGCCCCTTCCAATTGACACCGATCCGGAGCGAGGTGATGAACTTGGCCGAGGCCGACAGAGTCGGGGGCACCGTGACCGGCATGAGCGGAAGCTCTCTCTGGCTTGCCTGATGGTCCACGGTACGGCCGAAATCGACGTTGGGAGCATCCATCAACACCCCGACCACGATCTCACGTGGCTGGCGGGAGAGAAACGACATGACGTGGGCCGCCCCCGTGGAGAACCCGCTGAGCACGATCCTCTCAGCACCGTTGGCCACCGCGTAGTCTGCCGCCCCCGAGACGTCCTCCCACTCCGTGGCCCCGTACTGGTAGTAGCCCGATGGATCGACTGGCTGGCCCTCGTCGTTGCGATAGGTGATGGAGAGTTGGGGGTAGCCCGCATCCTGCAAGGGGGCGAACAAGGGCTCGGCCTCGGCGGGAGTCGCCCCCAGGCCGTGGACGTGGATCACCCAGGTCGTGCCGTCGGAAGGGAGATACCAGGCGTCCATGGGCCCGAGCGGCGACGAGTAGGACGTCTCCTCGAGCTCGAAGTCACCCTGTGCGAGCGTGATCGCTTCCGGCTCGGGGACGAAACCGTCCCGTATCAACTCGTCGGAGAAGTACCAGCCCCCTGCCACGTGGAGGACGAGGGCGAGGGCGATCAGGGTCCAGAAGACGCCCCAGAGGGAGGTTTTGATTCTCACGGCTGGAGATTCTGCACCGATTCAGGCCACGGGCAACGACAAACCGCCCACGAGATGCTCGTCGTGGTCGGTCACCGGGATCGGGTCGCGGCCGAAGGTGGGCTCCAACTCCATCGCCTCGGCGATCGTCTCGTCGACCTTGGCCGACACTGCCTCTTCCATCACCGAGCCGACCGCGGCCCTCCCCGCGCCCTCCAGGCTCTCCCTACGCACCAGCCCGATCAACATCCCCTCGTCGGCCACAGCGAGCACCTTCTCCTGATGGAGCAGGAGCGTGTCGTCGGCCAGCCGCAACGGGCTGACGAACACCGGCTCCCCCATCCAATGGAAGACCCGGTCCGGTGCGCTTCGCACCATGATCGCCCCCGCCGGGGCCTTGCTGCGCAACCGGGCGCCGGCCCCGAACATGGATCTCTGCAGCCACGACCCACCCGGGGCGCCGAAGACGACCAGGGCTCCCTCGTCGAGCCGCTCCACCAGGTCGGAGATCCCTTCGACCTCGACGACCCGGCCACCCATCTCGGGAACAGAGAGCCCGATGTGCCTCAGGAGATCCTCGGCCTCGCGGGGATCGTCGCCGGGCCTGATGGCGGAGAGCATCTCCGCTTCGACGCCGAGGCGGCGACCAATCCTGGAAGCGGTCTCGGCGGCGAGGAAGGAATGAGGTCCGCCGGCCACGGCAGACACGACTCGGGTCACGTTCTCGGGGACGAAGTCGAGGGGGACGGCGACACTCACCAGATCGAACGAGCCCGGGAACCGGCGTGAGATGAGCAGATCCGCCCGATGGCTGATGCACTGCTCGGCCAGGTCGCCGGTGATGCGATCGGGCTCGCCGTCGGACAGGAGCTCGGCCAGCTCGGAACAACCGTTGCCCCGGGTCCAGACCACCCTCATCTCGCTCCCCGTCGTTGGGGTCACCTCGGTCACTCCCTCCGTGATCGCAGCGGACCCTTCGACTCGAAGGTGAACGCCGCATTCACCATAAGCCATTCAACGACGCATGTCACCGAACAGTTTCGAGGTGACATGATTGGGCCATGGAATTCGACGAGGTGATCCGCAAACGGCGAATGGTCAGGAACTACCGCTCCGACCCGGTGCTGCCTGAGGCGCTGGACCGGATCGTGGATGCCGGGCTCCGCGCCCCCTCCGCCGGCTACAGCCAGGGCCTGGGGTTCGTGATCGTCCTGGAACAGCGAAGACGGCGCGCCATCGCCGCCCTGGCCGGGGAGGAGACATATGTTGCCCTGGGATTCGACCCATGGATCTCCACGGCCCCGGCTCACATCGTCATAACAGTGAGCGAGCTCGTCTACAAGGAAAGGTATCGGGAGCCGGACAAGCTCGGCCCCAATGGCGAGGAGATGGACTGGCCCGTCCCCTACTGGTGGGTCGACGCCGGCGCGGCCATGATGGGCGTGCTCCTGGCCGCGGTGAACGAAGGGCTGAGCGCCGGGTTTCTCGGTGTGCACTCACTTCCAGAGCTGGGCGCTCTGCTCAACATCCCGGACCATCACACCCCGATTGGCGTCGTGACGCTCGGCTACCCACTCCCCGACCGCCGATCGAGGAGCCTCGACCGGGGAGAGAGGCCACGCTCCACGATGGTGCACCGCGAGCTATGGGCGGGTTGATCGGCCCGGAGCCGGCAGCATCCGCTCCAGCACCTCAAGGGCCAGGGCAAGGTCAGCCGGCCGCACTAGCACTCTCACCCCCTCGGTGACCTCGAAGAAGGGAACCGCCCCGGAAGCCGTGTCGGCCTGGACGACGGCGTCGATGCCGTTCACCTCCAACCTGCCCTTGACCAGGACCGCCTCTGTCATCGAGCGATAGGTGCCGACCGGCCATAGATCCATGCTCGCAGACTAAAGGGGGGCAGGGGGATGACGCTGCGATACTCGCCGCCGATGGGCGCCGACATCACCTCGACCTCCAATCCGCGGATCAAGCGACTGGTCGGTCTGCGGGACCGGAGGGAACGTGACCGGGAGTCGGTGTTCGTCGTCGAAGGGATCAGGGACCTCGAGCGGGCCCTGGCCCAAGGTCTCAGCCCTCTCGAGCTGTACTACGACCCGAGCCTGTTCGCC
This sequence comes from Acidimicrobiia bacterium, assembly GCA_050741975.1. Lineage (GTDB taxonomy): Bacteria > Actinomycetota > Acidimicrobiia > Spongiisociales > ZC4RG35 > JARDZU01. The sequence continues at coordinate 78,399 of JBOGET010000086.1, forward strand.
GCCCCGCCCCATCCGGCCGCATTGGAGGCGACAGTGACGTCGGAAGCCCTCGACCGCGCTTCGTACCGTGGGCGATCACAGGGGCTCATCGCTGTCTTCGGCCAACCCGATGTGACCCTCCACCGGCTCAGCCCAGGACCGGAGCCGCTGATCCTGCTCGTCGAGGCCATCGAGAAGCCAGGCAACCTCGGCGCCCTGCTCCGCACCGCCGACGCCGTCGGGGCCGACGCTCTGATCACAGCCGACCCCGCGACCGACCCATTCAGCCACAATGTGATACGGGCATCGACCGGGGCCATCTTCTCTGTCTCCCTGGCGGTCACCGACCTCGAAACCGCAGTGGGATGGCTGCGCCGGCGAGAGGTGCGGATCGTGGCCGCCGACCCCGGGGCCGACGACGAGCTGTGGGCGGCCGATCTCACCGGCGCCTGTGCCCTCCTCGTCGGATCGGAGCACGCCGGTCTCACCGAGGCGGCCAGGTCGGCGGCCACGACGACCGTCTCCATCCCCATGCACGGGACCACCGACTCGCTCAACGTCTCGGTCTCGATGGCCATCCTCGCCTACGAGGCCCTGCGCCAGCGGGGGCAACAAGATTCCTAATGCAGGGCGTCACGCATACGTGACGGATTGCATAAGGAATGCGCAGCGGGCCCCGACTTCTTGACATCGAACATATGTTCGATTTAGTCTCGAATAGGCCGTGTCAGCCCTGCTCCAGCCCAGCTTCGACGATCTTTCCACCCCCCTCTTCGACGTCACCTTCTGTGTCCTCGACCTGGAGACCACGGGCGGGTCGCCTGAGGACTGTGCCATCACAGAGATCGGCGCGGTCAAGTATCGGGGTGGCGATTTGCTGGGTACCTTTCAGACCCTGGTCGACCCCGGGCTGCCCATACCGCCTTCGATAACGATTCTGACCGGCATCACCGAGGCGATGGTCGTCGCGGCGCCGGACATCGCCGCCGCCCTTCCCTCGTTCCTCGAGTTCATCGGCGACTCGGTGATCGTGGGGCACAACATCCGTTTCGACGTCTCGTTCCTCAACGCCGCCACTACCAGTCTCGGCTACCCGAGATTGAGCAACGACACCGTCGACACCGCCGGTCTGGCGCGGCGACTGGTGCGCGAGGAGGTGCGGAATCTGAGGTTGCAGACCCTCTCCGCCCATTTCCGCAGCCCGGTCACCCCGATCCACCGCGCCCTCGAAGATGCACGGGCCACCGCCCACGTGCTCCACGGCCTCCTGGAACGGGCGGGCAGCCTGGGGGTGACGAACCTCGATGACCTGCTCCAACTCCCCCGGGCCCGAGGCTCTGCCCATTTCTCCAAGATCAACCTGACCGACTCCCTGCCCCGTCGGCCGGGGGTGTATGTCTTCCGTGACCGCCACGGCACACCGATCTACGTGGGCAAGGCGACCAATCTGCGGGCCCGGGTCCGCCAGTACTTCTATGGTGACCAGCGGCGGACCATCGGGAACCTGATGAGGGAGCTCGACTCGGTCGACCACATCGTGTGCCCCACCGCGCTCGAGGCCGAGGTGACCGAGCTCCGTCTGATCCACGCCCACCGACCCCGTTACAACCGGCGTTCCCGGCCACCGAAGTCCTCGCACTGGCTCAAGCTCACCGACGAGGCCTTCCCCCGGCTCTCGGTGGTCAGGACCCTCAAGGAGAACGCCTTGGCCTACCTCGGCCCCTTCCGTTCCAAGCCGTCGGCGGACATGGTGGTCTCCGCCCTATGGGACGCCACCATGATCCGACGATGCACGGCGCGACCGGGCACCAGGTCGGGGCGCTGTGCCCCGGCCCAGATGGGTGTGGCCCTGTGCCCCTGTGACGGGGCTCTCGACCCGTCCGAATACCGGCCCGTCGTCGACCAGGTCGTCGAGGGGATCGCCTCCCGCGCCGATCTGCTTCTCGATCCCCTGGCCACTCGTATGCGACAGCTCGCCCTGGAGCAACGCTACGAGGAGGCAGGATGGGCCCGGGATCGTCATGAGGCACTGGCCCGAGCCATCGAAACGTCCCGGGCCTGGGTCGCCCTCTTTGGTCTCGGTGTCTTCGAGATGGAGAGCGATGACGGCTCACATGTCCTGGTGGATCACGGACAGCTGATCGGCACCTGGTCGGCCGGCTCGAGCCCACAATTACGCCCCGCCCCAGAGATCAGGGACCACCCCCGATTCGATGTCCCCGACAGCGTGGAGACCGCCGAGGAGGCCCGGCTGATCTGGAAATGGATGACGGTCAACCCGGTGCGTCTGATCGACGCCAGCGGCACGCTGGCCCTGCCCGCCAACCCGGTGAACCGGCTCGAGCCCGGCTCAAAGAGGTAGTTCGTCGATCTCGATCCAGATTGCAGCGGCCCGGGCGAACACGGTTCCGGCGGAATCGGCCAACGCCGAACCCCCGAAATGCTTGCGGCCTTCGACTCCCCTCGGCCAGCCGATGGCGACCAGGGGCTCGCCGACTTCGGGCAACCGGTCGATGGAGGCGGTGAGCCGGCCCAGGAGAGCCCTCGGCTCGGTGCCGAGCCCGAAGTACGACGGGCAGTCGAGAGCTGCCCACACGTTGCGACGGTCGACGAGGCCGTCGGCCCCGGAAAGGGTGGGGTCGGGGGTCCACGGGGCGGCCACCATGGTCGAGCCATCGACGGCGCCGGGGAAGATGCGGAGCCCGTCCCCGGGAGTGCGATCCGGGCCACAGACGAAGCAACCGGGGAAAGGATGGCTCTCGAATCCCGCGTATCGGCGCGAGCTCTCGATCGCCAACCCGGGGTCGGGAGCCTCGGGCACCTCAAGCTCGAGCGTGTCTGCTGTCGCCTCACCCACCAGCACGTCCCCGTCCATGAGACGGCTCTGCTCGCCGTCCCCGATCAGGCTCATTGCTGTGTCCAGCGGTGGGGGACGGCGAAGGCTAGCCGTTGCCACCCCCTCGATCCCCGCGGCCACGACCCCGCAGGCGTATCCACCGTTGCCGCTGTTCGGGGGGCCGCGGAAACGGCGTTCGATGACGATCTCCTGGTTCACGATCGATGCAACTTAACCCATGTCGGCCCGTGACTTGAGTCTGCGCGGTGCCGGCATGAGACTTCGACGCGTGGGCGCGCACATCGTCCTCGAGGATGCCGGCGTCTCGCTGGGTGGCCAGACGGTCCTACGCGGCCTGACCCTGTCGCTGGCGCCGGGCGAGGTGGTCGGGATCGCCGGGCCCAACGGATCGGGCAAGACGACTCTGCTCCGGCTGGTGGCGACCCTGGTCCGGCCCGACCGGGGAGCGGGCCGGGTGCTGGGCGCCGCCCTGGGCACCTCCGAGGTGTACGACGTTCGGCGTCACATCGGGCTCATAGGCCATACCCCGGCGGCGATCGGCGAGTTGAGCCTGCGGGAGAACCTGGAGCATGCAACCCGCCTCACCGGAGGTGACCCGGCCCGGATCGAGCCTGCCCTGAGGGTCGTCGGTCTCGACGAGGCGGCGGACCGAAAGGTGGAGGCGAGCTCCCACGGCATGCTCCGACGCACCGAGGCGGCGCGTCTCCTCATCACAGAGCCACGTCTCCTCCTCCTGGACGAGGCGTTCTCGGGTCTGGACGTGGCCGCCCAGGAGCTTGTCGACGCCCTGGTCTCGCGCACCATCGGGACCGGCGGGTCGGTGTTGATGGTGTCCCACGATGCCCGGCATCTCGGCGAGCGGTCGGGTCGGGTGTTGAGTCTCACCGCCGGACGACTGGAGCCGGCGCCATGAGCTTCTGGGACCAGGCCCTCGAGATCGCACGGGTCGATCTCCGCATCGAGCGGCGGGTAGGGGATGTCCTTCGCGTCATCCTTCCCTTCGCCGTCGTCGCCCTCCTGGTGTTCCCGCTGGCGCTGGGGATCGACCTATCCGCCATCGACCGGCTCGGCCCGGCCGTGTTCTGGGCGATCGGCATCCTCTTCGGGATGCAGGTCGCCCTGCGCCAGGACGCAGACGACCGCCCGGAGAGACGGGATCTCTATTCCCTGCTGGGCGTCGATCCGGCGGCTCGATTCGTCGGTCGCTCCCTGTCCGGCTCGGTCCTCATGCTGGGGTTCCTCGTCGTCCTGCTCATCGCCACGATGATCCTGTACAGCCCTCGTCTCCCCGACGGATGGCCGGGACCGGTCCTGATCGGCCTGGTGCTCACCGCGATCGGGCTCACCGAGCTGGGCACTCTCGCCGGCGAGGTCACCTCGGGGCTCCGAAACCGGACGGCCCTCGCCTCTCTGATCATTGCCCCGCTCGCCCTTCCCCTCGTCGTCGGCGGGTCGCAGACCCTGGAATCACTAGCCCGCGACACCGGTATCCTGCCCTGGTTACTGCTGTTGGTTGCCACCGACCTGGCCCTCGCCGTAGCGGGTGTCGCTCTGGCCAGACCACTCGAGGAGGCGTCGAGATGAACCGAACCCGGATCCTGCTGATCACGGCCGCCATCGCGGTCGGGATCGGCCTGTGGTTCGCGTTCAACTCGCCCATCGACCGTCTCCAGGGTGAGTTCAGCCGGATCGTCAACATCCACGCCCCGTTCCTCTGGGTCGCGTTCCTCGCCTTCGGTGTCACCGCCCTCGCCTCGATCGCATGGCTGATCACGAAGACACCACGCTGGGACCGTCTCGGCGAGGCCTCCGCCGAGCTGGGCGTGATCTTCACCGTCACCGGGCTCTTCACCGGCATGGTCTGGGGCCAGGCGGTGTGGGGCCGTGCCTGGGACTGGGGCGACGCCCGGCTGGCCACGACCGCGGTGATGTTGTTCGTCTATCTCGGGTATCTGGCGTTGCGCCGTGCCACCCCTGATCCCGAGATGAGGGCGCGGCGGTCGGCGGTGCTGGGTGCTGTGGCCGTAGTCCAGGTCCCGCTCGTCTACTTCTCCGTCTACATGTTCCGCACGCTGCACCAGACCCCGTCGATCCGCCCCGATGGGGCCACCATGCCTCGCGAGATGCTGATCGCGTTGCTGGTCAACTTTCTCGCCGTCACCTATCTCTACTTCGCACTGCTCGTGGCCCGGCTCGACCTGGCCCGTGCCGAGAAGAGAGTCGCGATCGAGTCCACACCTGCCGGCGATGCGGTCAAGCCCCCCCGTCTCTCCGAGGTCGAGGATGTCTGACCAGCTCATCGTGATCGGCACCTACGTGCTCTCGTATGCGGTGATCCTCGGCTACGCCGTGCATCTCGATCTGCGCCGCCGCCGGGTCAAGGACTGAAAGTGGCTCATCGCCGATTCGTGTACCTCGGCATCGGAGGAGTGATTGCCCTCGTCCTGGCCCTCACCATCGGCAGTCTCAACGACAACCTCACCTACTACCTGTACCCCTCCGAGGCCGTGGAGCAACGGTCCGACTTTCCCGACGGGGAGCGATTCCGGCTCGCCGGGATCGTGGTGGCGGGGACCGTCGTCGAGAGTCAGGCCGCGACCGCCTTCGAGGTGACCGACGGCGGCGCCGACATCCCCGTCATCCTCAGCGGGTCGAAACCCTCCCTGTTTGGGGAGGGTGTCCCCCTCCTCCTCGAGGGGTCATGGTCGGGCGACGTCTTCGAAGCCGACTCCGCCTTGATCCGTCACGACGAGAACTACGAGGTCCCCGAGGAGGGCGGGGCCTACCCGGAGGGCTGATGCTGGCCTTGCTCGGATCGGCGGGAATGATCGCCGCGCTGGCAGGCTCGATCCTGCTCATGACCAGGGGGATCCGGGCGGCCCGGGGCGAAACGGCCGACCTCAGGGCACCGGGCAAGCTGGTGCTGGCCGGTGCCGTCACCGCCATGGCGGCGATGCAGATCGCCTTGCTCACCGACGATTTCAGCCTGGCCTACGTGGCCAATCATCACGCCACGACCACCCCGTTTCCCTTTGACGTGGCCACGGCATGGGCCGCGTTGGAGGGCTCGATCGTCCTCTGGGGGTTGGTCCTGGCCGTTTTCATCTGGGTGGTCACGAGACAACGGGACGGGGCCGCCGATCGTCTGGGGGCGGCGGCGGTTGCGGTCATGGGAGTGGTGGCCCTCTTCTTCTTCGGTCTCATGATCACGGTTGCCAACCCGTTCGAGGTGTGTGTCGATGCGCTGGCCAACGGGTGCGCCGGGTCCAGCCCGTGGCCGTTCGCTGCTACCGAGGTCCCGACCAACGGACCGGGCCCCAACCCGCTCCTCCAGAACCACTTCCTCATGGCGGTGCACCCACCCGTCCTCTACATCGGATACGTAGGGCTCACCGTGCCCTTCGCCCATGCCATCGGGGCCCTGGCCTTGGGCGTGCCTGGCTCCGAGTGGCTGCGCCGGAGCCACCGCTCGACCCTGGTCGCCTGGTCCTTCCTCACCCTGGGCATCGCCCTCGGCGGCTGGTGGGCATACGAGGTCCTGTCCTGGGGTGGTTACTGGGCCTGGGACCCGGTGGAGAACGCATCGTTGATGCCCTGGCTCGCCGCCACCGCCTTCCTCCACTCCGGGCTCGTGCAGCAACGCCGGGGGATGCTCCAGGCGTGGAACTTCGTGCTCGTGATCAGCGCCTTCGCCCTCACCATCCTCGGGACCTTCCTCACCCGGTCGGGCACCATCAACTCCGTTCACTCCTTCACCCAGTCGGCGATCGGCCCCGCCCTGCTCGGGTTCCTGGTGCTGGTCCTGGTCGGATCCTTCACTCTTTTCGCCACGCGCTCCCACCTGGTCGCATCGTCGCCCCGCATCGATACCTTCGTCTCCCGGGAGGGGACCTTCCTGGTCAACAACTTGCTGCTCACCGTTTATGCCTTCGTCGTCCTCATCGGCACCACCTATCCCCTCCTGCTCGAGGCGTTCTCCGGGACACAGGTTGGTGTCGGCGAGCCATTCTTCAACCGTCTCGCCGTGCCGCTCTCCTTCATGCTGCTGTTGACGATGGGATTCGGCCCGGTGACCCCGTGGCGGGGAGCGGCGCCTGGTCTGCTCTGGCGTCGTCTCCGTGGTCCGACCGTCGCCGCCCTCGCCACCGGTCTTCTCGTCGCCCTGACCGTGACCCGGGTGGGGTGGGTGATACTCGCCATCGTCCTCGGCACCTTCGTGGCCACCGCCATCGCCGGGCTCCTGGTCGAGATGGCCCGTGCCAGGTCCGTCAAATCAGGTCGACCGATGTTCGAGGAGGCGAGAACGGTGATTGGGAACGACCAGCCGTTCTGGGCCGGCCAGCTCAGCCACATCGGAGTCGTCCTCGTGGCCGTCGGCATTGCCTTCGCCGCCAACCTCCCCCTGCATGCCGAGGTCGAGCTGGCGCCCGGCGAGTCGGTGGAGTTCGCCGGTTACACCCTCACCTACGACAGCCCGTTCCGGCGCGACGAGCCGAACCGGGTGGTGCAGGGAGCGCGGGTGGACGTCCGGCGGGGCGACCGGCTGATCACAACCCTCGAGCCCCGGGCCAACCTCTATGCGATCGACACCGGCGCGATCATCACCCCCGCGGTGATGACCCGGCCCGGCGGCGACCTCTACCTGACCCTGCGCAACCTGGATGCCGACACCGTCGAGCTCGGTCTCGACACCTCACCCATGATCTGGTTGTTGTGGCTGGGAGGTCTGACCACGGCGACCGGTGGGTTCTGGTCCCTCACGTTCAGACGCAAGCAGCGGGCACTCGAACAGCAGCGGGTGATGGCCGATGTCTGAGCGCCGCAACCTGGCCACCGTGGCCCTCATCGTGGTTATGGCCGTCGCCCTGCTGCTGCTGACATCGCCGCAACCGGCCGAGCTCGATCGCGTCGAGCAGATCGGGTCGCGGATCAAATGCCCGGTGTGTCAGGGTGAGTCGATAGCCAACTCCCCATCACAGATGGCCGAGGACATGATGGACCTCGTCTCAGAACGGGTGGCATCCGGTTTCTCCGACCAGGAGATCATCGACGAGCTGCTCGGCTCCTACACCGGTGCCGTCCTCCTCGACCCGCCGGTTTCGGGGAGCACCCTCGTCTTGTGGCTGGCCCCGTTCGTGGCGTTGAGCCTCGGTGTGGGTGTCATCCTCTGGTGGCGGCGTCACCCCGGGCCCGTTGCCGACGACCGGACCACCCCCGGCGGGAGAAGTCGGGCGCGATTGGTCACGGGCGGTGTCGTCCTGATCCTCGCCTTCGCCGGCATCGTGGTGGTCGCCGCCAACTCCCTCCAGGATCGCCCGGCGGCGGCAGCCGGGGCTGCCGCGATCGACGAGGAGGACCTCTCCGATGTCAGCAACGAGACCATGGAGGCGGTGATCGCGGCCAATGCCGACAATCCCCAGGTCAACGGCATGCGTCTCGCCCTGGCCGAGCGGTACTTCGACGCCGGCGACTACCGGTCGGCCTTTCCGCACTATCTGGTCGTGGCCGAGGACCCGGAGGCGACAGATGCGGAAGCGATCACGGCCCTGGTCCGTCTCGCCTGGATGGCCTATGACGGGAATGGCGAGGTGGAGACCGCCTCGCGTCTCATCGACGAGGCGCTCGAGATCGACCCCGAATCGACTGCCGCCCGGTACGTCCGGGCCCGGGTGAGGTGGTGTGGCGCCGGAGAGGTGGATGGGGCGATCGAGACGTTCGAGGGATTGCTGGCCGACCCCGATCTGGCCTCCGAGACCAGGGCGCAGATCGAATCCGACCTCGAGCTGGCCCGCAACGGTGGGGAGTGCCGTTGACCGTGCGAGTCCTGCGCTGGACCGGTCTCGCGGTGGTGGGGGCCACAGTGATCCTGGCGGTGGTTCTGGCCTCGAGGTTCGGGAGTGACCCGGGTCTGGTCGAGTCGCCTCTGCTCGGCATGCCGGCGCCTGATTTCGAACTGGCCGGTCTCGACGGTTCCGAGGGGGCCTCTCTCTCCGGTCTTCGAGGGGACATCGTGGTGGTCAACTTCTTTGCTTCTTGGTGTCTCGAGTGCCGCGAGGAGCACGCCGATCTGGTCGCCACTTCCGAGTCGTTCGCCAAGCAGGGCGTCACCTTCGTCCAGATCGCCTACCAGGAGGAGGCGGTGGAATCACTCGCCTATCTCGCCGATGCCGGCAAGTCGGATGCCACCCTCTATCTTGCCGACCCGGGGAGCCGCACCGCCATCGCCTACGGGGTGTACGGCATCCCGGAGACCTTCTTCATCGACCCCGAGGGGATGGTGGTGGGAAAGATCATCGGTGAGGCCGACGCCCTGATCCTGGGCGCCACCATCGACGCCATCCGCAACGGCGAGCAACCCGGCCAGAAGATCACTGGCGATACCCGGCAACGACCGGACGCCTGAGCCTTCTGTGAGGGTTCGCGCGCCTCTACGCGGGTGCGCCTCTACGCGCGGTGACCCGCACAGAAAGGGTCAACCGGGGCGGATCACCTCCAGGGTGACTTCGGCGAAAGATGCGGTATCGAGTGCGGCCGGGCCCGTGCCGAGGAGGAAGACATCGAAGAAGCCGACCAGGTATCGGTCGATGATGGGTATGACCCGTCCGGCCGGGATCGGCCCCGTCCACCCCAGTCTCGCCGCCAGCGGCGAGAGGAACGGGGTCCCCACGAAGTCGTTCTGGGTGGCCCCCTCGACACCGATCCAGTACGTCGTTGCGGTGGATCGCTCGGCGATCCCCCGCAAGATGGCGTCGTTCTCGGTGCCCACCAAGTCATCGGACCTCATGTAGAGCGCAGGTCGAGCCGCGGACATGGCCAGGACCCGGTCGGGGATCGGCTCCACCCATGGGTCGAGACCGAGGACGGCATCACAGCGCTCGTCCTCCAGACAGAACCGGATCGCCGCCCCGCCCCCGGCCTGATGACCGTAGACACCCAGCCGGGTCACGTCGGCGCTGGAGGCCAGGGCACCGAACGGGCCGTCTGGGCCGGCCTCGAGGGCGTTGACCACCGTCGCGATGTCCTCGGAGAAGACCCCCACCAGGTCCTCTGTGGCCTGGATGTAGAGGTCTTCTCCCACCTCTTCCCGGTCGGGCAGGGCCTCCGAGTCGTACACGACGACGTCATCGTCGGGGAATCGGGTGGCCACCGCACCGTAGGTGTGGTCGACGGCCACGACGATGAAGCCGTTGCTGACCAGACTCTCGATCTGGTTGACGGCGATGGTCCGGAACCCGGTCCACTGATGGCTGTAGACCACCACGGGGAAGGTGCCGGGAGCAACGGGGACGGACGGCGCCGAATGCGAGGCGGTGTAGCGGGTGTGATCGAGGAACCAGCTGGGGAAACCCATGAGCCTGGCGACCCCGGGAGCGACGACGTCCCAGTCCTCGCTCCACGGAACGGGCTCGACCCCCCCGCCGGAGACAGCCGGGTACCAGACCTGAGCCATCAGGTGCCTCGCCTGACCGGGTCTCGGCCCGTAGATCTCTTCCCGTTCGCCGTCGACGAGCTCGACGGTGATGGTACCGATTTGCTCGGGCCCGGTTGGCACCGGCAGCTCGGGGACCGGGAGGACGAGGGGCAGCACGGCACCGAGGGCCACGCCGGCCAGGCCGAATATCCCCCGGGCGATGCGGCGGGTCCAGTCGAGTCGCCGTTCCAGGGCGAGGATGTCCCCGATTGCCAGGCCCAGCGCGGTCCCGTAGACCGGGATCATCTGCCAGCGGAGGCCCTCGGCCTGCCAATGGACCACGGTCAGGGCGAGCAGGAGGCCGGCCACGATCCCCCGTCGCGTCCTGACCCCGAAAACGGCGGGCCAGGCGACGGTGAACATCTCTCCGAAGACGAGGAACAGCTCGAAACGCCTCAAGGTCGGTCGAGACTAAAACCGCCTCGAATCGTTTGAAACCACCTAGCCGTCATTGGGCCGGTCGTGGATCCTCGTCCCCTGATGGAAGACGATCTGCCACCCCGAATCCCGACGCAGCCAGATCGAGCTGCGACGGGTCTCCCGGCCCTTGGTCCCGAGCGTGCGATAGGTGACCAGGGCCACGTCGTCGGAGAGCTCCTTGACATCGAAATCGCGGATCCTCACCATCCCCGGTGTCTCCTGCACCATCATCTGGACCATCATCTCCTTGGTGTACACCCGACCGCTGCTCCCGAACTCGAGGAAATCGGTGTGGAGCAGGGGTATCACCGCCGCGGGAGAGCCTCGCACCGCAGGGTCGAGCAGACGCTGCTCCAGCTCGAGCAGCTCGTCACGCCAGTAGGGCGACTTCCCCTGTCTCTTCAAGCTCATCGCTCTCCCGTCGATCGGCGACGATGGCAGCACGGATACTAAGAGGGACCCTTCGGGCGTCAACGGTGGAGGGGACCGGGTTGCGCCGATGCGGGTGGCCGGTCGTTACAATCGGTTGCCCGTGAATACGACGCTGTACTTCGCCTACGCATCGTTCCTCGACCCCGAGCGCATCGGTGCCGTCTCCCCCGGCGCCCGATTCCTCTTCACCGCCCATTTCCCCGAGACCAGACTGGTCTTCGCCGACTCCGACGAGACGAGGGGTCTTCCCACACTCCTCGCCGAGGCGGGCCACACCGTCTGGGGCGGCGTCTTCGAGATCCCCGACGACGAGGTGCCGGCTCTGACCGGCGCCGAGGAGGGAGAAGGCCGAGTTGCCGGTTGGGAGGCCAAAGCGGTCGATCGGGAGGGCAACAAGCACGATTGCCTCACCTTTGTGGCCAAGGCTTCACCGAACGGGGAGCACCGTCCGAGCCAGGAACATCTCGATTCGATGATCAGAGGGGCGAGACACTGGTCGCTGCCCGCTGGATGGGTCATGGGTCTCGAAGACCTGGGAGAGGATCCCCTCTTCTCCTGAGAGAGAGCCGGCCAGCGCCGACCCCCTCCCTCGAGTCAGGTCCCCGTGGTGTCGACCGGGAACAGCCGGTACAGGGCCCAGGAAACGACTCCACCGACCAACGGGAACACGATGTAGACCCAGAGCTCGTTGACGTCGCCGGAGACCACGGCGGGCCCGAATGACCGGGCCGGGTTGACCGATGAGCCGGAGAATGGAATCCCGGCCAGGTGCACCGCGACCAGGGTCAGGGCGATCGCCGCCGGTGCGTGGCTTGCTCCCCGCTTGGTCACGGCGAGTATCACCCAGACGAACACCGTCGTCAGGACGATCTCCATGATGATGCCCGTGGAGAGTGTCTCATAGCCGGTGACCGTGCCACCGACCTCGCCTCGACTGGAAGCGGCCATCACCACAAGGGAGGCGACACCGGCCCCGGCGAACTGTCCGATCCAGTAGCCGATGGCGTCGCCGAACGAGGTCCGCCCGTCGAGCAGCATTGCCAGGGTCACCGCCGGGTTGAAATGGGCTCCGGAGACATGGCCGACCGCCCAGATCCCGGCCAGCAGGGCGAGTCCGAAGGCAAAGGCGATGGCAATGATCTCGGCGGCGCCGGCCGCACCTCCGACGGCGAGGATCCCCATCGATCCCAAGAAGACCAGGATGAAGGTCCCCAGGAACTCGGCCAGGTACTTGTTCACGACCATAGGAGCACTCCTTCTCTCGGTTTCCACAGTTCGACCCGTGGTTGGGCCTGAAGGTTTCGAGATGTGATCAGGCTATGTCGGAGCCAATCCGCGCCTGTGGATTTGAGTCGACCTTCGGTCGAGGTGGGGGACTCGGACGAGGGGGACTGGGTCTCCAAAGCGCAGGAGGCCCCTTCCGGAGCCTCCTGCACGTCGTGAGCCCGCCTGTAAGCCGGATTCTGTCGAGGACGACCATCCATCTGGGCGCACCGTTGCCGATGCGCTCGTGCGGCCTACCCGGGACTTGATCGACGGGCCGTCGTCGTCCCTGCTTGGCCTTGCTCCGGGTGGGGTTTGCCGAGCCGTCACAGTCACCTGCGACGCTGGTGAGCTCTTACCTCACCGTTTCACCCTTGCCTGTGCCCGAATGGGCCATCGGCGGTCTGCTCTCTGCTGCACTTTCCGTCGGGTCACCCCGCCTGGGTGTTACCCAGCAACCCGCTCTGCGGAGCTCGGACTTTCCTCAGGCCCCAATCCTAGGAGCCCGCGATCATCTGACCAGCTCTGACG
>JBOGET010000087.1:0-14369 GCA_050741975.1 Acidimicrobiia bacterium
GATCTCGACCTATGTGTCGAGATCTCCGCGCCAAAATGGATAGTGATGGTCACCCCCCATCTTCAGATCCGACCGGGGAACCCGGACTTTCTCGACCTGCCCTGGGACCGACCCGTCTCTGAATGGGCCCATGAGCGACTGGAGAACATGCCGACCGGGATCCACCGGCATCCGGTGGTGTTCGTCGTCTACGACGAAGGGGTGTTCGTGATCAAGGAGCTGCTCCGCCGGGCAGCCCATGGCGAGTACCACCTGTTCCGCGCTCTCGAGGAGCGCACGAAGCGGTCGGCCGAGGCGGTGGGGCTGGTGGACCGGGTCTGGCTGGATCCAGAATCGGAGCAGTCGGGGGCCGTCATCACCCGGTATCTGGACCATTCCTTCCCCTACCGTCACCTCGTCTCCGGTCCCGGATTCGGGCCGAGACGGTCCCAGCTCCTCGACGCAGTCGCCGGATTGCTGGTCGAGCTTCACCTGGCAGGTTGCTTCTGGGGCGACTGCTCGCTGTCCAATCTCCTCTACCGGTACGACGCCGAGACGATCGAGGCGGTGATGATCGACGGTGAGACGTCCAGTCTGCGGGACAAGCTGTCCGACGGGCAGCGGGCCGAGGATCTGGAGATCATGAAGCTGAATCTGGCGGGGGAGATGGCCGACATCGCGGCGATGACCGGTGTCGAGGTCGACCACGCCGACCTCAGCCTGGGTGAGGACGTCGAGAAGCGCTATCTGTCGCTGTGGCAGGAGCTGACCGAGGAACTCGTGATCACCCGGGACGAGAGCTACCGGATCCGGGAGCGGATCGCCCGACTCAACGATCTCGGCTTCTCTGTCGACGACGTCTATCTCGACCCGACCGACCACGGGGACCTGGTCCGGATGAACGTCCAGGTCGGCGGGCGGACCTTCCATTCGGAGCGGCTGCGACAGCTCACCGGGATCGAGGCTGCGGAGAATCAGGCGCGAGTCGTGCTCAGCGACCTCAGCTACTTCCTGGCCCGGCACGGGATCATGACCGCATCGGGCAAGAGCGTAGGCACCTTCAAATGGGTCACCACGTCCTTTCAGCCAATGGTGGAGAGAATCTCGGGTGTGAAGGACGGCGACCCGGTCCAGGCCTATTGCGACCTCCTCAACCACCGGTTTCTGCTGGCCCAACAGCGCAATGGTGATGTCGACAACGACGAGGCATTCGAGGATTGGGTGGCGTCCGGCATGCCTGGATTCGAGCTCGACTGACGAGAAAGCCGGGTGGGAACGCCCTGGAACCGGGCCGCATCCGGCCCTGACCTCCGCCGGAGCGATCGTGATAGGGTCTGTGCGGGTCCCAGTGGGGCCTTGCAGCCTTTATTCAATGAGAGGAGGCTTTTTGAGAATGAAACAAAGCCACTGGCTGGCGCTGATCACCGCGTTGGCGATGGTGCTGGCCGCATGCGGTGGAGACGGGACCACGACCACCCCCGCCGAAGGCGCGGCCACGACGGCGGGCGGAGAGGAAGAACCGGCGGATACCACCGCCGCTCCGGCCGAAGGCGAGGAGATCCTCCTTCGGATTTTTGCCGGCAACGTGGGTGCCGAGCTACAGGCGACCGAGGAGGTCGCCGCGGCATTCATGGCCGAGAACCCCGGCATCACCGTCGAGGTCGTCTCCACCCCCGACTTCGTCGAGGACAGGTTGGGTGTCTACCTCCAGCTGTTCGAGGCCCAGTCACCGGAAGGAGACGTGTTCCAGATCGATGTCATATGGCCCGGCGACCTGGCCGAGCACTTCGTCGATCTCAACGAGTACGGAGGCGCCGAGGAAGCGGCCAAGCATTTCCCGGCGATCGTGGAGAACAACACCGTTGACGGGGCGCTCATCGGCATCCCGTGGTTCACAGACGCCGGCTTGCTCTACTACCGCACCGATCTGCTCGAGAAATACGGTCTGGAGCCGCCCACCACGTGGGCTGATTTGGAGACGGCGGCACAGACGATCCAAGACGGTGAGCGGGCCGAGGGCAATGCCGACTTCTGGGGCTATGTCTGGCAGGGAAATGCCTACGAGGGTCTGACCTGTGACGCCCTGGAATGGGTCGCCTCCGCAGGCGGTGGATCGATCATCCAGCCCGATGGCACGATAACGATCAACAATCAGGCGGCGATCGACATCGTCAATCAGGCCGCGGGTTGGGTCGGCACCATCTCACCGGATGGCGTGACTACCTACGGTGAGGAGGAGGCCCGTGGTGTGTGGCAGGCGGGGAATGCCGCCTTCATGCGCAACTGGCCGTACGCCTTCTCGCTGGGCAACGCCGACGACAGCCCGATCGCAGGGCTGTTCGACGTCTCGCCACTTCCGGGTGTGACGGCGGGTCAAAGTGCGGCCACCCTCGGCGGATGGCAGCTTGCGGTGTCGAAGTACTCGGAGCACCCGGAGGAAGCCGCCCGGCTCGCCTTCTTCATGGCTTCGGAGGCGGAGCAGAAGCGGCGCGCCATCGAGTACTCGCTGAACCCGACGATCGAGTCGCTGTACAGCGATCCCGAAGTCCTCGAGGCGGCCCCGTTCTTTGGTGACCTGTTCGACGTGTTCACCAACGCCGTGGCCCGTCCCTCGACCATCACCTCGCCCCAGTACAGCGATGTGTCGGCTTTGTTCTTCAACGCCACACACAGCGTCCTGACCGGCGAGGCCGATGCCGAGGATGCCTTCCTCGAGCTCGAGTTGGATCTGATGGATCTGACCGGTTTCGAGGCCGGGGCGCCCTAGGCAGCCGGCGAAAAGGTATCCAGGAAAGGGAGGGTCTTCGGGGCCCTCCCTTTCTGGTGCCCGGGACGCGCGCCGGAGGCTTGTGTGCTTGTATACCTCGGCGAGGAGTACGACTTGGCCGTAGCGACAGCAGAACAGCCCGCAACCAAGGGGCGGGGCAAGCCCTCGTTGAGTGCCCAGGAGGGAAGACTCGCCTACTGGCTGTTGGTCCCCACCCTGGTCGTCCTGCTTGCCATCGCCTTCTACCCGCTCGGTTCGGTCTTCTACTCCAGCTTCACCGACGACACCTTCGCCAGTGCCGCCGACACCAACTTCGTTGGTTTCCAGAACTATTCCGACCTGCTCAGCGTCAAGTTCGTCGAGCTTCCGCTCGAGGTCGACCCCGAGACCGGTCAGCAGGTGATCGACCCGGAGACCGGAGCGCCCGAGCATGTCTCACCGGTGCAGGTCCTGCCTCGTGAGCCTCGTCGCTATTCCGAGGTGTTCACCTTCGGTCTCTTCGGAAACCAGTACGTGCTCGCCGGCACCGACCCCGATTTCATTCTCAGCATCTTCGACACCCTGATCTTCACCCTGGTCACCATCACCCTGGAGGCCTTGCTGGGTCTTGGCATCGCCCTCACCTTGAGCGTCCCCTTCAGGGGCCGCGGTGGGATGCGGGCCGCGATGTTGGTCCCCTGGGCCATCTTGACCGCGGTCTCGTCGCGGATCTGGGAATGGATGTTCGTCGACACCCGGGCCGGCTTCTTCAACGTGATCTTCCAGAAACTCGGCTTCACCGACGGTCAGACCGCATGGCTGGCCGACGAGTCGTTGCAGCTGCCGGCGGCGATCGTCATCGACGTGTGGAAGACAACGCCCTTCATGGCCTTGCTCCTGCTGGCGGGTCTCGCCCTGATCCCATCCGAGATGTATGAGGCGGCCGAGGTGGACGGGGCCAGCAAGTGGAGGCAGTTCACCTCGATCACACTGCCCCTGCTCAAGCCGACCCTTGCCGTGGCGTTGGTGTTCCGGACCCTGGACGCGCTGCGGGTCTTCGACCTGTTCCAGATCGTGTTCGCCCAGAGCAAGTACTCGATGGCCAGCTTTGCCTATTACGAGCTGATCGACAGCCAGAGACTGGGCTACTCGTCTGCTGCCTCGGTTGTCATCTTCCTCCTGATCACCATCTTCGCCATCATCTACATCCGAAGCCTGGGGATCACCAATGACTGAGACACCGGTGACCGAAGCAACAGTCGAAGCCCCCACCGAGGTCGCGGCCGCCAGAGTGGAGTCGATCCGCCGTCGTCCTCCCAGGACGGTCTTGACCCGGATCGGATTCTGGGTGCTGGTGGTCCTCATTGCCATCTTCCTCCTCTTCCCGTTCTACTGGGCGATCAACTCCTCGCTCAAGACCGAAGCCCAGCTCCGGGTGACGCCCGCCACGTTCATCCCCCGCGATCCGGGCACCGGCGATGTGGCGATCACTTTCCAGAACTACACGGCCGTGTTCCAGAACGAGGACTTCATCAGGGCGCTGCGCAACAGTGCCATCGTTGCGGTCACCGTCACCGTGCTGGCGCTGGTAGTCGGCTCCTTCGCCGGTTTTGCCCTGGGCAAGCTCCGATTCAAGGGGAGGACGCCGTCGCTCTACTTGATCCTCTCGATGACGATGTTCCCCCAGGTGGCCGTGCTGACCGGTTTGTACGCGGTGATACTCAACTTCGGTATACCGGCGATCCCCTCCATGATCCTCTCCTACATGCTGTTCACCCTGCCTTTCACGGTGTGGGTTCTCACCGCCTTCTTCCAGGCATTGCCCACCGACCTTCTCCAGTCGGCCCAGGTGGACGGGGCCACGCCGTTCCAATCGTTCCGGATGATCCTCCTCCCCCTCACCACGCCGGCATTGGTCACCACCGGGCTCCTGGCCTTCATTGCGGCGGTCAACGAGTACCTCTTCGCCCTCACCTTCACCACCATCGAGCCCAACGCCCGGACGGTGCCGGTCGCGATCGCCCTGTTCACCGGGCAGGTCGCCCGTCAGGAGCCCTTCGGGGAGATCATGGCCGCGGCGGTCCTCGTCACCGTCCCCCTGATCGCTCTGGTCCTCATCTTCCAGAATCGGATCATCGGCGGTCTCACCGCCGGAGCGGTCAAGGGCTGAGCTCAGGCCTGGTCCTCTCCCGCCCTTCTCTCGGCCCACACGTCGGCGACGGCGATGGCAAGAAAGGGGAGTGGCGCCCCGCCGAAGAGGCCGGCCTCAGGAGATGCCTGTTGTAGGGCGAAGGTGTAGATCGCCGCCGCAGCGACGGCGAGGACACGTGCTCGCGCGCTGCGATGCTGCCCTCCGTCGAGAGCGACGATCCCGCCCCCGCCGAAACCGGCGACGAGCCCCGTTGGGAGATCGACGATCCCAATCGGAATGACGATGACTGCCCAGATCCCGGTCGCGATCAGGCCGCGCTTGAGGGCGTGCTCGCTCCGGGACACGAACCCGCAAGCGGCGAAAACCACGGGGACCAGACCGAGCCCGATGCCGAGGACCCCTCCGGCGAAGACCGATTCCGACTCGGCGACGAAGGCGAAGAGGATCATGCCGTAGCTGAAGAGCATGATCACCGTTGCCAGAAGGACGGCGAGCCATCTGGGACGACTTGAGTCTGGCTTCTCGCCGGCTGGGGTCATCTGGAAGGCACGCTAGCGATACCGCCATGTGCCCGACCTTTTCCGTGACACCGGTCGCATCCGACCTAGTCTGAGAGTGATGACTGGGAACGGTGGGTCGGGCCGCTCCTGGTGGAAAGAGGCGGTCTTCTATCAGGTCTACCCACTCAGCTTCGCCGACTCCGACGGCGATGGGTACGGTGACCTCGAGGGGGTCATCTCCAAGCTGGGTTATCTGAAGAACACCCTCGGCGTCGACGCTCTGTGGTTGTCACCTTTTTTCAGGAGCCCCATGAGCGACTGGGGATACGACATCTCCGATCACACCGACGTTGATCCCATCTTCGGTGATCTGTCGACAGCAGAGCGTCTCATCGAAGAGGCGCACCGGATCGGTCTCAGGGTGATCGTCGACTATGTGATGAACCACACCTCCGACCACCACGCCTGGTTCCTCGACTCGAGGTCGTCCCGGGACAGCCCGAAGCGGGACTGGTATGTGTGGCGTGACCCGCGTCCCGACGGGTCTCCCCCCACCAACTGGGTCAGTGTGTTCAGCGGTCCGGCATGGACCTTCGACGAGGCCACCGGCCAGTACTACCGCCACACATTTCTACCCGATCAGCCCGATCTCAACTGGCGGAACCCCGAGGCGGTCGAGGCGATGCTGGACGTGGCCCGTTTCTGGCTGGAGCGGGGGGTGGACGGTTTCAGGGTGGATGCCGCCCACCAGATGATGAAGGACCCCCTGGAACGGGACAACCCGCCCGCACCGCACGACTATGCCCGTCCCTACAAGGACATGGGGGAGTACGACAGCTTTCTCCATCTCTACGACTACGGCCACCCCGATGTACATGAGGTGCACCGCGCCTTTCGCAAGGTGCTCGACACCTACCCCCAGGACCCGGTCAGTGTGGGTGAGATCCACATCTTCGATATGTTCGAGTGGGCCTCCTATTACGGAGAGGCCTTCGACCAGCTGCACATGCCGTTCAACTTCCAGCTGATGGCGTCCGTTTGGGACGCGCCCTCGATCCGGGCGGTGGTCGAGAGCATCTTGTGGAACGTCCCGGTCGGGGGTTGGACCAACTGGACCCTGGGCAACCACGACGAGATGCGGCTGGTCACCCGTCTCGGGGATCGGTACACCGGGATCGCGGCGACGTTGCTCCTGACACTCCGCGGCAGCCCCTTCCTCTACTACGGGGACGAGTTGGGGATGCGGGAGGCGACCGTCGACCGGGGCCACCGGCGGGACCCGTGGGGCCACGCCGTCGACTATCTCAGCCGGGACGGGGCGCGAACCCCGATGCAGTGGACACCCGGGC
Source organism: Acidimicrobiia bacterium (assembly GCA_050741975.1). GTDB lineage: Bacteria > Actinomycetota > Acidimicrobiia > Spongiisociales > ZC4RG35 > JARDZU01. Next base: position 6,727 of record JBOGET010000087.1, read on the forward strand.
CCAATGCCGCGTTCTCGAACGGCGTCTCAGCGACTCCCTGGCTCCCGGTCGAGAATGGCTATCGACGGCTCAACGTCGAGACCGAGTTGGCCGATCCGGGATCGCCCCTCAATCTTTATCGAAGACTGCTGGATCTGCGGCGCCGGTCATCGGCGTTGCGCCGTGGGTCCTATCTCACCCACCCCGGCTCGACCGAGACGGTGCTGGCCTATCGGCGGGAGTCCGATGACGAGACGATGACCGTCGCTCTCAACTTCGGCGAAGAGGAAGCGACCGTCTCCCTCGGAGCAGGCACGGTGGTCTTCTCCACCGCCGACCCGGCACGGTCGGATCGAGCCCAGAACGGGCTCCGTCTCACCCCCTTCGAGGGAGTCGTGGTCAGCCACACCTGATCGACCGCACCCAAAACGCGGTTTTCCGCTAGGTTCAGGTCCACGGCTCGACGCAAGGGAGAAGTTCAGATGGCGCGGATCAACATGGAAGGTCTGGGGAAGGTCTACGAAGACGGGACCAGGGCGGTAGGGAACTTCGACCTCGAGATCCACGACGGCGAGTTCCTGGTGCTCGTTGGCCCATCCGGGTGCGGCAAGTCGACCGTTCTCAGGATGATCGCCGGGCTGGAGGACATTACCGAGGGCACGATGATGATCGGCGACCACGTGGTCAACGACGTCGCTCCCAAGGACCGCGACATCGCCATGGTGTTCCAGAACTATGCCCTCTACCCCCATATGTCGGTTTTCGACAACATGGCTTTTGGGCTGAAGCTGAGGAAGGTCTCAAAGGACGAGATCCAGCGCCGGGTCGGGGAGGCCGCCGACATCCTCGAGATCCGCGACTATCTGCTGCGCAAGCCCAAAGCTCTCTCCGGTGGCCAGCGACAGCGGGTTGCCATGGGCCGGGCCATAGTGCGCGAGCCCGCCGCCTTCCTAATGGATGAGCCTCTCTCCAACCTCGACGCCAAGCTGAGAGTGCAGATGCGCGCCGAGTTGGAGCGTCTCCACAGCCGTCTCGAGACGACGACCGTCTACGTCACCCACGACCAGGTCGAGGCCATGACGCTGGGCGACCGTGTCGCAGTGATGCGCCCCGTGTCGGCGGCGCGACCGTGGAACCTCCAGCAGGTGGGGGCTCCCACCGACTTGTTCGACCATCCCGACAACCTGTTCGTCGCCGGTTTCATCGGGAGCCCGGCGATGAACCTCGCCATGGGCCATCTCGAGAATCGGGGAGACGTGGTGTGGGTGAAGCTGCCCAACGCCGAGCTCAAGGCCGACCGTCGCTCACTGGAGGGCCATCCCGGTATCGAGAACCACATGAACGAAGAGCTGGTGGTAGGCATCCGGCCCAACTCACTCGAGGCGGCCGCGGTCAAAGGCCCGGACCCGGATCGGACGCTGCAGGCGACAGTCGAAGTGACCGAGATGCTGGGCGCCGAGACCTATGTCCATTTCACGGTGAACCGCCCTCCGGTGGTCACGCCCGACATCGAAGAGCTCCTGGCCGACACCGGTCAGGACGTCTCCTCGCTTGGCGACACGACCAACTTCATCGCCAGAGTCAGCCCCGACGCCAGGATTTCTCGGGGCGATCAGATCGACTTGATCGTCGACTGCGCCAAACTCCATTTCTTCGACCCCAAGAGCGGGTTGAGGATCGGAACCGAGCTGAAGGTGCCTGCCGGGGTCTGACCCGATGCCGGCCGCCCGGCGGCGAGACCGGGTAATCGACCGGCGTCACCATCGTGACGCCGGTACCTTGACAGCCCGATGACCAGGTCGATGACATGCCATTGCGAGGCCGTGCTGACGGCCGAGGACACCGAGTCCCTGATCGGGCCGACCAAGGCCCACTTCGACCAGGAGCACCCCGAGCTCGGGCTCACCGAGGCCAATGTTCGGAACTTCCTCGAGTCGGAGGACCGGGCGACGGGACCGACAGAGCGACTGGGAGCGATCGGCAAAGTCGAGATCAGGCCCGTTACCCCCGAGTCGGGGCCCGATGTCATGCAGTTCTTCGATCTCGACGCCTTCTCCGACAACCCGATGTGGGGTGCGTGCTACTGCATGTTCTTCTTCCGGGGCGGGCCGAGAAACGAGAACTGGGGTGACGAGCCCTGGGGGGAGAACCGCCAGGACCAGATGGCGAGGATCAGCGGCGGGAAGACGACGGGCATGCTCGCCTATGTCGACGGGAGGTTGGCGGGGTGGTGCAACGCCACGGCTCGGGCCGAGTTCCCCGGATTGGCCAAGGGTGACGACGAGGGAGTCGCATCGGTGGTGTGTTTCGCCATCGCTCCCCCGTACCGCGGGCATGGACTGGCCACGCAACTCCTCGAAGGCGTCATCTCCGACTTCACCGACCAGGGCTTCAGGCGACTAGAGGCATATCCAGTCCGTGAGCCGCGAAACGAGAGGGCGGCCTATCACGGCTCGCTCGACCTGTTCCAGGGCTTCGGGTTCGAGATCGTATCCGAGGATCCCCTGGTTGTCGGGCTGGACCTGGCATGAGTGAGCGTCTCGACGACTGGATGGATGCCTACGTGGAGGCATGGACCTCGAACGACCCTTACGACATCGCCGCCCTGTTCACTCCTGCTGCCGTCTACGACCCGCAGACGGCCGACGGCGAGCTGCACGGTCATGAGGAGATCATCGTGTGGTGGCAGGACATCGGCGACCATCCCGACAATTGGGACTTCGAATGGCAGCCCCTGGTCGAGACCGAAGACCTGGCAGTGATCACCGCCACCACCCGCTACGTCGACCCCCCAGCCAGCTATCGCAATCTGTTCGTGATCAGATTCGACCGCGGCGGTCTCTGCACCGACTTCACCGAGTGGTACATCGAGGAGGAGAATGCTGATTGATTGCGGGCCGACTTCGCCCGTCGGTCACCCTCAGCCTCGCTCGAGTTCAGGCGTGTGACAACCACGATCCTCGGGGCGAACAGACGCCGGTCGGCGGGTGCTGCCGCCGCGTGAAAAGGGAATCGCGGGCAGAATTGGATCCATGACCACGGCTTTCGTCCTGGGTGGTGGGGGGCGTTGGGGAGCGGTGGAGGTGGGGATGTTGCGCGCCCTAGACCAGACCGGAATCGAGCCGGATCTGGTCCTGGGGACCTCGATCGGCGCCTTCAACGGGTCGGTGATCGCCGATCGGCCGGGAGCCGAGGGAGTAGCGAGGCTTACCGAGCTCTGGATCGAGATCGCGGCCACCGACATCCTCCAGGGGAGCCGGATGGACCGGTGGAAGAACGTGGCCACCCTGAGACCGGCTCTGCACGAGACCTCGGAGCTGCAGGCCCTTCTCGAGCGAGTCCACGCCCCGGGTCGTCTGATCGAGGACCTGACCCTCCCCTTCCAGTGCGTGGCGGCCTCCATCGAGCGCGCCGCCGAGCATTGGTTCACCAGCGGCCCGCTGATCGAGGCTCTGCTCGCCTCGTCGGCCGTGCCCGCCTTGTTCCCACCGGTCGAGATCGACGGTGAGCACTTCTACGACGGCGGTCTGGTCAACTCTGTGCCCCTGGCCCGGGCGATCGAGCTCGGTGCCAGGGAGGTATACGTGCTCCAGGTGGGCCGGATCGAGTCGCAGCTTCGTCCCCCTGAGCGTCTCCACGAGGCGGCTCTCATCTCATTCGAGATCGCCCGGCGCCACCGGTTCACCACCGCGGTCGAGAACCTGCCGGAGGGAATCGACCTCCACCTACTCCCCTCCGGGAACCCCGTTGCCTTCGACGACACCAGACAGCTGAGATGGCGGGACGTGGGCTCGACCAATGAGCTGATAGATGGGGCGTTCACCGCCTCGATGGCCTATCTGGAGGCCGACCGGTCGTGAGTCTGCCGCCGCGGTGGCTGCGACGTCTTCTCGTCGACCCGGCGATCGTCCTCCTCGTCGGCCTGGCGATCGTCGCTCTCCCGGTCTGGATCGTCGTGGCCGCCTTCGTGTCTCGATACGTGCCGGGGAACTGGCGGATCCTTCGTCTCGCCTGGTTCCTCTTCCTCTACCTCCTCGTCGAGGCGGTGAGCCTGACGATCATGTTCCTCCTCTGGGTGGGATCCGGCTTCGGGTGGAAGATACGGTCGCCCTTCTTCACCGAGACCCACTACCGCCTTCTCGGGTTGATGCTGCGCACCGTGGTCAGGTCGGCCGAAGTGACGTTCAAGCTGCGCGTGGTCCAGGAAGGGGAGCGGCCCAGCACCTCCGCCGGGGGCCGCACCCGGTCCATCCTGGTCTTTTCCCGCCATGCGGGGCCCGGAGACTCCTTCCTCCTCATGGACGGTCTGGTCAACGGGTACCGGCGTGATCCCCGCATCGTGCTCAAGGATTTCCTGCAATGGGATCCGGCGGTCGACGTCATCCTCAACCGGCTTCCTACGGCCTTCGTCCCCGTCGGTCGGAAGGGAGGTCAGGCCCTGATCGAATCGATCTCAGGCCTGGCCCGGACCATGGGTCATGACGATGCTTTCGTGATCTTCCCCGAAGGAGGCAACTACACCGAGCGACGCAGGGCGAGGGCCATCCAGAAGCTGCGGGACATCGGCCGCCCCGATCTGGCGGAGCGGGCCGAGGGGCTCAAACAAACCCTCCCGCCTCGATCTCTCGGTGCCACCACCGCCCTCGCCGCGGCGCCGCCGCTGTCCGATGTCTTCTTCGTCGGGCACGCCGGTCTGGAGACCTTCATAACCGCGGCAGACATCTGGAGGGCGATGCCGATGGACACCGAGGTCGAGGTGAAGATCTGGCACGTCCGAGCCGAGGACATCCCCCCACCCGAGGAACAGGAGGCCTGGCTATACGACGTCTGGGCCGAGATCGACCGCTGGATCGGCGCCGAGCTGGCCAGGACAGGCTGACGGTCGGATCAGGGTGGGGTCTTGGGCTCCAGGAACGGCATCATCTTGCGCAGTTCCCGGCCCACGTCCTCGATCTGATGGGCCCGGTTCGCCGCCCTTTGCTCGTAGAGGAAGGGGGCACCCTCCCGGGCCTGGGCCATCCACTCGTTGGCGAAGGCGCCCGACTGGATCTCGGCCAGGGCCTCTTTCATCGCCTTCCGTGTCTCGTCGGTGACGATTCGTGAGCCACGGGTGTAGTCGCCGTACTCGGCGGTGTCAGACACCGAATAGCGCATCCAGGAGAGCCCGCCCTCGTAGAGGAGATCGACGATCAGCTTCAACTCGTGGAGAGTCTCGAAGTAGGCGGACTCGGGCTGATAGCCGGCCTCCACCAGCGTCTCGAAAGAGGCTTTGATCAGCTCGGACACCCCGCCACAGAGGATGACCTGCTCACCGAACAGGTCGGTCTCGGTCTCCTCCTTGAAGGTCGTCTCCAGGATCCCCGCCCGGCCCCCGCCGATGGCCGATGCGTAGGAGAGCCCGAGGGCACGGGCGTTGCCCGAGGCATCCTGGTGTACGGCGAGGAGACAGGGCACACCCGAGCCCTGCTGATAGGTGCGGCGCACCAGGTGCCCCGGCCCCTTGGGGGCGATCATGGCCACGTCGACGTCCTCAGGGGGGACGATCTCCCCGAAATGGATGTTGAAGCCGTGGGCGAAGAGCAGGATGTCCCCGGAGTCGAGATTTCGCTCCACCGATTCGGCGTAGATCACCCCCATCACCTGGTCGGGGACCAGCATCATGATGGTGTCGGCCCATTGCGCCGCCTCCTCGGGGCCGAGGACCCGAAGCCCTTCCGCCTCCGCCTCGGCACGGCTCGATGAGCCCTCACGCAAACCGACCACTACCTCGACCCCGGATTCCTTGAGATTGAGGGCGTGGGCATGGCCCTGGCTCCCGTACCCGATGATGGCGACCTTCTTCGCTCGAATGAGGGCGGGATCGCTGTCCGCGTCGTAGTAGATCGTTGCCATGACCGGATTGTGGTCGGTTTTGCCGTGAGGAAAAACTCGGCGTCATAGGATGCCTGGCCCATGACACACAAGATCAGATCCCAGGAGGTGACCGAAGGTCCGGCCAAGGCAGGGGCGAGGGCCATGCTGCGCGCGGTGGGCCTGACCGAGGACGACTTCGGGAGGCCACAGGTCGGCGTGGTGTCCGCCGGCAACGAGGTCACCCCGTGCAACCTCACCGGCCCCGAGCTGTCCAAGCATGCCAAGGCCGGGGTGGCCGGCGCCGGGGGGGTGGGACTGATCTTCTCCACCATCGCGGTCTCCGACGGGATCTCGATGGGTCACGAAGGGATGCGGGCCTCTCTGGTGTCGAGGGAGGTGATCGCCGACTCGGTGGAGCTGGTGATGCATGCTGAGCGGTTCGACGCACTCGTCGCCATAGCCGGCTGCGACAAGTCGCTGCCGGGAATGCTGATGGCGGCGGCTCGTCTGGATCTTCCCGCCGTTTTCCTCTATGGCGGGTCGAGCCTTCCCGGTCACCACCTGGGGCGTGACATATCCATCGTCGACGTGTTCGAGGGGATCGGCGCCGAGTCCGAGGGTCGGATCACCCTCGAGGAGCTCTTGGCGATCGAGCGCGCTGCCTGCCCCGGGGCCGGGTCGTGCGCGGGGATGTTCACCGCCAACACCATGGCCTCGGTGGGTGAGGCGATCGGGATGTCCCTCCCCGGGTCGGCATCGGTCCCTGCCGTCGACCCCCGTCTCGCCGTCTACGCCGAGCAGTCGGGACAGGCGGTGATGCGGCTCCTCGAGGAGGGGGTCAGCCCCCGTGACATCATGACCCGCCCCGCCTTCGAGAACGCCATCACGACGGTGATGGCCCTCGGCGGCTCCACCAATGCCGTCCTCCATCTCCTGGCCATCGCCCACGAGGCGGGTGTTGCACTGGAGCTGGAGGACTTCGACCGCATCTCCCGTCGGACCCCGCATCTCGGCGATCTCAAGCCCTTTGGCAGATATCACATGGTCGATCTGGACCGGGTCGGGGGAGTGCCCGTAGTGCTCCGTGCCCTGCTCGACGAGGGGCTGCTCCACGGTGATGTGCTCACCGTGACCGGGCGGACGATGGCCGAGAATCTCGACGGCAGCGTCTTCAATCTCGACCAGGACGTCATCGCACCCCCATCCCGTCCCCTCGCCGCCGAGGGCGGCATCGCCGTCCTCCGCGGCAATTTGGCGCCAGGAGGCGCCGTGGTCAAGGTCGCCGGGATCGACCTAGACGTTTTCGAAGGGCCGGCCCGTGTCTTCGACGGCGAGCAGGGTGCGATTCAGTCCCTGTTCGACCATCAGATCAAGGCGGGGGACGTCGTAGTGATCAGGACCGAGGGCCCGAAGGGAGGCCCGGGGATGCGGGAGATGCTGCAGATCACGGCCGCGATCAAAGGGGCGGGTCTGGGCAAAGACGTGCTCCTGGTGACCGACGGCCGGTTCTCCGGCGGCACCACGGGTTTGTGTATCGGCCACGTGGCGCCCGAGTCGGAGGCGGGTGGGCCCATTGCCCTGGTCGAGGAGAGTGACCGGGTCAGGGTGGATCTCCCGGGCAGACGTCTCGATGTCCTGGTCGAGGATGACGTGCTCCGGGAGCGTGGCTCGAGATGGTCCCCTCATCCCGCCCGTTATGACACCGGCGCCCTGGCCAAGTACGCCCGCCTGGTGGGATCGGCCGAGACCGGAGCGGTCACCGGCTGAACGCCCCGACACCTCTTTTGGCGCGGCGATATCGACCTATAGGT
>JBOGET010000088.1:0-67136 GCA_050741975.1 Acidimicrobiia bacterium
GATCTCGACCTATAGGTCGAGATCTCCGCGCCAAAACGGGTAGACGACCCGTAACCTCCCGCCATGGCGCTCACCGTCCTCGACCATCCCCTCGCCGCCGACCTCCTATCCGTCCTGCGCAACAAGGAGACGGAGCCGCCTGAGTTCCGTCAGATCACCGAGCGTCTCGGCTATCTCCTCGTGGCCGAGGCCCTTTCCGACATGTCCACCGTCGACGTCGAGATCGTCACCCCGCTCGAGTCCACCACCGGCCGCCGGCTTCGACGCCCGGTCGTGGCCGTGGCCGTGCTCAGGGCAGGTCTTGGCTTGCTGCAATCCGTGCTGACCCTGGTTCCGGACGCCGCCATCGGCTTCGCCGGGGTGCAGCGCAACGAGGAGACCGCCGAGCCCATCGAGTACTACAACAAGTTCCCCCAGCTCTCCTCGGCCCGGGTCCTGATCCTGGAGCCCATGCTGGCGACGGGCGGCTCCCTTTCCTGGGCGATCGACAAGGTCAAGGAGAACGGGGCCAAGGACATCACTGCGGTGTGTGTGGTCACCGCACCCGAGGGTCTGGCCGTGATCGAGGAGAACCATCCCGACGTCCGCATCGTGGCCGCCGCCCTCGACCGGGAGCTCAACCCCAGCTTCTACATCGCACCCGGTCTCGGGGACATGGGAGACCGACTCTTCGGCACGTTGTGACCGTCTTCGAGGACGCCGTCCTCGCCGTCATTTGCTCCTTGGAGCCCGGCGACGTGGTGACCTACGGCGAAGTGGCCGACCAGGCCGGGTTCCCCGGCGCCGCCCGGGCGGTCGGCACCGTCCTCCGCACCTGCGACGGCGAGGTCCCCTGGTGGCGGGTGGTCGGCGCCGGGGGTCTGATCCGGACCCCGGGCAAGGAGCGACAGGCCGACCTCCTGAGAGCGGAGGGCATCCTCGTCGTGGGGGGAAAGGTGGTAGGCGTCAGGAACCGTTGAGCGGCCGCCCGCGTCAAAGCCGCATGAACGGAATCACACCTCGGTACGCGATCGCAGCCATCGGCGGCCTGGCCCTCCTTCTCGCCGCCTGTGGGTCCGCGCCACAAGACATCACGGTCAGCACCTCGGAGGAGACTCACACCGGAGTCTCCGTCTCGGGGATGGGCGAGGTCACCGGCACCCCGGACACGGTCGAGGTCGATCTCGGGGTATCGGTCCTCGGCGAATCCGTGGATGAAGCGACCACCACCGCTACGGAGCGAGCCGAGGCCCTGATCGCCGCCCTGACCTCGAACGGGGTCGCCGAGGAGGACATCACCACGACCGACTACTCGATCTACCCCGAGTACGACTACTCGGACAACCAGGAGCGTCTGGTCGGCTACCGCGTGAGCAACACGGTTCGGGCCAAGATCAGGGACGTCGAGACGACGGGAACCGTCCTCGACACGGCAACATCGGCAGCCGGGGACGAAGTGCGGGTCAGCGGGCTCCGATTCAGCATCGAGGACAACGCCGAGCTGGTCTCCGCCGCCCGTGAGGCCGCCTGGAACGACGCATTGGCCAAGGCGACCCATCTCGCCGAGCTCTCCGGGCAGACGCTGGGCAGTGCCACCTCGATCACCGAGACGGTGAGCACTCCCCCGGTCCCCATCCCCTATGCGACCGATGCCGCCGGCGCCGAGCTGGCCACACCCATCGAGCCGGGCACCTCGGCGGTGACGATCACCCTCCAGGTGGAGTTCGGCTTCGAAGGCCGGGGTTAGGCTCCGGCCGCTCCGGTACGGAGGTGACCATGGGCATCACGGTGTCGAGCGTGGGGACGGCGACCGGCATCCCGAACACGCTGGAGATCGACGTCGGGGTCTCGGTGCTAGCCGACAACGTTGCCGAGGCGTCCGCGGCCGCGGCCAAGGGGGGACAGGCGGTGATAGCCGCCCTGACCTCGGGAGGCGTAGCCGAGACCGACATGACCACGACCGAATACACCATCCAGCAGGAGTACGACTACTCCGGAAATCAGCAGCGTCTCATCGGCTACCACGTTGGCAACACAGTGCGAGCAAAGGTTCGCGAGGTGGGTCGGGCCGGGGAGATCGTCGATGCGGTCTCGGCCGCGGGCGGTGATCATTCGAGGATCAGGGGGCTTCGATTCGGTGTCGAAGACGAAACCGCCCTCGAGGCCGCCGCCCGGGAAGATGCCTGGAACGAGGCTCTGGCCAAGGCGACACAGCTCGCCGAGCTCTCCGGTCAGACGCTGGGCAAGGCGACGGCGATCCGTGAGACGGTGAGAAGCCCGGTGGTCCCGGTGAGGATGCTGGCCGACACCGCCATGGCGGAGGGAGCCCCCACTCCGATCCAACCCGGCACCTCGACGGTGACCGTTGACCTCGAGGTCGAGTTCGCCTTCGAGCGCTGAGCCGGAGATCCCATCGGCGGGAGAAAGGACGCGGCGGGGAATAGCCGGCGCGCCGATATCCTTGAGAATGGCAACAGGCGAGCGCAATTGAACGACCACACACTCCGCATCTATGACTCGATGCTCGGGTTGCTCTCCAATGTCGACAACCCGACTCCTCTGGTGCGTCTCAACCATGTGGTGGGGTTCGAGCACACCGAGGTCTACGCCAAGCTGGAGTGGTACAACCCCTTCGGATCGGTCAAGGACCGGATCGCCTCCAACATGATCTCCCAGGCCCGGGAGCAAGGCGATCTCACCGACGAGGACCTGGTCGAGCCGACGTCGGGCAACACCGGTCTCGGTCTGGTCATGATGGGAAACGCCCTCGGCTATTCCCTGACCACGCCCCTTTCCAGCGCCATCCCCGTGGAGAAGCGAACCATGCTTCGATTCTTCGGAGCATCGGTGGAGGAGTTGGAAGACGACCTGTGCCCGGCTCCCTGGGCTCCCGAAGGCGCCATCGCCCGGGCCATGGAGATCGCCGAGAAGCCCGACTTCTACATGCTCAACCAGTACAAGAACCCTTCCAATCCCGACGCCCACTACCGGACGACGGGCCCTGAGATCTGGCGTCAGACCCAAGGCACGATCACCCATTTCGTGGCCGGGATGGGCACCTGCGGCACCATCACCGGCACCGGGCGCTTCCTCAAGGAGCAGAGGCCCGACGTCCAGGTGATCGGGGTACACCCCGGCGAGGGCCACGACATCCCCGGGGTGCGCAGCATCCGCCAATTGAAACAGACCGAGTTCTTCCTCCCCGACGAGTACGATGGGATGGTCGAGGTCGACAGTGACGACGCATATGCGCTCACCCTCCGTCTCAACCGGGAGGAGAGCATCCCCGCCGGGCCCAGCTCGGGAATGGCCCTGGCCGGCGCCCTGAGGATGGTCCCCGACCAGCCGGGGAACACGGTGGTGGTGATGTTCCCCGACAATGCCTTCAAGTACGCCTCCTCGATGGTCAGGCACATCGAGGGCCTTGCCCCGACCGCCATGCCCCGGGTCAAGAGCCGTCGTGAGGAGCTGTTCGACGCGATCATCGAGCACACCCGTCACAACCCCCACCTCACCGTCGACGTGGAGACCGCCCACGATCGGATGGGTGCGGAGAGGCCGTTCGTGGTCGATGTCCGCCAGCCCGAGGAGTTCGCCCGGGGCCACATCCCGGGTGCGGTCAACATCCCCCTGCTGGAGCTGCCCGACAACCAGGACCTGCTGCCCACCGGCCACGACATCCCGGTGCTCACGGTGTGCGGTCGAGGCAACATCTCATTGCCGGGGGTGCTCTATCTCAACTCACTCGGTTACCGGGACGCCCACAGCATCACCGGCGGCATGGCCGCCTGGGTCGAGCAGGGCTTCGGGACCGAGACCGCGTAACCCCCTTTGGATTTGGCGCCCTGCCCAATCAAACTGCTGCCATGCGGCACTTTCTGAACACCTTCGAGTGGACCACGCCGGAGCTCCAGTCGATGGTCGACGACGCCCGCCGCTTCAAGGCCTCGCCGTACGGGGACGCCCTCCAAGGCAAGACCATTGCCCTTCTCTTCCTCAACAACTCACTGCGGACCCGCACCTCATTCGATGTCGGAGCCCGTCATCTCGGTGGGCACGCCGTGGTCCTCTCCCCCTCCGGCGGGATATGGCCTCTCGAGTTCGAGGAGGGTGCGGTCATGCTCGACGACGCCGAGGAGCATGTGAAGGAAGCAGCCAAAGTCCTCTCCCGCTACTGCGACCTGATCGGGATCCGTGCCTTCCCCGAGTTCGAGAGCTGGGAAGAGGATCGGAAGGACAAGATCCTCCAGGGTTTCGCCACCCATTCCGAGGTCCCCGTGATCAACATGGAGACGATCACCCACCCCTGTCAGGAGATGGCCCACATCATGGCTCTCCAGGAGCGGCTGGGCTCCCTCGAGGGAAAGCGCTATCTCCTCACCTGGAGCTATCACCCCAAACCACTCAACACCGCCGTGGCGAACTCCGCCGTCGTCATCGCCGCCAAGTTCGGCATGGACGTCACCCTGCTCTGCCCCACCGAGGATTACATCCTCGACGAGCGCTACGTCAACATCGCCACCCGCGACGCGGGGGCCAACGGTCGCAGCCTCACCATCACCCACGACATCGAGACCGCCTACGACAGCGCCGACGTCGTCTACGTCAAGAGCTGGGGTGCGCTCGCCTACTTCGGACGCTGGGACGAGGAGAAGCCGATCCGCGACAAGTACCAGGACTTCATCGTCGACTCGCAGAAGATGGCGCTGACCAACGACGCCCTGGTCAGTCACTGCCTGCCGATGCGGCGCAACGTGATCATGACCGATGAGGTGTTCGACGGCCCGAGCTGCATCGCCTATGACGAAGCGGAGAACCGGCTCCACGTGCAGAAGGCGATCATGACCAGGCTGGTTGGGCAATGAACCAGGGCAGGGTGCCGCCCACCCCCAACCGGGACGTCCGTCAGACCATCGTCCATCTCCTCTCCAACATGAGTGACGGCAAGGAGATCCGGTCCTATCTGCAGAGGTTCTCGGAGGTCGACCATTCCCGGTTCGCCGTCATCAAGATCGGCGGCGCCATCCTTCGTGATCATCTCGACGAGACCGCTGCCGCCCTCGCCTTCCTCCATACCGTCGGTCTGACCCCGATCGTGATCCACGGCGGAGGGCCACAACTCGACAGGCTCCTGGCCGAGCGCCGGATCGAGACGCAGAGAGTCGACGGGCTGCGTGTGACCCATCCCGATGTCCTCGATGCGGCACGGGACACCTTCATCGAGCAGAACATCCTCCTCGTCGAGGCGATCCGGGAGCAGGGGGTCTCCGCCCACGGGCTCACCGCCGGTGCGTTCGAGGCCGACTATGTGGATCGGGGCAAGTACGGGCTGGTCGGGGAGCCGACCGAGGTGCACCTCGCCCTGATCCGGTCCATCGTCGCCTCCGGGGCGATCCCCATCCTCACCTGTCTCGGCGTGGCCCCCGGCGGGCAGATCGTCAACATGAACGCCGACTCGGCCACCAGGGCCCTGGTCCGTGCGGTGCAGCCGATGAAGATCATCTTCCTCGTCGACGTCGGAGGTCTGCTCGGCGAGGATGGGAAGCCGATCGAGTCGATCAACCTCGCCTCCGACTACGAGGAACTGATGGCCCAGGACTGGGTCCACTCCGGGATGCGGCTCAAACTCGCCGAGATCAAGCGTCTCCTCGACGACACGCCCCTCTCCACGTCGGTCTCGATCACCACCCCCTCGGGTCTGGTCAAGGAGCTCTTCACCCATGGTGGCTCCGGCACCCTGGTGCGGAGGGGGGAGCTGATCAACCGGGAGACGGACAAAGGCGCTCTCGACGAGGGACAGGTGGTCAAGCTGGTCGAGGAGGCGTTCGGCATGACCCTGAAGGACGGGTGGTGGCAGCTGCTCAGCCTGGAGAGCGCCTATCTCTCCGAGAGTCTCCGTGCCGGTGCCGTGATGGCGAAGGTCGACGACTTCGCCTACCTGGACAAGTTCGCCATCCTCGAAGATGCCCGGGGCGAAGGCCTGGCCCGGACGGTGTGGGCCCGTCTCGTCGCCGACCATCCCGTCCTCTACTGGCGCTCCCGGACCGAGAACGGCTTCAACGCCTTCTACGTGGAAGAGGCCGACGGGTCGGTGAAGCGAGGGCCATGGACCATCTTCTGGAAGGGCGAGACCGATTTCGCCCGTATCGCCCCAAGGGTGGAGATCATCGCCGCTATCCCACCCTCGTTCGTCGGAGACGACGATGAGTGAGCGTTCAACGATCGGGGTGATCGGCGCCCGGGGCCACGCCGGGGCGGAGCTGGTGCGTCTGATCCGGGATCACCCGTCGCTCGACCTGGTCTTCGCCGGCTCGCGGGAGCTGGCCGGCAAGCCCGTGCCCGGGCAGGTCGACGTCGTGTTCGAGTCCATCGGGCCCGAAGACCTGGCGGCCCGGGATATGGACGCGGTGCTTCTCGCCCTCCCCGACGATGCCGGCGACCCATATCTGGCCGCCATCGGCGAGGAGACCGTCATCGTCGACATCTCGGCCGATCACCGCTTCGACGACTCCTGGCAATACGGGTTGCCCGAGCTCTTCCGGGAAAAGCTGAAGGGGGCCACCCGGATCGCCAACCCCGGCTGTTACGCCACCACCATCCTGATCGCCCTCGCCCCGCTTCTCGACGTCGTCTCCGGGGTGCCCGCCGTCTTCGGGGTCTCCGGCTATTCCGGGGCCGGGTCGGCTCCCGGTCCCCGCAACGACCCGGACCGACTCGCCGACAACCTCATGCCCTACAAGCTGGTCGGGCACAACCACGAACGGGAGGCGACCCGTCATCTCGGGCTCCCGGTCCGCTTCATCCCGCATGTCCACCCTGCCTTTCGCGGTCTCATGGTCACCGCCCACGTCCCATTGGGCAGTGCGTTGAGCCCCGACGAGATCAAGGCTCGATTCGCGGGGCACTACGACGACGAGCCGCTCATCGAGATCAGAGACGGGATCCCGGAGTTGAAGGACGGCGCCAATCACCCCGGGGTGATCGTGGGCGGGTTCGAGACCAGCGCCGACGGGCTCAATGCGGTGGTGATCGCCGCCGAGGACAACCTGCTCAAGGGTGCCGCGGTGCAGGCGATCCAGAACGTCAACCTGGCACTCGGTCTCCCCGAGTTCCAGGGGCTGATCGACTGAAAGGGCGCTCATCGTGGTCGGCTTCTTCGGCTGACCACATTGACTTCCCGCTGCCCGGTGCATATCTTTCCGATGTGTCACTAATGATGTGCGTGTGTATCTGTGAGAGCTCTCGGGCGGGCAGCCCGGGTGCCGACGCCGCACATCGTCAGCGCTCCTAACGACGCCACCGCCCGAGAGCGAGACCGTTCCCGGCGTCACGAGAACTCGTTTTCTGATCTTCAAAGGAGCAAAGAGCACATGGCATATGCCAATCCCGACGCACTCGTCACCACCGAATGGCTCCAGGAGAACCTGAGCAACCCCGGCATCCGGGTCATCGAGGTCGACGAGGACGCCACCGTATACGAAAAGGACCACATCCCCGGTGCCATCGCCTGGAGCTGGTCCGACGACCTCCACCACCCCATCCGACGCGACTACCTGGACCAGGAGGGCTTCTCCAAGCTGCTCTCCACCGCCGGTGTCGGGCCCGAAACCACCGTGGTCCTATACGGTGGGAACAACAACTGGTTCGCCGCCTACGCCTACTGGCTGCTCAAGTACCGGGGCTTCGACAACGTCAAGCTGCTCGACGGGGGACGGAAGAAGTGGAATGCCGACGCGCTGCAACTCGAGTCGGAGAAACCAAGCATCACCCCGACCGAGTACAGCATCAGCGGGCCGGAGCGCCCCGAGGTCCGGGCCTTCCGCGACCACGTTCTCGAGACCCTGGGCAGCGCCACCCTGGTCGATGTCCGCTCCCCCGAGGAGTTCAGCGGGGAGAAGATAGCCCCCGATCATCTACCTCAGGAGCAGCCCTACGTAGCCGGGCACGTGCCGGGGGCGAAGAACATCCCATGGGGGAAGGCGGCCAACGAGGACGGGACCTTCAAGTCGGCCGAGGAGTTGAGAGAGCTCTACGAGGGTGCCGGTGTCACCGGTGGCGAGATCATCGCCTACTGCCGCATCGGCGAGCGCTCCTCCCACACCTGGTTCGCCCTCACCGAGCTACTCGGTCACAGCGACGTCAAGAACTACGACGGGTCGTGGACCGAGTACGGGTCGCTGGTCAACGTGCCGGTGGAGCGGGGCTGAGGGCCGGGCGGCGGGACGGGGCGTCACCTCAGGTGAGAGGGAACGGCGACTGAAACCACCACGGGACGGGCGACGGCTCCACCCGGGTCACCCACTTCACCCACCAGAAGCCCCGTCGCACCGGGGCCACGATCCGGGCCGGAAATCCGTGCCCCGGGCTCAGTGGCTCGCCGCCGAGCCGGGTCACCAGCCAGGTGCTCTCCAGGTCGGACACCGGGAACCTTCGGGCGTACCCGGTCGCCGACCAGGCGACGAAGCTGCGATGGCCGGTGGGATCGATGAGCCGGTCCAGTCTGACCCCGGACCACTCCTGGGTCGAGTACCAGCCACCGGTGCAGTCGAGGATGGCGGGAAAGGTGTCCTGGCGCATGGCCTCAAGGTCGGTCAGGCTAAGACGTCTGCCCGCCACCTCCACCGTCCAGCCCTCAGGGTCTATCCCGGGCACCTGGTCGTCCAACCACGAGGTGACCGGCAGACGAGCCGGGTCATGTGAGCCCCGCTCGTGCATCCCGGTGAAACGACGCTCGCTCCCCGGCGTCTGCAGCGCCTGGAGGGTGCCCTCCCACGTCAGCCACAGCCCGGCCGCGGCCGCAGAGAGAGCCGAGGTGCGAAGAAACGCCCTGCGGTCCAGGTCGAAGTGGCGTGGCTTGACCGGATGCCTGCGGAAATGGTCGACGGCCAGACCCAGGGCGAGGACCGCCCCGCCGACATGGACCTGCATGACCGTCAGCGGCCCGATCCGCGAGATGTCCCCAAAGGAGTGGAGCAGACCCGAGACCAGAGTGATCAGGACCAGGGCGAGCAGGATCAGGGAGAAGACACGGGTCGGGCGCCTCTTGCGCAGGCCACGACGCACCACGATGCTCTTCCAGGGAGCGAGGAGAAGGATCCCGAGAGCTGCGGCGCCGTGGACGACGGCGGTGTCAAGAAGCCAGTCGACCCCGATCGCCTGACTGGCCAGACCGGTGACGACCGCTATGACCAGCAGCACCGCCAATGCCAGGTTGGTCCGTCGTCCCATGCACTCCTGTGATTTCTACTCTTCTGCGTGTCTAGAGGATGTTCCGCCAGGTGAAAGAGACGGCGCTGCGCGGAATGGCACCTGTCCGAACCCCGGTCCGTGAGCACCGAGCGGATATCGTCCGGTGGATGGCGTTCACCGCGGTCGAGTTGATCGAGACGAAGAGAGATGGCGGAGTCCTATCTCCCGATGCCATCGAGTGGCTGATCCAGGCCTACACCGAGGGTGAGGTCACCGACTACCAGATGGCGGCCATGGCCATGGCCATCTTCCACAATGGCCTGGGAAGCGACGAGCTGGCTGCCTGGACCACGGCCATGCTCCATTCCGGGGAGATGCTCGACTTCTCGGACATCGCCGCCGCCAAGGTCGACAAGCACTCCACCGGCGGGGTGGGGGACAAGATCTCCATACCCCTCGCCCCCCTGGTGGCGTCGGTCGGCGTCGTGCTGCCGATGATGTCGGGCCGGGGTCTGGGCCACACCGGCGGCACCCTGGACAAGCTGGAGACCATCCCCGGCTTCACCACCGAGCTGGAACCCGACCGGTTCCGCCATGTCCTCGGCTCTCATGGCCTGGTCCTCGCCGGCCAGACCGAGACTCTGGTCCCGGCCGACCGGAAGCTCTACGCCCTGCGCGATGCCACCGGGACCGTGCCCTCGCTGCCCCTCATCGCCTCCTCGATCATGTCCAAGAAGCTTGCCGAGGGGCTCGACGGATTGGTTCTCGACGTCAAGACCGGATCTGGCGCCTTCATGAAGGACCTCGACGGATCGCGCCGGCTGGCCCGAACCATGGTCGACATCGGAACCCGGCATGGGGTGAGAACCGTGGCCCTGATCACCTGGATGGGCCAGCCATTGGGTCGTGAGGTGGGCAACGCCAACGAGATGAGGGAGTCGATCGAAGTCCTGCGCGGTGAGGGGCCCGGAGATGTGGTCGAGCTGACGTTGGCCCTCGGCGAGGTGATGTTGGAGCTGGCCGGGATCGGGGGAGGGCGTGAAACCCTCACCGATGCCATCGACTCGGGCAAGGCTCTGCAGAAGCTGATCGATGTGGCCGTGGCCCAGGGTGGCGACCCGTCGGTGATCGAGAACCCCGACCTGTTCCCCGTCTGTCGTGAGGAGGCGGTGATCACCGCTCTCCGGGACGGGTTCGTGACCCGCTGTGATGCGCTGACCATCGGTGTGGTCGCCACCCGGCTCGGGGCCGGCCGCGAGCGCAAGGATGACACCATCGACCCTGGTGTCGGCATCACACTCGAGGCCAAGGTGGGCGACCGGGTGGAGACGGGCCAACCCCTGGCCCGAGTCCGCTATAACGACTCCTCCCGCTGGCAGGCCCAGGAGAAGTCCCTGGCCTCTGCCTGGACAATCGACGACACCGCCCCCCAGCCCCCGGACCTGATCATCGAGCGGGTCGAACCGCCTTCCTAATGCAGGGCGTCACGGATATGTGACGCGGTGCATAACGTTCAGGGCCGAATTTGAGCGTTTACTCAAGAGGGCACCGGCTCGTTACCATCGCCCGACACCGATCCACCAAGGAGTGACAAACGAATGAAGGTCGTCGTCTGCGTCAAGCAGATCCCCGACCCGGCCACCCCCTACCGTCTCGAGGAAGGCAGCAACTGGTTGATCCGTCCCGAAGAGCAGATCCTGGACGACACCGACCGGTATGGGGTGGAGATGGGTCTGCAACTCGCCCAGGCCAACGAGGGCACCGTCACCCTGGTGAGCATGGGCCCATCCGGCAACGGCCAGGGGATCAGACAGGCGCTGGCGATGGGCGCCGACAAGGCGATCCTGATCGAAGACGCCTCGCTTCGGGGATCCGACGCCCTGACCACGGCCAGGGTGCTGGCGGCAGCGATCCAGAGAGAGGGGTTCGACCTGGTCATCGCCGGGACCGAGTCGACCGACGGGTACTCGGGTGTGGTGCCCCAGATGATCGCCGAGCTCCTCACTGTTCCGGCCCTCACCTATGCCACCCGGGTGGAGACGGGTGACGGCTCGGTCACCATCCACCGTCAGACGGTGGCGGGCTACGACGTCATCACCTCGGATCTGCCGGCGGTGGTCACGGTGACCGCCGGTGTGGTCGAGCCCCGGTACCCCACCTTCAAGGGGATCATGGACGCCAAGAAGAAGCCGGTCGAGACTCTGTCGATGGGCGAGACCGGCGCCGAGCGCGGCCCCGAACAGCTCGTGCTCTCGATTGTCGACGCCCCGGAGCGCAGCGGCGGTCAGAAGATCGAGGACGAGGGTGAGGCCCATCTGGCCATCGTCTCCCTGCTCGAAGAGAGAAAGGTGATCTGAATGGCCTCGGTGTGGGTCTTCATCGAGCAGGAAGGGGACGAACCGACCGCCCTGGGCCTGGAGTTGCTGGCCAAGGCCCGGCAACTGGGCGAGGCGACCGCCATCCTCCTCGGCCCTGGTTCCGAGACGGTGTTCGCCACGCTGGGTGATCACGGGGCGAAGTCCGTTCTCCATCTCGACAGCGCCGATCGGCTTCCCTCCGCTCCGGCTGCGGCCGCCATGGCGGAGCGGGCGGCTTCCGACTCCCCGGACCTGATCCTGTTGGGTCAGGCCTACAACGATCGGGACATCGCCGGTCGGATGGCCGCTCGACTCGGGGTGGGTGTGCTCTCCAACGCCAGTGACGTCCGGCTCACCCCCGGTGGGGTCGAGACCGATCATGAGATACTCGGTGGGACCCAGATCGCCACCGCCAGCGCGTCCACCGGCCCGTTCATCGTCCTGGCCCGGCCCAAGTCGTTCGTGGCCGAAGCGATCGGTGGTGGGGCGCCCACCGTGGAGAAGCTGGACCTGCCCGATGCCGGAGCCGCTGAGGCCAGGATCTCGGAGTCACATGTCGAGGAGCGGGAAGGCCCCCAGCTCGGGGACGCCTCCATCGTGGTGTCCGGCGGTCGTGGTCTCGGCTCGGCCGAGGCCTACGAGCTGGTCGAGACACTGGGCAAGCAGTTGAAGGCGGCCACCGGCGCCACCCGGGCCATCGTCGACGCCGGTTGGGTGCCGTATGCCAAACAGGTCGGTCAAACCGGGAAGACGGTCAAACCCGACGTCTACATCGCCTGTGGCATCTCCGGCGCCATGCAGCATCTGGTGGGGATGAAGGACTCGAAGACCATCATCGCCATCAACAAGGACCCCGACGCACCCATCTTCTCCATCGCCGATCTCGGCGTGGTCGGCGACGTGCACAAGGTACTCCCCAACTTGATCGAGGCATTGCAGGGCCGGTAGGTTCTCCGCTGCTCGACATTGCCGACCGGCAGCAGGTGCCGTGCTATCTGGAGACCTCGAATCCATCTGCGGTGCCCTTCTACCTCCAGGCGGGGTTCGAGATCGAGGAGGACGGAGTCGCGCTCATGTCCCGGCGGCCCCACCTACTGGCTGATGACTCGACCGCCGTCGTAGCATGCGCCCCAGGAAGCAAGGAGAACCTCATCCCTACACACCCTGTGCTCGAATCGGTCGAACTGGGCTTTCCCTGGCACGGTCTCGACCCCTTTATCTTCACCGTCCACCACATCGACGACTACCCGTCCGGGAACTACGATCTGGGCCCTGCCGCCTCTCTGGCCGGGCGTCAGATCGGGGTCGACTTCTCCTATCGCGACGGTTGGAGCATGTACCACGGCGACGTCGTGCCTGGGTTTCCCCAGCATCCCCACCGTGGGTTCGAGACGGTGACCGTGGTGCGACGTGGCTACGTCGACCACTCCGATTCGCTCGGCGCGACCGCCCGTTACGGCGAGGGCGACGTGCAATGGCTCACGACGGGCACCGGGATCATGCACGCCGAGATGTTCCCTCTCCTCGATCCGGCCGGCCCCAACCCGATGGAGCTGTTCCAGATCTGGCTCAACCTGCCGCCGGAGTCGAAGCTGGTCCCGGCCTATTTCGGGATGCTGTGGGGTGAGGACATCCCCACCATCACACCGGCGGTCGGGGTGAGTGTCGATGTCATCGCCGGCACCATCGACGGTCATCGCCCGCCATCTCCCCCACCCGACTCATGGGCGTCGCGAGCCGACTCTCACCTCGCCATATGGCTGATCCGGCTGGCATCCGACGCCAGATGGCGGCTCCCCGCCGCCCCATCCGATGTCAACCGGATGCTGCATTGCTTCCAGGGGGACGACGTTCGCATCGACGGAAGCCGGTTCGAGGCTCGCATCGGGGCGCGGCTCAGGCCGGAAGTCGAGACGGTCGTGGAGAACCATGGCGAGCCGGCCGAGTTCCTCCTCCTCCAGGGCCGGCCGATCGGCGCCCCTGTGTTCCAGTTGGGGCCGTTCGTGATGAACTCCGCCGACGAGCTGCGCCAGGCCGTCGAGGACTATCACCGCACCCAGTTCGGCGGATGGCCCTGGTCGAGACGCGATCCGGTCCACGATCGCACCGAAGGTCGGTTCGCCATCCATGCCGACGGCAGGGTGGAGCATCGGGACATGATCCCGACCGGGTGATGGCGGGGTACAGCGGCACGCCGCTGGCTCAGAAGCTGGGGATCAAGGAGGGGAAGACGGTCGGGATCCTCAACATGCCCAACTACTACCAGTTCGACCTCGGCGAGCTCCCGCCGGACGTGGAGGTGCATCGGACCGAGCTGCCCGCCGACATCTTCATCGTCTTCGCCGACCGGTCCGATGAGGCGGAGCGAGGATTTCAACGAGCCATCACCTACGTGCCGGTCGACGGGGCGATCTGGGTGTTCTGGCCCAAGAAGGGCTCAGGCGTGGAGACCGACCTGACCGAGCAGACCCTCAGAGACCTCTTCCTGCCCACGGGAATGGTGGACAACAAGGTGATCGCCGTCGACGAGACCTGGTCCGGGCTCCGTTTCGTGGTGCGCAAGGAGAACCGGGAGAATTGGGCGGCCGGGAGCTGAGCCCCTCAGAAGGTGAATCGATGGGGCAACAGCTCGTCGAGGGTGTGCTCCCTGATCTCGGAGCCCTCACCGGCGGCCACGATGATGGTGTCGACGCCGAACTCGGACATGATCTGCCGGCAGCGCCCACAGGGATAGGCCCCTTGCACGTCGGTGGCGTCGATGCAGGCCACGGCCAGGGTGTCGATCTTCCTCACTCCCGCCGCCACTGCGGCGTGGATGGCGGTCGCCTCGCCGCAATTCGACGACGGGTAGGCGGCGTTCTCGACATTGGCCCCGGTGAACACCTCACCGCCCTCCCCGACCACCACCGCGCCAACCCGAAACCCCGAGTAGGGCGAATAGGAGTTCTCGGCGGCGGCCCGGGCCGCGGCAACCAGTTCATCTCGATTCACGATTTCTCCAGGAGCTCGGCGACGAATGAGTCCGGGTCGAAAGGCACCAGATCGTCGATCCCCTCACCCAGCCCGACGAACTTTACGGGGACGCCGAGCTGACGCTCCACGGCGATCACGATCCCGCCCTTGGCCGTCCCGTCCAGCTTGGTGAGCACGATGCCGCTGATCGGCACCGCTGCGGCGAACTCACGCACCTGAGCAACGCCGTTCTGGCCCCCGGTGGCGTCCAGGACCAGGAGGACCTCGTCCACTCCCCCGCGATCACCGGAGGCAACACGGTGGATCTTCCCCAGCTCGGCCATGAGGTTCTTCTTGGCATGGAGCCGGCCGGCGGTGTCGATGATCACCACGTCGGCGCCCTTGGACCGGGCGGCGCCGATCGCATCGAATGCGACCGACGCCGGGTCGCCCCGCTCCTGCCCGGCGACCACAGTCACCCCGAGACGGTCGCCCCAGGTCTCGAGCTGGGCGCCGGCAGCGGCGCGAAAGGTGTCACCCGCGGCCAGAACCACCTCCCTACCCTCGCTCTTGAGCCGAGCAGCCAGTTTGGCGATGGTCGTCGTCTTCCCGGTCCCGTTGACCCCGACAACGACGACCACCGCCGGCGCACCGTCGACATGCATCTCACGGTCCCTGTGCCCGAGCTCGGCCCGGAGCTGGCGGGCCAGCGCCTGCCGGGCCTGGTCGGGGGTCTCCGGGGCCGATCTCCTGACTCCGGCGACCACCGAGGTCGTGGCTTCCAGGCCGACGTCGGCGCCGAGCAGGGCCTCCTCCAACTCACTCCAGGTGCTCTCGTCCAGACCCGAGCCCCAGGCTCGACGCAGGGAGGCGCCCAAGGCGGAGGCACTGCGCCCGATGCGGGAAGGTCCCGCCGCGGTCTCGGCCGGCGGAGCGGTGTCGTCGAGGAGCCGTCGCCGACCGACCACGATGACGACGGTCAGCAGCACGATGACCAGGGCGACGAGGATCAGGACGAGATCGATCACATCCATGAGCCTTCAAACCTAACTAGCAGCCGTCTTATCCTGCGGTGGGCTCAACTCAGCCGAGGATCCGATCGAGAGGAAACAAGAGATGAGAAAGCTGGTCGTGAGCACCTTCCTGACCCTCGACGGGGTCATGCAGGCCCCGGGCGGCCCTGGAGAGGACGACAGCGGCGGCTTCGCGCATGGTGGCTGGTCGGTGAACTATTGGGACGAGCAGATGGGTCAGGTCATGGATGAGGCGACGAGCGCGCCGTTCGCCATGGTTCTCGGACGCAAGACCTACGACATCATGGCCGCGCACTGGCCGCACGCCAGCGAGGAGGAAGGCGCCAAGACGTTCAACGACGCCACCAAGTACGTCGCGTCGCAGAGACATCCCACGCTGGAGTGGAGCAACTCGGTCCTGATCGAGGGAGACGCGGCCGAAGGCATCGCGGCGCTCAAGAAGGAAGATGGGCCAGAGCTGCAGGTGCATGGCAGCGGAAACCTGATCCAGACGCTGTTGCGCCACAACCTCGTCGACCAGTACCGCCTGTGGGTCTTCCCCCTCGTCATCGGGTCGGGCAAGCGCCTGTTCTCGGAAGGCACGATCCCCTCCGCGCTGAAGCTCGTCGACAGCAAGGTCTCCACCACTGGAGTCGTTATCGGTACCTACGAGCCGGCAGGCGAGATCGTCACAGGATCGTTCGCACTGGAATGACCGCGCTCGGAATCACTCCCCGAACACACCACTAGACGCCGAGATCGGACCCGACCGAGGTCATGTCCTTGCGGACGACCTGGGACGACCCGCCCGGCTCCATGGTGACCCCGTAGAGGACGTCGGCCGCCCCCATCGTCTGCTGCTGATGGGTCACGATGAGCACCTGGGCCCGCTGCCGGAACTCGTCGACGATGCGAAGAAAGCGGCGCAGGTTGGCGTCGTCGAGGGCGGCCTCGACCTCGTCCAGCACGTAGAAGGGGCTGGGTCGGGCCTCGAATATGGAGAAGAGAAAGGCCAGGGCGGCCAGACTGCGCTCCCCACCGGAGAGCAGTGTGAGCTGGCTGACCTTCTTCCCCAGCGGCTGGGCGTTGATCACCAGCCCGGAATGGGGATCGTCGGGGTCGGTGAGACGTATCCGGCCTCGACCCCCGGGGAAGAGGATGGCGAAGTAGCGCTGATACGCCTCCGCCACCTCGGCGAACGCCTCCTGGAAACGTTGCTCGATCTCCTCCTCCAGCGCCCGGATCACCTTCCGCAGCTCGGATCGCGACGACTCCACGTCGGCGAGCTGGTCGGCGAGGAAGGTGTGACGCTCATCCAGCTCGGCGTACTCGGAGGCGGCCAGAGGATTGATCGGCCCCAGACGGCGGAGTTGTGCCGACTTCTCTTCGAGAATGGCCGCCAGATCCGCATCGTCGGGGTAGTCGGGACGGGGGACGCCTCGAGCATCCTCCGCCTCGGCGTCGGCATCCCGCCGTACGCCCTCGATCACGTTCTCCCGCATCAGCCTGAGCTCGGTGAGACGGACCTGGAGCTCGCCGAGCGTCTCCCGACGCTTGGCCAGCCCGTCGCGGCGCTCCTCCAATCCGGCGCGGGCGCGGGACAGCTCCGCCCATGTCGCCTCACTGTCGGCGCGCAGACCGGTCTGACGCTCACGGAGCCGGGAAAGTCTGGTCTGGAGGATGTCGACGGCACGACGGGCAAATTGCTCGACCAGGTCCAGTTTCTCTGTGGCAACCGGTTCGACCCGGGCGCCGTCAACGCGGGACAGCTCCGCTTCGATCCGGGTCTTGCGCTCTTCCAGGAGGCGACGACGCTCAGTGATCCCACCCTTGACCGAGGCTGCCTCCTGCCACTCGGCCCGGGCCAGCTCGCGCTCGGCCGCGATCTGGATCCGCCGGGCCTCGAGCTCCTCCCAGACCGTCATCCTCTCCGCTTCCTCACCTTCGAGCGACTCGAGTCGGTGGCTCAGGTCCGCAATCTGGCGATCTCTCGCCAAAGCGTCCTCCTGCAACGAGGCCAGTCTCTGTCTGAGCCGATCACGCTCGCCTCCCAAGGCATCGACCGACTTCTGGAGACGACCCATCGCCTCGGCCCGGCCGGCGAGACCGACCTCGGCCGACTCCAGCTGCTCCAGTGCGGCCCGCTCCAGGTCTCGGCTCTTCTCGAAGTCCCGTTTGGCAGCGGTGTGGATCGACGTGGCCCGGGACAAGGCGGTCCTGGCCTGCTCCGCCCCCAACTCGGCTCCTTCCAGCATGGCGGGCCCGGCGCCGTCCGGATGGGCGATCTGGACCCCGTCGACAGAGATCAGGTCACCCTCCGGGGTGACGGCCCGCAGCGCCGGATGACGGGCGATCAAGGTCCACGCCGTGGTCCACCCCTCCACCAGCAGCACGTCGCCCAGGAGATGGCGGGCCAGACCGCGGTCGGCGCGGGGGCCGAGACGGTCGACCAGGGCCTGGACGCCGGCTGCCGCAGCCACTTCCGAGGCCGGGGGCGTGGAGGCGCTCACCGCCGAGACAACGGGCACTCCGCCGCCGCCGGAGGCCTTGACCGACTCCACCGCCCCCATGAGCCGGTCGACACTCTGGAAAGCCACGGCATCGACCCAACGCCCCAAGGCCGCATCGACCGCCTTCTCCAGGCCGGCGGGGATGTCGAGCAACGAGACCAGGGCGCCCAGGGCGCCTTCGGCAGCTTCCACCGTGCGACGGGCATCGAGATCGAAACGACCGGCGAGGGCAGCCTCCACCGCCTCGACCCTGGCCTCGGCAGCTGCGACGGCGAGTCGGGCCGTGGTGAGGGCCTCCTCGGCGTCAGCCCACTTCTTCTGGTCGCTCTCACGCTGGCGGCTCGTCTTCTGATAGCCGGTCTGGAGAGCGGACACCTCCTGGTCCAGGACCCGAACCTCGTCGTTGATCCTCGAGATCTCGCCCGACTCGTCCCTGAGCTGTGAGTCGAGGACGTCGATGCGGTGCTCGATCGCCTCCACTTCCCTGGCATCCCGCATGCTCGCCGCTTGGAGGACGGACAGCTCGCCACGCACCGCGGCCAGCGCCCCTTCAGGCGAAAGGGCATTCTGGGTGGCGATGACCCGTTCCTCGTCCTCGAGACGCCGGAATCGGGCCTCGCTCGCTTCGGCAGTAGCGCTGGCTTCTGCCTCGGCCGAGGAGACCACTCCCATCTCCACGTCTATCCGGGAAGACTCCATCTCGAGATCGGCCCGGCGCTCGATGCCGGCCTGTCTGCGCCCGGAGACGGCACGGCTCCTCTCCTTGGCCACCGCACCCAGCCGGCGAAGCCGTTCGACCGTGGTCTCCAGTGTTGCCGCCGCCCCGGTGTCCCGATCGAGATCGGCACCGACCAACGTGGCGCGGGCGGTCAGCTCCTCCACCCTCGCCGACAACGAGCCCAGGGCCGTCTCATCGGCGGCGATCTCTGCGGTGAGCGTCTCCAGCCGGGCACCGGCGGTGGTCATCTCGGTCTCGTACGCCTCGAGAGCGACACCGGCCAGATGAAGACGCAGGTCACGGACCTCCGACTTCAACCCGTCGTAACGCTCGGCGGCACGGGCCTGTCGCCGCAGCGGCCTGAGTTGCCGCTCGATCTCCCCGAGGAGGTCCTGAAGTCGGAGCACATCTTCATCGGTTCGCTCCAGCCGCCGCTCGGCTTTCTCCTTGCGCCGCCGGTGCTTGAGGATTCCGGCAGCCTCCTCTACCACGGCCCGATGATCCTCGGGCGATGCGTTGAGCACATTGTCCACCTGGCCCTGCCCGATGATCACATGCTGATGCCGTCCCACCCCCGAGTCGCTGAGGAGCTCCTGGACGTCGAGCAGCCGACACCCGACCCCATTGATCTCATAGTCGGAAGAGCCGTCCCGATAGAGGCGTCGGGTAAGTGCCACCTCGTCGAGGTCGAGGGGGATCATGCGTTCGGCGTTGTCGATGAGGAGGGTGGCCTCGGCCCGGTTCAGGGAGGGACGGGTGGCGGTCCCCGCGAAGACGACATCCTCCATCTTCCCGGTTCGCAGCGCCCTGGTCGACTGGGTCCCCATCACCCACGACAGGGCGTCGACCAGGTTGGACTTGCCCGATCCGTTGGGGCCGACGATGACCGTCACCCCCGGCCGGAACTCGAGCCGGGTCCGGTCGGCGAACGACTTGAACCCGACGAGCTTCAGTGACTTCAAATACACAGCTATTCCCTGGCAAATGACACGACTGTGATTATGACGAGCAGGCTAACAGCCACCCAGGGCTCATCAGCTCTTCATCGGATTGGGTTGGATGAAGAAGTCGCGCAAGGTGTTGTCCGGTGCCACCGCATCGGACTCCACCCCGGTGACCAGGGCCATGGCAGGGCCACCCCACAGCCAGTCGACAAGACGGTCGACCTCATCCGGCCCGCCCTGGGCGAACACCTCGACCCGGCCGTCGACGGTGTTCCTCACCCAGCCGACGAGACCGAGAGAGCGGGCCACCTGACGACAGCTCTGCCGATAGCCGACCTGCTGGACACGCCCGGTGACGATTGCATGGACCGCCTTGGTGCTCACAGCCCTGCGGCTTGGCAGTTGGGGCAGAAGTGGCTGGACCGGCCCCTGATCACGGTGCGCTCGATCGGGGCCCCGCATTTGGGACAGGGAAGGTCGGTTCGGCCGTATACCAGGAGACGGTCGAGGTTCTCCCCGGCCCGGCCGTCGGGCAGCAGATAGGTGAGATCGCCAAGACTGGTCCCCCCGTTGTCGATGGCGGTTCCGAGCACGGTGCGAATGGCGTCGAGGAGACGCTCCAACTCCACCTCGGTGATCTCCACACCGGGCCGCAAGGGGTGGATGCCGGCAATGTGGAGAGCCTCGTCGGCGTATATGTTGCCCAGACCGGATACCACGACCTGGTCGAGGAGAAGTGCCTTGATCGGCGCCGTCCGCCTGCCGAGCACGGCGCCGAGGTTTTCCACCGTCGGCGTGGTGTCCCAGGCGTCGGGCCCGATTCGGGCCAACCCCGAGACGGCGAGCTCATCATCGCCGAACACGGCCACGAAACCGAAGGTACGGGGATCGATGAAACGGATCTCTCTGTCGTCGTCCAACCTCGCCCGAAAATGGGTGTGGGCGGGCTCATCCTCCGAGGGATCCCCGACGGTGAACCGACCCGACATCCCGAGGTGGGCGACGAGTGTCTGACCGTCGTCCAAAGGGGCGGCGAGGAACTTGCCCTTCCGTTCGACCCCGAGGACCATCCGCCCCTCGAGACGGGCGTCGAGCTCGGCCGGTCCGCCGACGTTGTGACGTGCGGTCCTGGCGTGACTGGTCCTCACCCCCCTCAGCGACCGGCCGGCCATGGCCTCGTCGAGGTGACGCCGCGTTATCTCGACTTCAGGCAGTTCGGGCACTCGGGTCTCCAGCTCGAGGGTGGGTTACCGTACCCCGGCCCATGGAGATAATTCCCCGACCCTTCGGTGAGATCCTCGGTGAGGGCATGACTATGCTGGGCCGGGTCTGGCGACGGTTCTTCGCCCCGGCGTTCTGGTCATTCGTGCTCCTCGGCGGCTTGACCATCGCCACCTTCGTCCTCACCGGAGCCGACGACTTTCTTCTGCTCATCCTCAGCGATCCACAAGCCCTGGACCAGATGAGCGATGCCGAGTTGGTGGAGCCGACCCTCCGTCTCCTTCAGGCCGTCCTCATCGCGGTCATCCTTCAGCTCCTCGCCACCGGTTTCGTCAACCTGACCGTGCATCGAATCGTCGCATCGGAGATCGCCGGGGAGCCGATCGGAGCAGGCGGGGCGGCCTCGACCGCCTTCGCCAGGCTTCTGATCCTGATCGTGGCCGGTTGTCTCATCTTCGTCGTGGTCCTGGCGGGGATGGTCGCCCTAATCCTCCCCGGGTTGTGGCTGGCGGGTTGTTTCACCATGGTCTCGGCGGTGGTCGCCCTGGAGGATGCAGGGCCGGTCGAGGCGCTTCGCCGCAGCTTCTCCCTGGTGCGGGGCCGGTGGTGGCCCACCGTCGGCTTCCTCTTGCTGGTCGGGCTTCTCGGCTCGATCGCCGCCCAGTTGGTGCAATTGGTCGCTCTGCCGGCGATCAGTGCCGGTGGCTTCGGGATCGGAGTGGGTCTCGGCTTCGTCTTTCTGGTGGTCGTCCAGGGCCTGGTCGTCGCCGCCATCGCAGTGATGACCACTCTCTGGTATGTCGATCTCAGGGCCCGCAAGGAGCCTCTGCTCAGGTCGAGCCTGCTCTGAGAGTCTCCAGCGCCTGCTGGGCCGCGCCCTGCTCGGCCTCCTTCTTCGAGCGACCCGAGCCCACGCCGAGAAGGATGCCCTCGACCTCGACCCGGGCGACGAAGCTCGGCTCGTGATCGGGGCCTGAGCCCTCGGTGAGGTAGTCGGGACGGCGTCCATCCTTGGCCAGGACCTCCTGGAGCCGCGTCTTGTAATCCCTGAGGCCGGGCCGCCTGGCCCGGTCATCGATGCGATCGCCCCAGAGCCGCAGCACGAGTTTGGCGGCGGCCTCGAGCCCGGCATCGAGGTACACCGCACCGATGATCGCCTCCAAGGCGTCGGCCATTATCGAGTCCTTGTCCCGGCCGCCGGTGCGTTCCTCGGCGAGGGTCAGCGCGATGTGACTGCCCAGATCGATGCTGCGCGCCACGTCGGCCAGGGTGGGCCGGCTGACCACACCTGCCCTCACCTTGGCCATCTTCCCCTCGGCGAGATCGGGGAAGGTGGCGTACAGGTAGTCGGTCACCGCCAGTTGCAGGACCGCGTCGCCCAGGAACTCCAGACGCTCGTTGTCGGACCGGGAGCCGTCCTCGCTGCTCACGGAACGGTGGGTGAGGGCCACGGCGAGCAGACCCGGGTCGTCGAAGGTATAGCCGAGATCCTGCTCCAAGGTCATCAGGAGGCGAGTCTGCTCGCAAGACGACCGGGAAGATCGTGTTTCGCCCCTTCGGCCGCCATGACCAGCGCATTGGCGATCGCCACCCGGCTCGAGCTCCCGTGAGCGATGACCACCACACCTTTGACCCCGAGCAGCTGGGCTCCCCCGTAGGTCTCGTAGTCGAGACGGCGTCTCACCTCGTCCAGCGCGGGGAGCACTGATTCCTGAAGCCCGGCGTCGAGCCCGGCGAGCGCCTCCATTGCGTAACGCATCATCACCTGGGCTGCCCCTTCCATCGTCTTGAGGAAGATGTTCCCGGTGAACCCGTCGGTGACGATGACATCCGACTTGTCCGCTGCCACATCACGCCCCTCGACATTGCCCACGAACCGGATCGGCGCCTGTTCCAGCAGCTCGTAGGCGGCGCGCTCCAGGTCACGACCCTTGCCCTTCTCCTCTCCGATCGAGAGCAGCCCGACCCGGGGGTCCTCGACGCCGAGCAGGACCTCGGCGGCGACGGCCCCCATGATGGCGAACTGAACCAGCTGATCGGGCTTGACGTCCGGGTTTGCCCCGGAGTCGAGCACGATCGTGGCACTGCCCGGCGTGGGGAAGATCGATGCGATCGAGGGTCGGGTGACCCCTTTGATCCTCCCGATGATGATGGCCGAGGCGGCCATGGCGGCGCCTGTGGAACCGGCAGAGACCATGCCCTCGGCCGATTTCTCGGCTACCAGCTTGGCAGCCACGCTTATCGACGATCCGGGCTTCTCGCGCAGGGCCCGACCCGGGTCCTCTCCCATGGCGATCACTTCGAGCGCGTCGACGATGGGAAGACGGGTGCGCTGTTTGGCCAGTTCGGCTTCCAGGACCTCGGGATGACCGACGAGGACCACTTCCACCCCGCGCTCGGCCGCCTCAACCGCTCCGGCGACGGTCTCGGTCGGGGCGTTGTCGCCCCCCATAGCGTCGAGGGCGATCCGTGCCAAGTCTCAGCCGGCCTCGATCACCTCGCGGCCGCCGTAGGTGCCGCACTCACGACAGGCGCGGTGGGGCAGCTTCGGCTTGCCGCACTGCTCGCAGGCCACGGTGCTCGGGCGGGAGACCTTCCACGCCGCCTTGCGCTGTCTGGTCCGCGAGCGCGACATTTTCTTCTTCGGCACCGCCATTGGTGCTCTCCTTGGTCAGGAATCGAATAGATCCTTCAGGGCGGCGAAAGGTGAGTCCGAATCCTCCCCATGGCCGCCGCAGGGGTCACTATTCAAGTCGGTTCCACAGGTTGGGCAAAGTCCCATGCAGTCCTCCCTGCACAATGGAGCGGCGGGGAGCGCCAACGCCAACTCGTCCCGGGCGGGGCCCGACACGTCGACTTGCTTGTCCACGATGCCATATCCGTCTTCGTCGGGTGTCGACCGGAAGTACTGCTCCGCCTCCACGCTGACCTGCGCATCCCACTCGGTCAGACAGCGGGTGCAGACGAATTCCGCGGTCGCCGATGCGGTGTACTCGGCCTTGACCGCATCGATCAGACCGACGACACGACCGGAGACGGTCATCGGCCCTTCGACCTTGGTGTCCCCCACCCGCAACCTCACCAATCGAGTGCCCGCAAAGGGTCGCTCCTTCCCCGGCGATCCGATCAGGTCACCAACCGGGACCACCAGATCATCCGGCATGGTCAGATCGGAACGTCGGGTGGCTTGGGACGCGCCTCATGGAGCTCGTCGCGAGCATCCTGGATCTGGTCCAAGACCTGGTTGAGAATCAGCTCCACCCGCTGCAACTTTCGCTCGATCTCGTCCTCGGTCTCGAGACGAAGACGCCGGGCCTCCCCCTCGGCCCGTCGCACCAGGATGTTGGCCTCCTCAACCGCCTCTGCCATGATGTTGGACTCGGAGACCAGCGTGTCCGCCTCCTTGCGGGCGCGATCCACGATCTCCCGTGCCTTCTCATTGGTCCGGGAGATGAAGGCCTCACGTTCCCGGACCATCCATCTCGCCGCCCGGAGTTCATCAGGGAGATCCGCCCGGATCTTCTCGAGCATGCCGAGGAACTGTTCCCGGTCGACCATGGCGTTGCCGGAGAGGGGGACGTTCTTGGCCTCGTGGAGATGGACGATGAGGTCGTCGACCATGTCTTGGAGGTCACTCAACTCGGCCCGCTGCTCCTGCTCGAGCTGATTCGCCTGCTCGACCACCTCGGCCGTGTCCGGGGCCGACACTTCGTGTTCGTCGGTCATGACAACCGCTCCTGGAGGGCCTTCTCGACGACACTTGGTACCAGACCCTCGATCGATCCGCCCAGTTTGGCCACCTCTTTGACCAGAGAGGAGGAGATGAAGCTCCAATCCGACTTGGTGGCCATGAACACGGTCTCCATGCCGGTGAGATGCCGGTTCATCTGCGCCATCTGCATCTCGTACTCGTAGTCGTCCACGGTGCGGAGCCCTTTCACCACCACGTCGGCCCCGACCTCGGCGGCGTAGTCGACGAGGAGACCGGGGAAGGACCCGATCCGGGCCCGGCCACCGAACAGCTGCTCGAGCAGGGAGACCCGCTCCGCGGTCGAGAACAGCGAATCCTTGGAGGGGTTGTCGACGATGGCGATGACAACCTGGTCGAACACGCCGATGGCTCGCTCGATCACGTCGACATGGCCGTTGGTAGGGGGATCGAAGCTCCCGGGGCAGAGTGCGGTGGTCATTCGGCGTTCGCTTCTTTCTGGTACCTGACGATTCTGGTATCCCCATATCGCCTATCGGTGGCAACCCGCCAGCCCGGGGGCGTTGGCGGGATCGCGTCATCGTGACGTCGGGAGACGATCACTTCGGCGTCGCCGGACAACAGCCGGTCGAGCCGGGCCAGATCCCGACCCAGATCCGAAGAGGGCATCTCCCAGGGAGGGTCGATGAAAACCAGGTCGAAACCACTGCGGGAGCGTTGCAGGAAATCCTGGACCGATGAGCTCACCATCGTGCCCCCCAGGGCGGTCGCCGCGATGTTGGCCCGCAATGCTTTCAGGGCGCGGCGCCCGCTCTCGACGAAGGTGGCGGCACTCGCCCCACGGGAGAGGGCCTCGAGCCCGAATGAGCCGGACCCGGCGTACAGATCGAGCACCGAGGCACCTTCAACCGAGGTCCCGACGATGGAGAAAACCGCCTCCCGTACCCGATCGGTGACCGGCCGCGTGTCTCGGGTGTCCGGGGCGACCAGACGTCGGCCCTTGGCCTCGCCGCTGATGATCCTCACGGTCAGCTCTTGAACAACCACTCGACCGAGTCGCCGAGCAGGGCCCGCACCTCTTCGGCCAGGTCGGGATGCCGGCTCAAATCGGGATCGTGGTCGACAATGGTGAAGGCGTCTTTGCGGGCGTGGGTGAGAACCCCGAGATCCCTGAAGATGTTGGCCACCTTGAGATCTCCCATCCCCGACTGACGGACACCGAACACCGTGCCCTGACCTCTGAGCATCAGGTCGACCTGGGCCAACTCGTACCCATCGGTGGTGGCCGCCATTGCCGTCAGACGCTCCCGGGCGTCCTCGTTGGCCGGGTCGGAGATCAGGAGGCAGATACCGGGGTCCCGGCCCCGACCGACACGGCCTCGAAGCTGATGGAGCTGACTGAGACCGAAGCGATCGGCGTCCTCGATCACCATCACCGTGGCGTTGGGGACATCGATACCCACCTCGATGACGGTCGTCGAGACCAGGACATCCAACTCCCGGGAACGGAAGGCGGACATCACCGCTTCCTTGTCGGCCGGCCGAAGCTGGCCGTGGATCAGACCCACCCGCAGACCGGGCATGAGAGCGGAGAGACGCTGATGCTCGGCCGTGGCCGACGCCGCCTCGACCTTGGGGCTCTCCTCCACCAGTGGGCAGACGACGAATGCCTGCCGGCCGGCAGCCACCTCCTCCTCGATCTTCTTCCAGGCTCGGCTCTCGTCGGCACGGCGGAGCACCTTCGTCTTCACCGGGGTGCGACCCGGCGGCATCTCGTCGAGATCGGACACGTCGAGGTCTCCGTAGAGCGTCATCGACAGGGTCCTTGGGATCGGGGTTGCGGTCATTATCAGGATGTCGGGCTCGACCGAGTCCGCCTTCTCCTTCATGAGGACACGCTGGGCGACGCCGAAACGATGCTGCTCGTCGATCACGGCCACACCGAGCTTGTTGAAGTGGACCCCCTCCTGGATCAGGGCGTGGGTCCCGACCAGGATGTCCACCTGACCCGAGGCGGCGTCGTCGAGTAGGGCTTGTCGGCTGATCTCGGGCCGGTAGTTGGCGGCGGCAGTCGATCCGGTGAGGATCCCGATATGGACCGCCGGGCCCTCCGAGCCGAACAGGCTGTCCATTCCCAGCTCACTGCTCACCGCGAACGGCTCCGGGGAGAGCCCGGCCTCGGCCAGGAGCCCGGTGAATCCCAGATAGTGCTGCTCGGCCAGGACCTCGGTCGGCGCCATGATCGCCCCCTGCCAGCCGCCCTCCACTCCGTAGAGCAAGGCCATGACGGCCACGACCGTCTTCCCCGATCCGACCTCCCCATGGAGAAGACGGTGCATCGGGTGGGCCTCTCCCAGGTCGGCCACGATCTCTCCGATGACCCGTCTCTGCGCCCCGGTGAGCTCGTAGGGCAGCCCGGCCACGAAGCGTTCGGCCAGCTCGCCGGTCGGCTGGTGGGCGAATCCGGTGGCATCTTCTCTCTGACGACGCTTGCGCAGGGCCAGGGCCAGCTCGAGACGGAGGAACTCGTCGTATACCAGCCGGGTTCGGGCCGGCTCGACCCTGTCCTCGGAGTCGGGGAAATGGATCACGGCATAGGCCTGGTCTCGTGACATGAGACCACGCTCGGCGAGCAGCATGTCGGGAAGGGGGTCGGCGATGGGGCGGGCCCGGATCAGGGCGTTGTGTATCGAGGAGCGGAACTGGCCAGTCTTGACCTCGCCCACCTGGGGATAGATGGGAACGATGCGACCCGTCCGGAGCTGCTCCCCGTCGTGGTCGAGGACGTCGACGTCGGGATGGGTCATCTGGAGATTGCCCCGATAGGACTCGACGGTCCCGGAGAAGGCGACCTCGGTCCCGGGTGGGAGCTGCTTCTCACGAAACCTCTGGTTGAACCAGACCACCTTGATCGAGGCCGTCTCGTCTGAGATTCGGGCTTCGGTGATGACCAGCTTCGGCTTGGGCCTCCTGCTGCCGATCGACTGGACCTCGCCGATCACGGTGATCTCGGTCCCGAGCGGGACACGGGACAGAGGAGGTGTCTCCGTGCGATCGACATAGGTCCGGGGGACGTGATGGAGCAGGTCGGCCACGGTCTCAATCCCGGCTTTGGCGACGATCGGGGCATTCTTGCCGCCCATGCCTTTGACCTGGGAGACGGGCAACCCGGCCAGATGGCTCAGCGAGGCCACGACTGCGCTCCGCGGTGCAAGATTCCCACGTCGCCACGGTACATCCGGACCGGGGCTTGGGCCCTCCTCTACTCCCAGCGGAAGAAGAGCACGGCGGCCGTCGCCGAGACCAGGGTCACCCCGGCCACGATGGGCCACGACAAGCCCGAGCTGGGACTTGGCCGGGGGCACGGCTATCCTCACTGTCGGTCGAACCGGGCCGCAGGCCCGTCTACCCTTCCAGACCGTCCCAGGAGTCTTCGAGATGTCTTATCGCTGTGAGATCTGCGGCAAAGAGCCAAGCTACGGCAAGA
Organism: Acidimicrobiia bacterium; assembly: GCA_050741975.1. GTDB lineage: Bacteria > Actinomycetota > Acidimicrobiia > Spongiisociales > ZC4RG35 > JARDZU01. The sequence continues at coordinate 28,080 of JBOGET010000088.1, forward strand.
CCGTCAGCTTCTCCCACAAACGCAACAACCGCCGCTGGTTGCCCAACATCCAGAAGGTGCGGGTCCGCCACGGATCCAATACCCGTCGGGCCCGGGTATGCACCTCCTGCATACGTGCGGGCAAGATCGAGAAGGCCTGAGCGGATGCCCCAGGGCGTGGTCAAGACCTACGACCCGGTCACCGGGGCCGGGATCGTCGTCCGCGACGACGACCGGGCCGAGGTCTTTCTTCGCCCCGGGTCACTCAAGGGATCCATCTTCCGCACCCTCCGGCAGGGACAGCGTCTCGTCTTCGAGACCGTCGAGGAGGACGGCACCCACTTCGTGACCTCCGTCAGGGTGGGCCAAGAGGGTTACTGAGCTCCCCCGCCGTGCCACCAGCCACCTCCACGGTGGGCGCTGCACACGGGAGGACCGCTCAACTAGGGTCCGGCCCACCCCGAGACCCTAAGGAGGCTCAGTTGGTCCAGGCTTATGTCCTGATCCAGACCGAGGTCGGCAAGGCCGCCCTGGTGGCAGAGGAAGTGCGGGAAATCCCCGGTGTCGACTCGGCCGACGACGTGACCGGCCCCTATGACGTGATCGTGAAGGCCACCAGCGAGGACGTCGACTCCCTGGGCAAACTGGTCGTGGCCAAGATCCAGGCCATCGACGGCATCACCCGCACCCTCACCTGCCCAGTGGTGCATCTCTGATCCTGGTTCGAGCCGACTGAGAAAGGACCGGCCTGGCCGGTCCTTTCTGGTTAGCCCAGTTTGGAGGCGATGGTCCCGGCGCTTCGCAGCGCCGTCCCGTCGCTGCCGGCCACCGAGAACACTCTCACCGGCCCGTCCCGGGCCTCGTCCAGCATGTCACGGAACAGCTGCGCCCGGCTGATCGGGGGGTCGATCCACAGATAGGCGCCCATTGAGCCGGGGATGGTGTTCACCTCGTTGACGACGATCTCCCCGTCACGCTCCAGGTAGTCGATGCGGGCGATGCCCCTCAGCCCGGCCACCTCGGTCACCCGGGTCGACAGTCGCCGGACCTCCTCCTCGAGACCGGGGTCGAGCGTGGCCGGCAGCTCGCGCCCCGCACTCACCTCACCCCCCCAGGCCAGGTACTTCTGATCGTAGGAGTAGATCCCCTCCACCGCCCGCGCCGGCGCCTCGATCGCCGAGAGCTCCCATTTGGGATGGGTGCGGACCGCCACCTGGAGGTCCCGACTCCCGGTCAGGAAGGGCTCGACCACCGCCCCTTGGTCGAAGAACGAGGACCCTCTCTTGAGGGCGAGCACGGTGGGCCAGTCATCGGCGATCTCGATGCCGATCGAGGACCCGCCGAACCGAGGCTTGACGATGTAGGGCCCGGCGAACGAAGGTGGCTGCTCCTCCCCGGTTGCGACCAGAGTGCGGGGCAGGGTGGGAAGACCGGCCGCGGCCATGGCCGCACCGAAGGCCAGCTTGTCGATGCCCAGGGCGGAAGCGGCCTGACCCGGACCGCTGTACCTGAGCCCGACCAGATCGAGGAGCCCTTGGAGCGTCCCGTCCTCTCCGGGGCCTCCGTGACATGCGATGATGACGGCGTCCACGTCGAGGGGTTTCTTCTTCGCCACCAAGCCCCGGCCCGGCGCGGCGACGAAGGTCAGCTCACGTGCCTTGCGAGGGACACCGTCGGCATAGTCTGCCGCCTCGAGATCGACGTCGACCTCGAACCAGTCGCCCGACTTCGACCAGTACACGGCGTGGACGTCGCCAAGAGCGCGGGTGACTTGGAGACCGGTCAGTATCGAGATGTCATGCTCATCCGAGGGACCGCCGAAGATCACCACCGGCTTCGCCATTTCCAACTCCTCAGGGATAGTGGTCCGGAAGATCGTTCTCGTAGAGCACTGCGTCCCCCGGGCCCAGGTTCCCCCGGACCCATTCGACCGCCTCCTCCCGAGAAGAGACGACGGTAACCGACGCCCTGCCCTTCCCGGAACCTTCGAGCAGGGCTCGGCGATTGGTCCCACCCACTATCACCAAGTGGTCGACCACGGCCGCCGCCTCGGCGGCGAAAGCGCGGTTCTCCTCGAACTGACCCCACCCCAACTCGACCATCCCCGGGGTCACCACCACAGTGCGCCCCTCCCCGCCCGACGCGGAGAGGGCACGCAGACCCGATCTGGCCCCGACCGGGTTGGAGTTGAAGGTGTCGTCGACGACGGTGAAGCCCCGTTCCGACATTGACACGGTCTGACGGTGCTCGGGACGGGGCAGATCGTCGAGACGGGAAGTCAGGTCATCGATGTCGAGACCGAGGGCGAGACCGATCCCGAGGGCGACCACCAGGTTCACCACGAACACGTCGGGCGGGGTCTTGGCCACCTCGACCCCGTCGGCGTGGATCGAGCCGTTCCTGATCGTGACCCGGGCCTCCGCCCCCTCCGCCGAGACCGTGATCACGTCGATCCCCTGCCTCCGCTCCTCGGCCAGGGCGGCAAGGAGGGGATGGTCGACGGCGACGACCGCCACCCCGGCACGGTCGAGGATCTCCGATTTTGCCGCCACGATCCGTGCCTCGGTCTTGAAACGTTCGAGATGGACCGGCCCGATGGCCACGATCGCCGCCACGTCGGGTGGGATCCATGTCGTCAACTCCGCTATCTCACCGGGACCGTAGGCGCCCATCTCGGCGACGAACACCTCCGTTCCCGGGACAAGATGCTCGTTCACGGCCCGGGCCAGACCCATCCGGTTGTTGAACGAGGCGGGGCTGGCCACGGTGCGATACGAGCCTGCGAGCAGATGGGCGACATACTGTTTGGTGGTGGTCTTCCCGTAGGACCCGGTGATCGCCACCACCTTTGCCCCCGACGTCTTCAGTCTCGCCGCCGCCCGCTCGACCCAGCGATCCCCCAGCCTGTGCTCGATCGGGCCGAGGGCCAGCAAGGCGAGATCGACGAGTGCCGGGAGGAGGAAGAGACCGAGTCCGACGAAGAACGCCGATCCGATGACGCCCCCTGCCCAGTAGAGGGCCATCACCATCACACCGGCCAGGACGGCGGCACGGCGCAAGCGCGCGGTCCAGGCCAGGGACGACGTCCTGCCCTTGATCGTCAGCCCGATGGGGCCGATCTGGGCGGCGGGCACGAGAAAGGCCCACCACGTGTCCCACCACGACCCGACGAGCCCCAACAGCATGACGATGAGGAGACCGAGGTTCACCGGACCGCTCGTCCACCAGCGACCGGCGAATGTGGCCACCGAAGACGGCAGATAGTGCTCACGCTGCGCCACCCGAAGCCAGCGCAACCCGGCGGGGACCGTGGCCAGGGCGCAGGCAGCGACGAGGGCCCAGATCACGACCGCAACGCCTCCTCGACCAGCCTGCCGATCGCAACGGGAGCCTCGACTGGCACCAGATGACCGACCCCGGCCAGCACCTCCAACTCGGCCGTCCCCCCAGCTTGTCGGATGACGCGCAACGCCCTCTCTGCCACCTCCAACGGGACCTCCCGGTCCTCCTCCCCCCAGAGGAGGATCACCCGAGACCCGAGCTCACGCAGCTGTTGCTCGTAGTCCTCGTTGATCACTTTCACCAAGACGTCGCGCATCACCCCCCTCGCCGCCCGGTAGTCGGCCGACCCCCGGCTCCTGCGGACCCGTTCCATCCGATCATCCGAGATGAGCCCAATCCGATTGAGGAAACGGAGCATCCGGTAGCCAGGTGACGGCTTCCGCCCCGGAGCCAGTCGCAGCAGCGGAGAACCGGTGATGACCAGCGGGCCGACCCGGTCCCGGTTGGCGGCTGCCAAACAGACAGCCACCCGGCCCCCGAAAGAGTGCCCGATGACGACCGGGGGCATCTCGAACTCATCTAGGACCGGGGTTAGCAGCGCCGCGTATCCTTCCGCCCCGAGAACTTCCGATGGAGGCGGGGAGGCGCCGAATCCGGGCAAATCTACGGCCAGGGCGTCGAAATCTGAGAGAGATTGCCGAAAATCGCTGCCCCGACGCCCCCAACCGTGGAGGGCCAACACCCGGGGCGAGCCCTCTCCAAATGTCTCTGCGAAAAGTGCGCCGTCGGCGATGGCGCGCAAAGCCACGTATCTAGTCCTCGTTCGGAGATGCCGAGAATACAGTCGAAAGGCTTCCATCAAGGGTTATGGACGGGATCACGCTCACAACGCATCAGGCGATGGCCCGGTTCCGGGCCTCGCTGCTGCGTCGCGCCTCGGCCGTGGCCTGGGTGGTGCTGATCATCATCGCCGCCCAGGCGGTCCGGGAGCAGGTGTTCGCCCAACCCGAGTTCTGGATCCCGATGGCAGGTCTTGCCGCGATGCTCGTCGTTTCCACCGCTACCCGATGGGACAAGCCGATGGCGACCCGGTACGCGCCCTCGATAGCCGTGGCCTGGCTGACCGGTCTGATACTCGGCATCACCGCCTTCGCGCTCATCGATGAGCTGGAGGCCACCGCCACCCCCATCCTCTATGGGATCGCCGCCGTGTCCGGGCTGCTCCTCACCTGGTGGGCGCATGCGTTCATGACCGTCCTCATCGGCTTGGCGATCTCCTTCATCGCCTTCAGCGTTCTCGAAGCAGATGCGATCGCAGACGTCGTCGCCCCGGTCTTGACCGTCACCGTCGTGTCGGCGGCCACCGCCCTGGTGGGGATGGAGTTCGAGCGCGAGGCCGTCCGGTCCGCCTCCCGCGAACAGCAGATCGACCAGCAGCGCCTCGACTTCGAGCGGTTGTACGCGGTCAGCGCCACTCTCGCCCGCGCCGAGTCGCTTGCCGAGATCGTGCCCCATCTCGTGGGGACGATCTGCAAATACCTCGATGCCCAGGTCGGAGTGGTCCTCCTCTACAACCCGGAGCGCCATCGGCTCGAGGTGATGAGCCCGATCTGGGTGAACGGTTACCCCCTCGACACCGACCCCATCGTGCTCGACGTCGCCTCCCCGGCCATCGTGGCACAGGTCTATCGCTCAGGACGGCCGTTCTTCGTCCGGGAGATCGACCAGGACACCGATGCCCACGTCCTCCTCAAGGAGCTTGGGCTCCGTCAGGCGCTCGTGGCCCCGTTGAAGGTCGAGAACCTACGGGTCGGCGCAATCATCGTCGGCGATCCCTACGTGGGGAGCTTCAACGAGGGCCAGCTCGATCAGCTCGGCTCGCTGGCGGCCCCGGCCGGGCTGGTCCTCTCCCAGATCGGGCGGTACGAGGCGCAGGCCGAGATGACCAAGCGGCTCGAAGAGGTGGCCCAGATGAAGACCGACTTCGTCTCGACCGTCAGCCACGAGCTGCGCACCCCGCTCACCTCGATCATCGGGTCGCTGGACACGGTCAACCGGCCCGAGCTGGCGCCGAGCCAGCCCACGGCTCAACAGCTTCTCTCCACCGCCCGGCGTCAGGCCGGTCGTCTCCAGCGTCTCATCGACGACCTGCTGGTGGTCTCCCGGATCGACCGGGGGGCGATCCCGGTCCATCTGGAGCCGGTGACGCTGAAACAAGCCTTCGAGGAGGTGAATCGGGTGGTCTCCATCGAGCCGACATTCACCATCGAGCCGGACGACCTCACCGTCGAAGCCGACCGGGACCATCTCAGCCGGATCCTCATCAATCTCGTGGAGAATGCCGCCAAGTACGCCGTGGGGAGCCCGGTGGAGCTCTATGCCTGGCAGCGTCCAAACAAGGCGGTGATCGCAGTGGTCGACCATGGCCCCGGCATCCCCGAGGACGAGAAGGAGCGGGTCTTCGAGCGCTTCACCCAGATCGATCAGTCCGACACCAGGTCCAAGGGAGGGACCGGGCTCGGTCTCTCCATCGTCAAGAGTCTGGCCGAGGTGATGCGGGGGGCGGTCCGGGTGGAGGCCACCGAGGGTGGCGGAGCCACCTTCGTCGTCGAGCTGCCCCTGGCCCCGGCCCTGCAGGGGGCCGGAGGCCGCTAGCCCTGCCCTTCGGTCCCGGCGGCGATGGCGTGGAAGCCACCGTCCACATGTACGACCTCACCCGTCGTCATCGGGGCCCAATCGCTGAGCAGGACGCACACCATCCTGGCCACCGGCTCGGGGTTGGTGCCATCCCAGGGCAGCGGCGCCCGGTCCTTCCACACCCGGTCGAAGGCATCGAAGCCGGGGATGGACTTGGCCGCGACCGTGCTCAGCGGCCCTGCCGACACCGCGTTGACCCGGATCCCGTGAGATCCCAGATCCCGGGCCAGGTACCGGGTCACGCTCTGCAGAGCCGACTTGGCGACGCCCATCCAGTCGTAGGCTGGCCAGGCCTGGGAGTTGTCGAAGTCCAAGGTCACCAACGCCCCACCGCCCGCGGTCTGCATCAACGGAAGGAGGGACACGGCCAGCGTCTTGTAGGAGAAGGCGGAGGTCATGAACGCCGTCTGAGCCGATTCGGGCGGAGTGTTGAGGAAGTTGCCCCCAAGAGCGTCCTCGGGGGCAAAGGCAATGGCATGAAGCGCCCCGTCGATCCTGCCCCACCGATCGCTCAGATCACTCACCAACGAAGCGACCTGCTTTGGGTCGTTGATGTCGAGCTCCAGCACCGGGCACGGCCGGGGAAGGCGCTGGACCGACCTCTCGGTGAGGCGAAGACCGCGTCCGAACCCGGTGGCCACGATGTCGGCGCCCTCCTCTTGGGCGATCCTCGCCACATGCCAGGCGATGGAGTCATCGGTGAGGACCCCGGTTATCAGCAGTGTTTTGTCCTCGAGCAGCATCTCCACCTCCTAGAAGTTGCCACCAAATGTCAGTATTCCCCGGATGGAAAGCCCCATGGTGAACAAGAGGAGCAGCCCGTAGTAGAGGGTGGGGCGTTTTCGGAGCTGGGCGCGATAGACGTAGGCAAAGGTGAAGGTCACCGCGATCAGGACACCGTAGAACACATGCTGGTTACCCGGGTCGACCCCGCCGCTCGCCACGATGACCCCGACCAGGATCTGAATGAGTAGAGCGACGATCGCCACCCCCACCCCGTAATAGAAGGCCTTGGGGGGGACTTGTCGGTTCTTGACGAGCACGCCCCAGAGCCCGACGACACCGCTGATGGTGGCGGCGATGTAGCCCCAGGTCGTGTGGAAGTCGCTCAACGGTGGACGTGGCGGGGCACAGAAATGAGCTTAGGGACCGAGGTTCGTTTCCCCGCAGTCTTCGATACAATCGTCCCTGAGGAGGCTGGTAAATGTTCGAGGCGGTGGAGTTCACGGAGATACGTGGCCGCGACGAGCCCGATCAGAGGGTAGTCGGCACGTATCCGGACGAGGTTGGGGCGGTGGAGGCGGCCCGGGCGGCCAAGGCGGAGTTCGTTGAGTCGGGCTCGGAGGATTTCGCCTGGTGGGTGGTCCGTCAACCGGGCGCCCGTCTGGCACAGTTCATCTCGGATTCGAGGAGCGACAAGGAGTTCGTGCTCGACCTGACAACCGGGCAATTGATCGAGGTTTGAGAAGCTCCACCGGTGCGACGACGCCGGTGGATAGCGTTGTCACATGGTCGACGGCGGTCCTCGACTTGGGGCGGACCACAACCCGGCGCGATGGCTGGTCGAGAGGATCGGCCGTCGAGGTTGGTCGCCTGCTCGCTTCACATCACGACGCCCGACCGGGTCTGGTTCTGCGTATGGGAAGGCTTCGGGTCCCGGACAATCCGACTGCTGGCGGCGGCACTGTCCGGCTTTCCAACCGGGGAATACCACCTTTTCCTGGGCCGATTGGAGGACCTCGGCGAATCGTTCGCAGTCCCACCTTTATGGCAGTCGGCCAACCCGTGGTGGCCCGACGACCAGGCCTGGTGAGTGGCCACCGAGATCGACCTCGCATCGACCTACCTCGGCGGCAGCGAGGAGTGCATCCGATCCGTCGCGGGGCCTCCCCAGCTCGGACGCTGCCCATCCTGATCACCGACGGGATCATCCACGACAGCGACCAAACGAATCCGGCCCCACCGGGTCCCCCCCACTGAGGAATGAGAACGCTCGCGTGCACAACCGATGGGTCTGCCTATGGTGGAAGAGAAGCCCACCAAGGAGCCGGCAATGCTCGAAGTTTCCGAGAAAGCCGCGGCGGCGCTGGAGGATGTCCGTCGCAATGAGGGGATCCCCGACTCCCATGGCACCCGATTGACCGTCGGCCAGCAGCCCGGAGGCGACCTCGTCGTTCGACTCGAGTTCGTGGAGACTCCGGACGAGGCGGACCAGGTCACCGAGCAGTCAGGGACCGAGGTCTATATCGACCCCGAGTTGGCAGAGCCGCTGTCCTCGGCGGTCATGGACGTCACCAGAGGCGACGAGGGTGTGTCATTCGTCTTTCGTCCCCAGGACAACTAGCCGCCAGCAAACCGCCGTTCAGCCTTCGTCCATCAGCAGATCGGCGTACTGGTTCCTGACCATCTTCTTGTCGAACTTGCCGGTGCCGGTCTTCGGGATCTGCTCGACGAACAGGATCCGGTCGGGGAGCCACCACTTGGCGACACGCCCCTCGAGAAAGGCAAGCAGATCGGTGTCGGTGACCTCAGACCTCTCCCGGGGGACGACGAAAGCCACCGGGCGCTCCTGCCACTTGACGTGCTTGAGACCGACCACAGTGGCCTCGGCCACGTCAGGATGGGCCATCAGGGCGTTCTCGAGCTCGATCGACGAGATCCACTCACCACCCGACTTGATGACGTCCTTGGCCCGGTCGGTGATCTTGATGTATCCCTCGGGGGTGATCTTGCACACGTCACCCGTGCGCAACCACCCTTCCTCGAAGGACTGCGCGGAACGGCTGTCCTTGTAGTACTCGGCGGCGATCCACGGCCCGCGGATGAGCAGCTCTCCGAACGCCTCGCCGTCGTGGGGCAGCTCCTCCCCGATCTCGTCGACGATCTTGATCTGCAGGCCGGCGACCGGCAACCCTGCCGTCTCCATGAAGTCGAGCTGGCGCTGCAGGTCCCAATTCTCCATCTCCGGCTTGAGCAGGCTGGTCGAGGCCACCGGGTTGGTCTCGGTCATCCCCCAGCCTTGGACGACCCTGATCCCCCTGGCCGTCCAGTACCACTCGATCATGGTCCTGGGCACCGCCGACCCGCCGCAGAGGAAGGCGCGAATCGAGGACAGATCGACCTCGGGATGGGCCTCGAGGTACTGCTTGATCCCCAGCCACACGGTGGGGACCCCGGCGCTGAAGGTCACCCTCTCGCTCTCGAGGAGCGGTACCAGCGCCTGGGGGGTGAGGTACGGGCCGGGATAGGTCAGCTTGGCCCCCTGGGTCACCGCCATGAACGGATATCCCCAGGCTGCGGCATGGAACATGGGGACCACAGGGAGGACGTTGTCGGTGGGGAGCATGGCGTAGTTGGCCAGGTTGGAGATGGTGTGCAGGTAGGTCGACCTCTGGGTATAGGCCACCCCCTTGGGATTCCCGGTCGTCCCCGACGAGTAGCAGAACATCATCGGGGACCGCTCGTCGAGCCGGGGCCAGGCTCCATGTCTTTCGGCGCCGCCGATCAGATCCTCGTAGGCAACGGAACCCGCGATGGCGTCCGACGCCGAGTCTCCCATCACCACATAGGTCTCCACCGTTTCCAATCGGGTGGTGATCGGCGCCAGGTGCGGGACGAGGTCGGGGTCGACGAACATGATCCTGTCCCCGGCGTGATTGACGACGTAGGCGACCTGGTCGGCGAAAAGCCGGATGTTGACCGTATGGCAGACCAGCCCGGTGTTGGCCGTGGCCCAGTAGAGCTCGTGGTGACGGCGGTTGTTCCAGGCGAACGTCCCCACCGGATCGCCCTGGGAGACCCCGAGACCCAGGAGAGCCGTGGCCAGCCGGCGCACCCGGTCATCGGTCTCGCCGTAGGTGGTGCGTACCAGCGACCTGTCCGATTCGACCGAGACGATCTCCTGGTCCGGGTGGAGCCAGACAGCCCGGTCGTAGAGGGTGGAGAGATTGAGTGGGAAGTCGTCCTGCATGTGGGGCATCAGGCACCCCCGAGCAGCTTCCGCTTCTCCGCTTCGAACTCGCTGTCGGTGAGCTTTCCCTCGTCGTGGAGCCGGGACAGGGTGGCCAGCTGCGAGGCCGCGCTCTCGGATGCGACCGACCCGCCGCCCGACTCCAGTTTCATCTGACGCTCTTCTCTCACCTCATAGATCAATGACTGCACCGTCTCCGGATCCGGGATGTCGCTGTAGAGCGATTGACCGTGAGTTCCGGCCGACTCGATGACGAGGTCACCTGTGCCGAGGATCCGCTCGATGGCAGTCTGCTTGAAGGCGACGTCGTTGATCACCTCGAGCGGGATCTCCTTGCCCTGCTTCGAGATCAGCCCGGCCCTGTAAATCAGCCTCTCGGAGGTGATCACGTGCAACGAGGTCCACCAACGGATGAACTGTGCGATCACGACGATGAACCAGGCAACGATCAATCCCAGGATCACCCAACCTCCCCAGCTGAGCCCCTGGATGGCGATCAGGATGATGAGCACCAGAACGAGGATGGACAGCACCCCTTCCTTGGCGATCCGCGACCAGTGGGGTCGAAACTGGCTTCTGATCACCTCGCCGGGGCTGAGCAATTTCTCTGGGTAGCGCATGACCCCAGGCTACCGATCGGGTTTCTCCCCTGGCTGGACGAGACACCAGATCCTCGACACCAACCGGCGTCGGCCCAACCCGCGGCGCAACCCCCCGGCCGACCGGCGTCTGGTTGCCCGAGGCGGTGAAAGCAGGAAGAACCGTTCTCGTGTCCACGACTGAGGGTGGGCCTCGGGCAAAGTCGCCCGGCAGAGAAGCGAGAAAGTCCCGAGGGAGCCTTGGCCGAAGCCTCAACCCTCTCGGGACTCTCGTCCATTCGGTGTCGGGCCGGGGACCCAACTCCGAGTGGAGTTTCCTGCCAGTGGCCGAAGCCTCTGGCTGGGTGCGATCCAAAGATCGCGTCTCCTCGTCTCCGAGAAGATCTTGCGAGTCGTGAGACCCGCCGCCCGGAGACCGCTCGACGATCCCGAAGGATCCCCGTCCGGCCTTCCGACCGCCCCTAAAGCCCTCGGTTTCCCAGTGGCTCCGGGTAACCCGCACCGTGGCCTCGGCGTGGCTCTCACCACTCCGCACCTCTCGGTTCAGGCCCGCCGCCGGGTTTCCCCTGCGGCGTGCCGGAAACGTAGACCGCCGCCCTGATGCAGGCAACTCCACGGCTCGATTGTTTTTCGCGATTCGTGATTCCGTTTTCGCGAGCTGGTCGCGGCCGGTTCCCTGATGAGTTCTGGCACCTCACCCGTGACCGAAAAGGGGGTCGCATGTCGGGCACAGCCGAGGAGTTCGCCGATCGAATGCTTGCATCCGCGTTGGGCACCGTGGAGATCTACTCGATCCACATAGGCGACAGGCTGGGGTTCTATCGAGCCCTGGCCGCCGGAGGCAAGACGAGCAGGAGCCTCGCCGCAGAGACCGGTGTGGACGAGCGATAAGTCCGGGAGTGGCTGGAGCAGCAGGCCACCTACGGGATCCTCGACGTGGACCTGACCGCCGATGACCCCGTGTTCACACTCCCCCGACGCCCACCGTGAGGTCCTGACCGACGAGCTGAACGGGTCCTATCTCGCCCCACTCGCCCGGATGTTCACCACCGCAGGCGAGAACATGGCCCCTTCTCCTCGATGCTTATCGATCGGGCGGTGGGGTGTCCTGGGATGTCTTCGGCCAGGACATGAGAGAGAACCAGGCGGACATGAACCGTCCCTTCTTCCAGAACGACCTCGCCGACGTCTTCACAGGTCTCGGGCCGGTGAACGATCACCTCTCTCGACCCGGCGCCCGGGTGGCCGACGTGGGCTGTGGCGCCGGCTGGTCGACACTGGCCTTGGCCCGGGCCTATCCCCAGGCGACGTTCCGCGGCTTCGACATCGACGTTCCGTCGATCGACATGGCTCTTCAGAACACGATCGATGCCGGGTTTGGTGATCGGGTGACCTTCAGCACCGACGACGTCGTCACCCGCTCGGGTGGCGACCAATAAGACGTGCTGTTGGCCTTGGAGTGCATCCACGACATGGCGCAGCCGGTCCAGGTGTTGGCGGCGATGCGGAGAATGGTCAAGGACGACGGGGTCGTCATGATCATGGACGAGGCCGTCGGTGACGCGTTTACCGGCACGGGCGACGACATCGAGAAGCTGATGTATGGGTTCAGCATCCTGATCTGTCTCCCCGACGGTCTCTCCTCCCAGCCCTCGGTGGGGACGGGGACCGTGATGCGCCCCTCCACCCTCCGCTCCTACGCCGAGGAGGCCGGGTTCACCGGGTTCCGCTCGGTCGGGGAGGCCGGTTTCTTCAGGTCTACGAGCTGAGGCCCTAGCGCCAAACGCGAGAGACCCCGAGAAAGCTTTGGCCGAAGCCGCAGCCCTCTCGGGGCTCTCAGTGCCACTCGACCGGGAAAGCGGGCCCCCAGTCAGGTGGCGATCCGGAGGGACCGAAGTCACTCCTTCCCCGACCCGGGCGAACCCGTGCCGGTAAGGGAAAGGTACGAGAGAACCGCTTGGAGCGTCAAGCCAAACCGGCGCCTAGTTTTCGCGGATTAGCTGATCTTTTCGCGTTTACTCCCGCACCCCATGCAAGCCGCCGCCGCCGAGTGTGGCTCCGGCGTCGACCGACCTCACCGGGCGATCTCCCCATTCCTGTCACACCCCCGTCTTACACTCGGCTCGGTGACCGTCGAATTGGAACTGGCCCCACTCGAGACCCTGTCTCCCAGCCGGGCAGGGGACTTCAAGACCTGCCCCCAGTTGTTCAAGTTCAGGGCGATCGACCGTCTCAGCGAGCCGCCCTCGGTGTACCAGGCCCGGGGCACCACCGCCCATTTGGCACTGCAGCGGCTCTTCGACCACCCCTCCGGCGCTCGTTCGCCGGAGCTTCTCTACGACCTGTTCCGTGAGGCGTGGACCGAGCTTCGCGGCAGTGAGGAGTTCGAGGACCTGTTCGGGGACACCGACGAGGAGCGCCAATGGGGGGTGGAGTCGCTCGAGCTGCTCTCCAACTACTTCAGCATCGAGGATCCCACCGGTTTCGACCCGGTCGACCGGGAGCTCGACATGGTGGAGGATCTCGACGGGATCATCGTCCGTGGCATCCTCGACCGGATCGACCGCGACGGCGACGGTCGGCTGATCATCACCGACTACAAGACCGGCAAGGCACCACCGGAGCGATTCGCCCTCCCCGCCTTCTTCGCCTTGAAGATCTATGCGCTCCTCATCCGCCGTCGCACCGGTGAGACCCCCAAGGAGCTTCGTCTCCTCTATCTGAGCGGACCGACCCTCTACCGTCTCGACATCGACGACCGTCAGCTCGACGCCATGGACACCCAGCTGCGCGCCCTGTGGAATGCGATAGATCGCGCCCTGGCCACCCAGACCTTCCCCACCCGACCGGGCACCCTGTGCAACTGGTGCTCCTTCCAGGAGATCTGCCCCGCTTTCGTCCAAGACGACAGGGACGATTAAGGGAAGATACCTCGCACCAGCTTGGCGTCGGCCACCTTGCGGATGCCCTTGATCAGAGCGGCTGTCCTCAGGTCCACGTTCTCGTTGATGGCGATGTTGTGAACATCGCTGAAGGCACGGGTCATGATCTCCCTGAGCCGGGCCACCACCTCGTTCTCGGTCCAGAAATACTTCTGGACGTCCTGCACCCACTCGAAATAGGAGACGGTCACTCCGCCGGCGTTGGCCAGGACGTCGGGGATCACAAGCACGCCTTTCTCCCGCAGGATGTCGTCGGCCTCGAGCGTGGTCGGCCCGTTGGCCCCCTCGATGATGATCTGGGCCTGGATCTCGCCGGCGTTGTCTCCCCTGATCACGTTCTGCACCGCAGCCGGGACCACGACGTCGACGGGGAGCCCGAAGACCTTGTCCCCGTCGATGAAGTCGGCGTCGGGGTAACCCTCGAGGAACCTGTTCTCGTCGACCCATTTGCAGACGGCGTCGACCTCGAGACCTTCCGGGTCGTAGAGAGCGCCCGATATGTCGGAGACGGCGACGACCTTGACCCCCATCTGGTGTGCGGCGATGGCGGCGTACCTGCCCACGTTGCCGAACCCGTGGATGGCGACGGTGAGGTTGTTCGGGTCCATCTCACGGACCCCGGCAGCCTGGGGCAGGAGGAACATCAGCCCGCGGCCGGTTGCCTCCCGCCGGGCCACACTGCCCCCCAGGGCAGGTGGCTTTCCGGTGACGACCGCCGGGACCGAGTGCCCGACGTGCTGGGAGTAGGTGTCCATCAGCCATGCCATCACCTGCTCGTTGGTACCCAGGTCCGGGGCGGGGATGTCGGTCTCCGGGCCGATCACGTTGATGATCTCCATCGTGAAGCGGCGGGTCACCCTTTGCAGCTCCGCCCTGGAGAGCTCCATCGGGTCCACCCGCACTCCACCCTTGGCCCCACCGAAGGGAACACCGACGATGGAGCACTTCCAGGTCATCAGCATGGCAAGGGCGGCCACCTCGCCCAGGTCGACGTCGGGGGCGAAGCGGATCCCGCCTTTGGTCGGTCCCATCGTGGTCAGATGCTGGACCCGGTAGCCGAAGAGGGTCTCGACCTCGGAATAGGTGTCGCGACGGAAGGGGAAGCTGACCATCGTCGACTTCTGAGGGACACGGAGCCGGTCGGCGATGTTGTCGTCGAGACCCATCAGCCTGGCCACCCGGTCGAACTGACCGGCGGCCTCCTTGTACATCGGTGAATCGAACTCGTTGCCGACCGCCGTGGTCACCGAGACCTCCGTTCAACTAGACGCACGCACGCTCATCCTATGCGCCGGGGGGCATGAAGAGATATTTGTCCCACCCGCCAAATAGGTTCTCCCTCATGAGCTACTTCAACAGTTCCGAGCCCACCCTCGACCCATATGCCGATCCCGTCGCCTATCTCGCCGCCAACGGCATCGAAGCCGTTTTGGTAGAGGTCATCGCCCCTCTTCCCGATGCGGCCTGACCCTACGATCGCGCCGTGGCTATGAACGAGATCCGGCTCGAGCCGGAGGATTGGGGCCCCGTTCTTGCCGAAACCGACGGGGCGCAGATCGTGGTGGCCGGACCGGGCACCGGGAAGACCGAGTTCCTGGTGCGACGAGTCTGCGTGCTGATCGAGACGGCCAAGGCACGCAGAGATCAGATCGCGGTGCTCACCTTCTCCCGTCGGGCTGCAGCCGACATCAGACGCCGGGTGGATGCCTCGCTCCCAGGCTCGGGAATGCCCATCGGTGCCTCGACCTTCCATTCCCTGGCCCTCCGTCTCCTCGAGGCCGGCTCCGGATCCGAGCGGCCGATCCCCCTGACCACCCCTGAACAGATCGGTCTGGTGGCCGAGCTGCTGGCGACGGAGGATCCCGACGAATGGCCGGTGATGTACCGGGGAATCCTGGCAACGCCGGCGTTCGCCGCCGAAGTGGCCGACTTCCTGATGCGGTGCTCGGAGCGGTTGCTCTCACCCGAGGCGCTGGAGGAGCGGGCCACGGCCCGGGCCGACTGGCGGGGGATTCCCGGTCTGTTCCGGCGCTACCGCCGCACACTGGAGGAATCGGGGCGGACCGACTACGCCACCCTCCTGGTCTCGGCGGTGAGGCTCCTCGGCGAGCCGGAGGGCCAGGACCTGGCCGATCAGTACCGATACGTCGTGGTCGACGAGTACCAGGACACCTCTCCGGTCCAGGCCGAGATCGCCCGGCTCCTGTCGCGCCCCCACGGCAATCTCACCGTGGCCGGCGACCCCTATCAGTCGATCTACTCCTTCCGCGGGGCCGAGCTGAGGAACATCGCCGCCTTCAGCGAGCAGCATCCCGGGGCGCGCCGGATCGTGCTGGGAAGGAGTCTGAGGGTCCCGGCCCAGATCCTGGACTCGGCATTGCGCATCGTGTCCACCGGCGAGCTGCCGGGCTCGGCCGGCCCGGTGAGCCCGGCGGCCCACACCGGGCGGGTCGAGACCTTCGTCTTCGATCAGGAGACGGCCCAGGCGGAGTGGATCGCTCGTGACATCGAGCACCAGATCAGGGTCGAAGGTCGCAAGCCGGACACCATCGCGGTCCTGGTCCGGTCGAAGCGGGAGATGCTCAACGAGCTGAGCCGTGCTCTCACCCGGAAGGGTGTCCCCCACGACTCACCCCAATCGCGGCTGGTCGAGCATCCAGCAGTGAGGATGATCCAGGACCTGGTCACGGTGGCCAAGCTCGGTGGGCCCCTGCCACTCGTCACCCCGGGGGAGGCGGCCGAGGCGGACCGGGCGATGCGACGGCTGCTGCTCGGGCCTCTGCTCGGCGTCGGTCTGGGCAAGGAGCGTGAGATAGTCCGCTCCCGGCGCCGGAGCTGGGACGCCTGGCCCGCGGTCTTGAAGCGCGAGCTCCCCGGTCATCCCGGCCTGGTCGCCCTCCTCGACGGCCCGGCTTGGTCCTCGTCGCTGCCCGCCGTCGACGGTTTCTGGGAGCTGTGGTCCCGGATCGACGAGCTGGAGCGGGTGGTCCTCGACCCCGACCGCCAGGGGTGGCGTCTCGCCTTCACCTCATTCTCCCAGGTGCTGGAGCGACAGGCAGAGCGTGACCCGAGGGTGACCCTGGACCGCGTCTTCGCCCTCACCGACGAGGAGGGGATCGAGTCGACCCCCCTACTCCCCTACCGGCCCACGGAGCAGCAAGTCACCCTCACGACGCTGCACCAGGCCAAGGGTCTCGAGTTCGACGTCGTCTACATCGCCAACGCGGTGGAGGGGGTGTTCCCCGACCTGCGTCGGGGGCGGAGGATGTTGCGCCCCGAGTTGCTCTCCCCGGAGCGGACCACCGACCCCGAGGCCCAACATCTCTTCCAGGTCCAGGAGGAGATGAGACTCGCCTACACCGCAATGACCCGGGCCCGGTTCAAAGTGGTTTGGACCGCGACCTCGGCCGGAGTCGACCAGGGGGAGCACCGTCCCTCCCGATTCCTCATGGCTGCAGCCGAGCCCGGTCTGGACGGACGTCTGGGGCCACCGGAGGAGGTCGTCGGGCCGCCGGTTTCCCTCAGCGAGGCCGAGGCAGGTCTGAGGAGGGCCCTGCTCGACCCCGGCGCCTCCGCCGTCGAGCGTCTCGCCGCCGCCCGCCTCCTGGCCCATCCACCACGCCCGTGGTGGAACCCGATGACCTTCGCCGGGGTGTCCGAGCCCGGCCCCGACCGACCCATCCTGGGGCCGTCCCTTCGACTGTCGCCGAGCCAGGCCGATTCCTATGCCACCTGTCCCCGCAGGTACGCATTGGAGCGACGTCTCCGTCTGAGCGACTCCTTCTCCCCCTACGCCGAGCTCGGAACCCTGGTCCACGCCGCGTTGGAGGCGGCGGAGAAGGAGAACATCGGGTCGGGTCGGGCTCATGCGGATCTGGAGGATGCGCTGAGACATCTGGAGAAGGTGTGGGCCGGGGCCGATTTCGGGACCCCCCAGCTCAACGAGGCCTGGCTCGGACATGCCCGGGAGGCCTTGACCAAGCTGTACGGCGCCTGGCCCGGCGACGGGGTGCCGGTCGAGTTGGAGAAGAAGGTCCAGACAGAGATCGAGGGTGTGGAGTGGACCGGCTACATCGACCGCTTGGAGCGGAACGACGCAGGGTTACGGGTGATCGATTACAAGACGTCGAAGTCGCCGCCGCTCATCGAAGAAGCCAAGCGATCGCTTCAGCTCGGGTTCTACGTGGCGGCCGTAGCGGAGGAGACCGGAGAATCGGTGGTCGCCGCCGAGATGTGGTTCCCCCGGGCCGGCACCAAGTCGGTCACCACCAGGTCCTTCGATCTGGGCCTGCTCCCCGAGGTGCGCGAGACCATGGAGGAGGTCACCAGGTCGATCCGGGACGAGCGTTGGGAGCCACGGGTCAGCGACCGCTGCAAGAACTGTGAGTTCCGTCTGTCATGCCCCGCCTGGGCCGGGGGAGAGGGCGCCTACCTGCCATGAACGGGTTCGAGCCGTCGCCCGAGCAGCAGGTGATCCTCGACCTGGGGCTGGACACGGTCCGGATCCGGGCCGGCGCCGGCACCGGCAAGACCACCACCATCGCCCTGGTCATCGCCAACCTGGTCGAGAACCACGGTGTCGACCCGGAGCGGATCCTGGGCATCACCTTCACCAACAAGGCCGCCTCGGAGCTCGCAGAGCGAGTCAAGTCGTTCCTGGGGCCGACGGTCGACGAGGGACGTCAGGCCGAGGTCCACACCTACCACGGCTTTGCCGCCCAGATCCTGGCCGAGTTCGGCGCATTGGTGGGAGTCGACAGCAGGGTGCGGGTCATCACCCCCACCTTCTCGCGACAGCTCCTCACCGAGACCTATCACCACACCTCGTACAACCATCTCGACATCACGAATGTGCGCGGTCTGGACAGGATCCGCATCCTGGGAGACCGGATGGGCGATCACCTGCTCACCGCGGCCGATGTCCTCCCCCACGCCGATCCCTCCCAGGAGGTCTGGGCCACCCGGATCGAGATGCTGGAGACCCTCCGCCGCTATGAGGCGGACAAGAGACGTCTCGGCGTCGTCGACTACTCGGACCTGGTCACGCTCTCGACCCACCTCCTGACCCGTCATTCCGAGCTGGCCCGGGAGATCAGGGACCGCTACCAGGCAGTGGTCCTCGACGAGTACCAGGACACCAACCCTGCGCAGAGAGTGCTGCTCAGCACGATCTTCGGCGAAGGATTCCCGGTGATCGCCGTGGGGGACGAGGACCAGACCATCTACGAGTGGCGGGGTGCATCCGCCGAGAACTTCGAGTTGTTCCCGACGCACTTCACACGTCCGGGCGGAGGAGTGGCTCATCAACGCGCCCTCACTCTCAATCGGCGCTCGGCTCCGCCGATCCTGGAGGTGGCCAACGAGATACGTCGCCGGGCCAACCCGGAGTCGGAGGCTCTCGTCTCCCATGACCCGGCACGTCCGGGCCAGGTCGTCACCCACTGGGCTACCGACGCCGTCGCCGAGGCCGACTGGATCTCCCGCCGGTTCGAAGCCCTGCACCAGGCGGGCACCCCGTGGTCGCAGATGGCCGTGCTCTTCAGGAAGAACAAGGACTTCGCCGTGGTGGTCGACTCCATGGCCCGTCACGACATCCCGGTCGAGGTGGCCAACCTCGGGGGTCTGCTCTCGGTGCCCGAGGTGGCCGACCTGAGGGCATGGCTCACCGTGGTCGATCGCCCCGAGCACTCGGCGGCCCTGGTCCAGATCCTCTTCGGGAGCCGATACCGACTCGGCTATGCCGATATCGCCCCTCTCACCCGGTGGCTCACCGGGGCGACGGCCGAGGATCTCGATGCCGACGACGTCCCCGGTCTCACCCTTCTCGAGGCAATCGAGAAGGTCGACGTCATCGAAGACCTGCGACCGGAGGCGAGAGCCGGACTCGAGCACTTCCTCGACATCTACCGGGAAGTCCTGACCGAGAGCCAGGGGGCGAGTCTCGTCGAGGTCTGCCGACTCATACTCGACAGGACTCGTGCCTGGCAGGACGTCGAAGCGCTGCCCGCCAACCAGCGGACCACCGCCCGGCTCAATCTGTACCGTCTGCTCGACCTCGCCGAGGAGTGGAGCCCGCTCCGGGGGCGCCCCTCGCTCGGCGCATTCATCGACTACCTCGACGCCATGGAGGGCGAGCCGGCCGAAGAGCTCGACTCCGCCCATCTGTCAGGGGAGGAGGCGGTGACCCTGGTCACGGTGCACCGCTCCAAGGGTCTGGAGTGGGACGTGGTGGCCATCCCCGCCGTGACCGAGGGCAGCTTCCCGGGCAGGGCCCAGCAGTTCCCCGACCCGACCCGGTTCGCCGAGTACCTGCCGCCGGACCATCGCATCGACGACGCCCTGGCCGACATGCCCGCGGACGACAAGCAGCGGATGGACTACTTCCGAAGCCAGAACACCCTCCAGGAATGGAGGGTGGCCTACGTCGCGGCGACCAGGGCCCGTTCGAGGCTGATCGTCACCGGCGCCTACTGGTACGGTCTGCCCGAGCCTTCTGTCAATGCGAAAAAGCCCTCGGAGCTCTTCGAGTTGGTGGAACAGCACCCCGTGACCCGGGACGAAGGGCGTGCCGAGGAACCGCCGCGACCGATCATGTTGCGCCCCGGCCCTGGCGGGGCCGCGCCGGACCCGTTGTTCGAGACCGGATGGGACGGTGTCTTGAGGGAGGCGGTGCGAGACGAGCACTCCCTCCTCGAGAGAGCACGTGCGCTGGGCGTCGCCGAGGAGTGCGAGGAGAGGGTGGAGACAATTCGCCAGACCCTGTTCGAGCTCGACAGTGTCGGCGGCATCGAAGAAGAGTCGGAAAAGGGCCGAACCGTCTCGGTGACCGGTCTGGTGACCTATGCCCAGTGTCCCAAACGTTTCTACTGGTCCGAGATCGACCCCTTGCCCCGTCGTCGCAGCGTCGCCGCCATCGCCGGCACCGAGTTGCACCGCCGTATCGAGCTCCATCAACTGGGTCAGGCCCCGTTCGAGGTGTTGGAGCCCGGTCTCTACGACGCGGTCGACGAGGCGGTTGGCGAGGGTGGCTTCAAGGCATTCCTCGAGTCCCGATACGGGACCGAGCGGGCCGCCCTGGTCGAAGCGCCGTTCGTGATCGAGATGGAGAGCGGTTATCAGGTCCGGGGCCGCATCGACGCGGTGTATGCCCAGGGCGGGAGGTGGGAGATCGTCGACTTCAAGAGCGGAAGACGCAAGGACGATCCGTCGCGAATGGTGCAGCTCCAGGCCTATGCGCTGGCAGCCGCCCAGGTCGACTTCGGCCTCGACAAACCCGAGCAGATCGACGTCTCCTTTGCCTATCTCGGTGGCCGGCTCGACGTCCACACCGAGCGGGCGGATGAGCAATGGCGTGAGGAGGCCCGGAGAAACCTGGAGCAACTCACGGGTGCCATCGGCGACGACCGGTACGAGGCGGTCCCCGGAGATTGGTGCCACAGCTGTGACTTCCTGCGGTTCTGCGAACCGGGGAAACAGGAGGTCGGGCACTCGTGATCGGTCTGGCGCCAGTCACCGGCTATCTCATCGGCGCCGTTCCCTCCGCGGCCTGGTTGGGACGGCTCTGGGGGGTCGACCTGAGAAGGGACGGATCGGGGAATCCCGGGGCCAACAACGCCCGACGTCTCGGGGGCCCCACGCTGGCCGTGCTCGTCTTGCTGGTCGAGATCACCAAGGGCCTGGCCGCGGTGGTCGTCGGGCTCGTCATCGCCGAGGAAACCGGGGCGGTGTTGTCAGGTCTCGGAGCCGTGACCGGCAACGTCTACAACATCTGGTATCGCTTTCGTGGCGGCAAGGGGTTGGGCATAACCGGTGGCGTGCTCCTCGGGCTCTGGCCGGCGGCTTTCCCCCTGGTCGTGGTCAGCATCGCCCTGAGCTCCGCACTGACCCGGTCAACAGGGATCGGGGCGCTGGTCACACTGGTGTCTCTCGTCGTCGGCGCCCTGGTCTGGAACCGCTCCGGGCTGGAGAACCCGTGGGGCGTGAGCGATCCCACCGTGCTCCTCCTCATCGCCGCCGGCCTATGCCTGGTCATCGCCCCCAAACACTGGCGAGACGCCCGGCGCCGGCTCAGCGCACCTGCCCGTCCCTGACCTCCAGCACGATGGTCACCGGGCCGGCGTTGACCAGCTCCAGCTCCATCGGGGCGCCGAAGACACCGGTCTCGGTATGAACTCCGGCCTGACGCAGTGCGTCCACGAAGCCGTCCACCATGGGCCGGGCCATCTCCGGCGGGGCGGCACCGATGAACGACGGTCGACGACCCTTTCGGACGTCGGCGAGAAGGGTGAATTGACTCACGACGAGGGCGGAGCCGCCGACCTCGAGAAGCGACCGGTTCAGATGCCCGTCGGTGTCGGCAAACACCCGCATGTTGGCCACCTTCTCGACGGCCCGGTCGATGTCTCGTCGTGTGTCGCCCGGCTCTATCCCGATCAGGATCACCAGCCCTTCCTCGATCGAGCCGACGACCGAGCCGTCGACCCTGACCGAAGATCCGGTGACACGCTGGAGGACAATGCGCACGAAGGGCGATTGTGGCAGCCCAATAGAGTGGTGCCGTGGCCAGAAAACCGGCTGATCCCCCAGAGCTGCTCACCGGCCAACCGGGCTCGCCCGTCGTCTACCTGCTCGACGCGGCATCCGACTTCGAAGCGTCAATGCTCGAGAAATGGGTGACACGTGAGGTCCGGGGCGAGGTGAAGACGGTCAGGATCATCTCGTCCCGCCGGGGCAAGGGCGGCGACAAGGAAGGTTTGGAGCAGGCGCTTGCTTCCGCCGACGACCCGTTCCTGATCCCGCTGCGCGTCGTCTGGCTGGCACCGGTCAAGAAGGGCCGCCGGATAGTCAGCTGGTGGGATGTGGTCCGGCCCGGCGACGCCCGCGACCCCCGTGGGCTGCGGGCGCGATGGATCCGAACGGCGAGGCCGGGCCGGGTCCGTCTCATCGCCGCCGCCGGTGAGCATGCGTCAGCCCTGGCCGAGGACTACGCGGTTTCGGGACAGGTCGACCCCCTGACCAACTATGTGACACGGCGAGCGTGGCTGGTGCTCGATCGGGCCGAGCGGAAGCTGGTCGGTAACCGCTACAAGGTCCCCCGTTTCGTGCCCGAGGCGATCCTTTCCCGGCGCGAGTTCCTCGAAGCGGTGGATGCGGTGGCGGCCGAGACCGGTGTTGCACCGACGGTGGCCCGGGAGAAGGCGGAGCAGTACCTGCGTGAGATCGCAGCAACCCACTCCCCGTATGTGATCGATCTGATCGCCAATGCGATCCACAAGCTGTACAGCCAGGGATACGGCGAGATCAAGTACTCGGAGGACGACGTCAAGCGACTGGCCTCCCTGGAGGAGGGCGACCCGATCGTCTTCCTCCCCTCCCATCGGTCGAACCTCGACCGGCTCAGTCTCCAGTTCATGCTCTGGGAGAACGACTTTCCCCCCAACCACACCGCCGGCGGGATCAATCTCAACTTCTTCCCGGTCGGGCCCCTGGTCCGTCGCACCGGGGTGTTCTTCATCCGGCGCTCGTTCAAGGACAACCTGCTCTACAAGACCGTGCTGCGCTCGTATCTCGATTACCTCGTCGAGAAACGGTTCCCACTGGAGTGGTACCTGGAAGGGGGAAGGTCGCGTTCGGGCAAGCTGCTGGCCCCCCGTCTCGGTCTCCTCCACTACGTGGTCGACTCGATGCGAAGGGGCAAGGCCGAGGATCTCCAGCTCATCCCGGTCTCGATCGCCTACGACCAGATCCAGGACGTCCCCGACTATGCGCTCGAGGCACAGGGCAGGGACAAGCAGAAGGAGTCGTTGGGTTGGATGCTGAGGGCCGTCCGCTCCCTACGGCGTCGCTATGGCGACATCCACATCAGGTTCGGCGAGGTGGTCTCGGCCCGAAGCATGCTCGGTTCGACGGACACCGGTGACGAGACTTCGGTCGTATTGCAGAAGCTGGCCTTCGAGGTCATGTACCGGATCGGGCAGGTCACCCCGATCACCCCCACCGCCCTGGTCAGCGTCGCACTCCTCGCCGTCCACGGCACTGTGACGTCGGCCGAGCAATTGGGCGAGGAGGCGTCCCGCATGACCGAGTTCATCCGGGCCCGAGGCCTGCCCACGACCGAGAAGCCCGAGCTGCGCCACCCGACCCTGGTAGGCGCCATCCTCGACTGGCTGGCCGAGCATGACAACGTGAGCAGTCATCAGGCGCTGGGGCGAAAGGTGTTCTGGCTCGACGATGAGCAGATGATCCGCATCTCTTACTACCGCAACATGATCGTCCACTTCTTCGTCAACCGGGCGCTGGCCGAGATGGCGATCGGATCGGTGGTCGAGACCGGTCAGGATCAGCCGGCGCAGGTCAGGGAGAACCTGCTCGCCTTTCGGGACCTGCTCAAATTCGAGTTCTTCTTCCCCGAGAAGGAGGAGTTCATCTCGAACGTCGAAGTCGACATCGCCATCGACGTCCCGGGTTGGGAACGTGTCCTCACCAGCACCGGGGCCGGTGAGGTCCAGGCCAAGCTGGGGCCCCCGGTCGCCCACTGGGCGGTGCTCCCCTTCCTCGATGCCTATCAGGTCGTGGGCGACGAGTTGGAGACGATGAAGGGCAGGTTCGAGGAGAAGGCCTTTCTCAAGGCTTGTCTGGCCCGGGCCCGCATGTACCGGATCGAGCAGCGGCTCGTCTCCGGCGAGAGCGCCAGCCAGGCACTCTTCAAGTCGGCTCTCGCCCTGGCCTCGAACCGGGACCTGATCGAAGTCTCAGAAGGGGTGGGGGAGCGTCGGGCGGTATTCGCCGCCGAGGTGCGCCATGCCCGGGCCCTGGCCGCTGCCGGGCTCTAACGTCGACTAGCCCTTTCGACCCCATTTCTTGCGGGCTTCCTCCACCAGCTCCTGAGAGGTCTTTGGTCGGGCCGGTGCGGGCTCCTCCTGCGGCGGGGTGGCCTGTGGATCGGCGGGCCCGGGTTTCTCCTCGGGGGGTGGGATCACCTCCTCGAGACTCCGGGCAGGTGGAGGAGACGGCCGCGGTGCGCCCGGTTCGACCGGCCGGGGGGTAGTCCCGGGAGGAGTCGACGTCGTCGATGCCTCGGGGATACGAGGCGGGGTGAGGATGGGCCTCGGTTGTCCGGGCCGGCTGGTGGCGACTCTGCGCGGCGTCGTCGTCGGGGTGGGAGAGGTCGGAATCGGGGCCGATCGCTCGTCGATGGTCCGGGCCCGGCGGCGAAGGGCGCGGCCGGCGACCAACAGAAGGAGGGCCGGGATGATGGTCCCGGAGATCCAGGCCAGTATGCCGCCGCTCAGGCCGAACTCGGCCAGCAATCCGATGCTGCCCAGCACCACGACGCCGATCCAGACAACACCCAAGAAAGTGAGCAAGCGGCCCAGGCAGCCTACGGGGTTGATGCTCTGCTCGGCCATCGACGGTCATTCAAACATCAAGGTCTGGTGAGGACGACCCTGAGTCGCCACGCCGCCAGCAGGAGAAGCAGGGCGGCATAGGCCGTGAGCACGCCGAGCTCTGGGAGGATGTCGATTACCGTCCCGTCGCGCCGCACCAGCTCGGCGAATCCGTCGAGTGCCCAGGCGTGCGGCGTGAGGTGCGCCACCCGGTTCATCGTCGGCGAGAACAGCTCGATCGGCAGCATGCAACCCCCGACTGCGGCCAGCCCGAGACTGACCACGATCCCCACGCCTCCGGCCTGCTGCTCGTTGCGGAACGTGGCCCCCATCAGCATCCCGGCTCCGGCGCCGACCGCGGAGAAGGTGACCAGGATGAACAGGGCCCCCCACGGGTCTCCCCAATCCACCTGGAACATGATGAGGGTGACCATCACGATGTACAAACCCTGCACCATGGCCACCGACCATCGCCCTGCTCCCTCGCCGATCACAATGGTCCCCGTCGAGGTCGGGGTGGAGAGCATCCGACGGGACAGACCCAGCTGACGGCTGAGGATCAGTGCAGCGGAGCCAGCGAGGGCGGTGAGGAAAGTGAACAGGACGAGCTGCTGTGCCGCGCCGAGGTCGAATCGACCCAGGGTGGGAGGGAAGAGCGCCTCCCCCACCGCCGTGGTCTCCACGTCGAGACCGGGGGCCGAGTCGGCTTGGGCCATGGCCACGTCCAAGGATTGGTCGAAGGTGGCGCCGGTCTTCTCCGCACCAAACTGTGCCGCCCCGACCACGGTGGTGACCCGGGCCACGTCGGCGGCCACCACCGATTGGAGCTGCGGGCCGGCGCTGTCGGGCCTGGCGACGAACCCGATCTCGATTTGGTCGCCGTTCGCCGCCTGGTCGCTCATCCCCGAGGGGAGGAACAACCCGGCCTGGACCGAGCCCCGCTCCACGGCAGTGGTCAGATCGTCCCGGGTCTCGAACAGCGTCACCGCAAGTGAGTCGTCGGACCTGATCTCCTCGATGACTGCTGTGGCCAGCGGGTCGTCATCCTCGTGATGGATCCCGACAGCCGGGTCGAAGTCGCCCCCGAACTGAGCCCCGATGAGCAGGATCAGGGCTATCGGGAATATGAAGACGAAGAAGATGTTCGAGCGCTCCCGGAGCATCCGGCGCACGTTGGACCAAGCGATGGCGAGGGCCTTCATCGGGCCAGTCGCCGTTGCATCAGCACCCAGGCCACGGTGCCGAAGACGATCGAGAAGAGGAGCAGCGCACCCACCGCGGGGAGCGCCGCTGTCCAATCCGCCCCACCCGAGATGTCGGACAGGCCACGCATGAACCAGGCATGAGGAGTCAGATAGCTGACTCTGCTCAGGAACTCGTTGCCCTGTCCGACCGGGAAGAACGTCCCGCCGAGCATCCCCAGGACCACGGCAATGATGGCTCCCAGGTTGCCCGCCCCCTCGGGGCTTTTGGCGATTGCGGAGACGAGCCCCATGATGGCGGTGGCGGAGAAGACTCCGGTGACCACCAGCAAGGCCACGCCCAGGATCGGGCCCCAATGCGCCTCCATGAGGAATCGGGTGGCGACGATCAGCACCGTCATCGAGATGAGGCCGAGGGCGAATGAGAGGATGGCCTTGCCCGCTACCACGCTGGCATGGCCGATGGGTGCGGCCATGAGACGGGCGAGGGTCCCCTCCCGCTCCTCTTCGAGCAGGCCGAGGACGCCGAACTGAACCGTGAAGAAGAGGAAGAACACCGCCATCCCGGCGGCGAAGAAGGTCGAGGCGTCGAGCTGGCGGGTTTGCGCGGAGCTGTCGACGAAGCTGAAGGCCGGCGGTCGCTGGGCAGCCTCCTGACCCCAGGCGACGGCCTCGTCCGGGGGCGGGCCATCACCCAGGGCGATGGCCGTGGCCACCGAGAGCTGGGCCTGCCCGATCCCGGACCCGAACTCCGAGCCGATGGAGCCGGCCACCTGGGTCGTGGTCGGGCTGTCGACGTCGCCCACCACCTGGATGGTGAAGGGGCTCCCGGTGAGGGCGGCCTCGCCCAGTCCCGGGCCGAGCACGATGAAGGCGCCTATCTCTCCCCCGTCCATCGCAGCCTCGCCCGAGCCGACGTCCTCGTAGTCGGTGACGACGAGGATCCCTTCGGACTCGATCTCCCCGAGCACCTGGCCCAGTGATTGCGAGATCTGTGTGTCGTCGAGATCGACGAGCCCGATCTGGAGGTCCAGTGTCTCGGACACGAAGGCGTTGCCGAATATGAGGTGGAAGATATAGGCCAGCGCCAGAGGGGCAACGATCCCGATGACGAACGCCGAGCGGTCCCGAAGACGCAGTTTGAGGTCTTTTCCCGCGATCCGGGTCGCAGCGCTCATCGTCGGCCCACCACTAGTCGCGCAAAGCCTTGCCGGTGAGGTGCAGGAACACCGCCTCGAGATTCGGCTCGAAGATCTCCACTCCGGTGATGGTGGCCCCGCTCGAGGCGAAGCAGGCCATCAGATCCGGGAGGAGCGAAGAAGCATTCGCAGCCAGCACCTCGACACCATGATCCGATGTGCTGGCACCGAACACGCCAGCGAGACCGGAGGCGATCCTGGCGACTTCGGCAAGGTCACCCGTGCCGGTCACACTGATCCGGTCCTTCTCGCCGACCAGCGATACCAGCTCGCGCCGGGTGCCCTCGGCCTGGACCACCCCTTCGTCGATGATGGCCACCCGATCACACAGGCGCTCCGCCTCCTCCATGTAGTGGGTGGTGTAGAGCACGGCGATGCCCTCGCCGGAGAGATCCTCGACCGACTCGAGTATCGCGTTCCGTGATTGGGGGTCGACGCCGACGGTCGGCTCGTCGAGAATCAGCAGACGCGGGCGATGGAGGAGACCGATGCCGATGTTGAGCCTCCGCTTCATCCCTCCGGAGAACTCTTTGGTCAGGTCGTCCCGGCGATCGGTGAGACCGATGACCTCCAGGACCTCCTCGACCCTGCGGAACAGCCCGTCCCCGGACATGTCGTAGAGCCTGCCGAAGAAGCGCAGGTTCTCGGCTGCGGTGAGGTCGGGATAGATGGCCAGCTCCTGGGGGACGAGCCCGATATCGGCTCTTCCCGCGGTGGAATTGCTGCGGATCGAGGTCCCGGCCACCTGGACCGAGCCGCTGTTCGGCTCGAGCAGCCCGGCGACCATCGAGATCGTAGTGGTCTTGCCCGCCCCGTTGGGGCCGAGCAGCCCGAAGGTCTCACCCTCCGCGATCTCGAAGCTGACCCCGTTGACCGCGACCAGGTCGCCGAAGCTCTTGCTCAGGCCGTTGGCCACCAACACGGTCGGCATGACGCTCCTCTACGTAGATGCGAGCGGCACCCTACCGATGCTCAGTCCGACCACGGCCGCCTGTGCCCCGGTCGGCTCGGCGCAGCAGAACCAGCTCTCGGTGAGGCGGGGAGTCGGCGGGGAGTCGGGCATGACCTGAAGCCCCACCCCGGTCATGGCCCCGATCCGGTCCCGCATGAGGGCCAAGGTGTCCCAGGCCTCCGCCCCGCAGTCCGAGCCTTCGGCGGCGATCGAGTCGAGCTCGTCGTGCAATCGCCCTGTCAGGGCGTCTTCGAACTGCCAGGACCAGGTGAGTGATTCCGGCTCGTATCTCGTGAGATGGGGCATCACCGCCGGATGGGTCTCGAGGAGCGATCCTGGTGGGATCAGGAGCTTGATGGCGAGCTGCACCGGGTCTGTCGCCGACCACAACAGATGGTGGTCGAGAAACGCAACCAGGTCCACCAGGTGCGCGGGCGTGGTCCAGGGGAAAAAGGGAAGCCAGGTCGGTCTGACGTGGATGCCTGCCGACCGGAGCACCGACACCGCCTCGGACATTCCGGTGGCGGTGTGATTCTTGTCGAGTACCCCCAGCGTGCGGTCGTCGGTGCTCTCGAAGGCGCTGACGACGAAGAGGACGCCGAGGGCAGCCATCTCCGGCAACAGCGAGGCGTGCGCCAGGACATGCTCCACCTTCGCCGTCACGTCGAACGTCAGCGAGGGATGGGCGGCATGAGCCTCCCTCAACAAGTCGAGGGAATAGCGGGGGGCGTTGAGGAAGTCCGGGTCGCCGAAGGTGATGTGTTGAATGCCGTCGGCGGCGAGCTGGTCGATGTCGGCCAGGACCGGACCGGCTCCGACCACCCGCATCCTGCCGTCGTAGAGCACGGGGATGGGGCAGTGACGGCAACGGTGCCGGCACCCGTGTGACGCCTCTACCGCCGCGGCGAGACGAGCCTCCCCCAGCCACTCGAGCCGGGCGTAGCTGTCGTGTGAGGGCAGACCGGACCGGTCGGGCCGGAGGAAGCGGGATGGGCCCGTGTGGCGTCTGACCCCGGCGGGGGCGGCTCCGTTCCCGATCTCCCGGGCCCAGGCGACGAGACCCGGCTCGTATTCGCCGACGATTAGGGCGTCCACAATCTCGCCGAGGGTGCGCTCCTCTCCCACGGAGGCATACAGACCATAGAAGGCGATGGGGAGGTGCGGCCGCTCCCGACGCACGTTACGGGCCACCGAGACGGCCAGACGCATCGCGGTGTGCATCGGGACCGAGAAGGCGACGGCGTCGACCCCATCGAGTGAGGAGACATCCCAGTCCTCAACCGCCAGATCGACGGTGCTCACCTCGATGCCGTCCAGCCGGAGGGCCGCGGCCGGGGAGGCGAGATGGACCGGCTGGCGTCCTAGTTCGTAGGTGGAGACGAGAAGCAGTCGCACTCGTTCAGTGTAAGACAGGCCTCGGGTAGCCTCCGGCCGTGGGCTCATACGTCGAGACTCCTCAGGGACTGGTCCACGAAGTCGACTTCGGTGGCTCCGGCCCCAACCTGGTCCTGATCCACGGGCTTGGCGGGTCCACCCTCAATTGGAACGCCGTCGCCCCCTCGCTGGCCGAAACCGGACGGGTCAGGGCCATCGATCTCCCCGGTTTCGGGCTGACACCGCCGCGCCCCGACTTCCGCCTCGTCACACACCGCGATTCTGTGGTCGGTTATCTCGAGACCATGAATGGCCCTTTCACCTTGATCGGCAACTCGACGGGCGGGCTCCTCTCGGAGATGATCGCCGCCCATCGCCCCGATCTGGTCGAGCGACTGATGCTGGTCTCGCCCGCCACGCCGCCGTTGCTACCAGACCCGCGGCTCGACTGGCCGACAGTGATCCGTCTCGCCATCCAGGCGACCCCACTGCTCGGAGAGATCTACGGACGCCACTTCATCCGCAGCAACAGTCCCGAGGAACTGGTGCGAAAGACCCTGGCCATGGTCACCCACAAGCCGGGTCGGGTGCCGATGGAGCTGATCGAGGACTCTCGGGAGATGGCCCGGGTCCGCAAGCTCCTGCCCTGGGCGGAATATGCCACGGCGAGGACCGCTACCTCGATCGCCGCCCTCTATGCCCGGCGCTCCGTATTCTGCGCGATGATCGAGGCGATCCGGGCACCGACCCTGGTCGTCCAGGGGTTGTCCGATCACATCGTCTCCCCGACCGCAGTCGAATGGCTCTGCTCACTCCGACCCGAATGGGACCTGGTCCAGATGAGCGACACGGGCCACACCCCGCAGATGGACGCCCCACTTCGCTTCGTCGAAGTGGCCAGGAACTGGCTGGTGCCGGCCGAACGCCCCGCAGTCGGGGTCTGATGGCCCTGGCCGGCAAAGACCCCCTCCAGCCCTTCGGGCCACCTCCCCCAACATCGCTTCGCTCCTGGGTGGAGAAACACGGGCACTAACTAGGATTGGCCTCATGGCAGGCGATTTGAGCCGGACTCTCGGAGACGAATACGTCCATCAGATGGCGGACTCCGACCCGGTCGAGACCCAGGAGTGGCTCGACTCCCTCGATGCGGTGGTCACCGAGCAGGGACCGGACCGGGCCAAATATCTCGTGGCCAAGCTGCTGGAACGGGCTCATGAGAACAATGTCGGGATCGCCGGTGCGCTGACCACGCCCTACATCAACACCATCCCTCCCGAGGAAGAGCCCGAGTTCCCCGGTGACCCCGACATCGAGCGTCGCATCAGGCGCTTCGTCCGATGGAACGCGGCGGTCATGGTGATCAAGGCCAACCACCGGTCCAAGGGGATCGGCGGGCATCTCTCCACCTTCGCCTCGTCGGCCACACTCTACGAGGTCGGTTTCAACCACTTCTTCCGGGGAAAGGGCGCCCCGGGAGGGGGCGACCACGTCTACATGCAGGGCCACGCTGCCCCAGGGATCTATGCCCGAGCCTTTCTCGAGGGCAGGTTCGACGAGAAGCACCTCGACAATTTCCGGTTCGAGATCGATGGCGATGGCCTCTCCTCCTATCCCCATCCCCGGCTCATGCCCGATTTCTGGGAGTTCCCGACGGTCTCGATGGGACTGGGCGCGATCAACTCGATCTATCAGGCGCGGTTCAACAAGTACCTCCACAACCGCGAGATGGACGACACCTCGCAGTCGAGGGTGTGGTCGTTCATCGGCGACGGCGAGGTCGACGAACCGGAGACCCTGGGTGCGATCTCGCTCGCCGCACGAGAAGGGCTGGACAACCTGACCTGGGTCGTCAATTGCAACCTGCAGCGTCTCGACGGCCCGGTGCGGGGCAACGGCCAGATCATCACCGAGCTCGAATCGGTGTTCCGCGGCGCGGGGTGGAACGTCATCAAGGTGATCTGGGGCTCGGGTTGGGACGCCCTGCTCGCACGTGACGACGAGGGTGCGCTGATCAACGTGATGAACACCACCGTGGACGGCGAGTACCAGCGATACAAGGCAGAGAATGGGGCCTATGTGCGGGAGCACTTCTTCGGCAAGGACCCCCGCACCAAGGAGATGGTCGCCGAGATGAGCGACGACGAGATCTGGGCCCTGCGCCGGGGCGGTCTCGACTACGAGAAGATCTACGCCGCCTACAAGGTCGCCACCGAGCTCGACAACGGCAGACCGACCGTGATCCTGGCCAAGACGATCAAGGGGTGGACCCTCGGGCCCGACGTCGAGGGGCGCAACGCCACCCATCAGATAAAGGAGATGACCAACCAACAGCTCATGGGTCTCCGGACCAGGTTGAGCCTGGAGAACGAGATCCCCGAGGAGGCTCTGGAAGGTGACAAGGTCCCGCCCTACTTCCGTCCCGGGCCGGGCACCCCCGAGCACGAGTATCTCCATGCCCGACGTGAGGAGCTGGGTGGGTTCCTCCCCAATCGGGTAGTCCGGCCCAACACCCTGACCCTGCCTGCTGCAGAGACCTTCCATGAGGTCTATGCCGGCTCGGGGAAGGTCGCGGCCTCGACCACGACCGCCTTCACCCGGTTGCTGCGCGGTCTGGCCCGCTCCGAGGGCTTTGGTAAGCACGTGGTCCCTATCGTGCCCGACGAGGCGAGGACCTTCGGCATGGACTCGCTGTTCAGGGAGTTGAAGATCTATGCCTCCAAGGGCCAGCTCTACGAGCCGGTGGACGCTTCGATGCTCCTCTCTTACGCGGAGAGCCAAAGCGGGCAGATCCTCGAGGAGGGGATAACCGAAGCCGGGTCCATGGCATCCTGGATCGCCGCCGGCACCTCATACGCCATCCGCGGGGTTCCGATGGTGCCTTTCTTCATCTTCTACTCGATGTTCGGCTTTCAGCGGGTGGGCGACCTGATCTGGTCGGCGGCCGACTCCCGGGTCCGAGGCTTCCTCTTGGGAGCGACCGCGGGGCGCACCACGCTCGAGGGGGAGGGTCTCCAGCATCAGGACGGTCACAGCCTCGTGCTTGCCACTTCGGTCCCGGTCTGTGAGGCCTACGACCCCGCCTTTGCCTACGAGGTGGGCACCATCGTCGAAGCCGGGTTGAAGCGGATGTACGGGAAGAGCCCGGAGGACGTCTTCTATTACTTGACCCTGTACAACGAGAACTACCCCCAGCCACCACGACCCGACGGCGTGGAGCAGGGCATCGTCGACGGTCTCTACAAATGGGCCGACGGCGCCGACGTGACCGGGCCCAAGGTCGCCATCCTCTTCTCCGGCTCGGCCAACCTCGCCGCCCGCCAGGCGGCAGAAGACCTGGCGGAGCACTATGACGTGAGCGCCGAGCTGTGGTCGGCCACCTCCTACAAGAGACTCCGGGAGGAGGCGCTGGGTGTGGAACGCTGGAACCGGTTCCATCCGAACGAGACACCCCGGGTCCCGCAGATCACCGGTCTCCTCTCCGATGCGGAGAAGCCCGTGATCGCAGTGACCGACTTCATGAAGCTCGTGCCCGATCAGATATCACGCTGGGTCCCTGGTCGTTTCGTGCCCCTGGGCACAGATGGGTTCGGGCGATCCGATGCCCGCAGGGCGCTCCGCCGGTTCTTTGAGGTCGATACCGGGCACATCGTGGCCGCCACCCTGTCCACGTTGGCGGGCGAGGGGCTCATGCCCAAGACAGTCGTCCCGGACGCCTTCGAGAGATACGAGATCGACTCCGAGGCCCCGGACCCGGCCCACGCCCACCGATGACCTCCTATCGCGACCTCGTCAAGCGGGCCAAGAGGCAGATCGAGGAGATCCTGCCCGAGCATCTGGAGCCGAGGCTGGCCGAAGTGGTGGTCATCGACGTGCGCGAGACCGGGGAGCACGAGCAAGGTGCCATCCTCGGGGCGCGGCTCGTGCCCCGTGGTCTGCTGGAGCGTGAGATCGCACGTGTCGTCCCCGACACCTCGCAGGCCGTGGTCGTCTATTGCGCCGGGGGCGGGCGCTCCGCTCTGGCCGCGGTCAGCCTCAGGGAGATGGGTTATGAGAACGTCTCCTCGTTGGCCGGCGGGTTCGATCGCTGGAAGACCGAAGGCCGTCCCTGGGCCACGGGCCAAGGGCTGAGCGCCGAGCAGAGGGACCGCTACTCGAGACATGTCCTCCTCGCCGAGGTCGGTGAGGAGGGACAGACCCGTCTCCTCGAATCGAAGGTGTTGCTCATCGGTGCCGGGGGTCTCGGCTCGCCGGCCGCCCTCTACCTCGCCGCCTCCGGTGTCGGCACGATCGGAATCGTCGACGACGACGTCGTCGACAGCACCAACCTGCAGAGACAGGTGTTGCACAACCTCGATCGGATCGGGATGCCCAAGACGGAGTCCGCCCGGGAGACTCTCTCTGCACTCAATCCGGACGTCAAGGTGGTCACCCACAACGAGCGGCTCACAGCCGACAACGCCCTGAGGATCATGGCTGGTTACGACGTCGTGCTCGACGGCGGCGACAACTTCGCCACCCGCTACCTGGTCAACGACGCCTCACTGCATCTGCGAGTGCCCGTGGTCCATGGCTCCATCTTCAGATTCGAAGGTCAGGTCTCGGTTTTCGACCCCTACCAGGGACCTTGTTATCGATGTCTATTCCCCGAGCCACCGCCCCCGGAGCTGGCCCCCTCCTGTGCCGAGGCCGGGGTGCTCGGCGTGCTTCCGGGGATCATCGGATCGATCGAGGCGATGGAGACGATCAAGCTGCTGCTCGGTCTGGGTGAGCCACTCACGGGGAGACTTCTGATCTACGATGCCCTCGAAGAGGAGTTCAACACCGTGAGCATCGGCCGGGACCCGGGGTGCCCCGCCTGCGCCGAGCCCGACAAACCGCCGATGCTCGTCGACTACGACCTCTTCTGCCGCCCGGCGGGGAACGTCGACCGTCCTCCCTCGTAATTGGCAGAGGTCCGCATATGACGCCTGTGGCTCCCAATTACGACGGGGGTGGCGAGCGGGTCCGGCTCCCTGACCAGATCCGGCGGGCGATTCTGGTCCATGCCGACAACTGCGCCCCCAACGAGTGCTGCGGGCTGCTCGCCGCCGACGAGAAGGGCCGAATCACCTTTGCCTACCCCCTTTCCAATGTCGCCCCCTCGCCGGTCGGCTACACGGTGGACCCCGACGAGCACTTCCACGCTCTGGCCCACGCCGAGTCCATGGGCTGGGAGATCGCCGGTGTCTTTCACTCCCACCCCGCGGGGCCGGCAGTGCCCTCCGTGACCGACGTCCGGACCGCGCTCGAGCCAGGCTGGATGTACCTGATCGCCGCCCCCGGCGAGCTGCGCGGGTTTTGGATCAGGGCCGGCGTGATCGAGGAGCTGAGCCTCGATTGAAGCGACCGGGGCTCAGACCCAGACGGTGACGATGACGGCCGCGATGACGTAGGCGATGATGGCGTTCACCCCGTTGATCAGCCAGTAGGAACCACCCTTCTGCTCGTAGAGCTGGTTGACCAGGGCGCTGACCACGCCGAATCCGACTCCGAGAACCAGGCCCAGCACCACGCCGTCCACTACCTCCGTGGCGCCGATGCCACGGGCGATCAACGCGATCACGATGGTGGTCACGAAGTACCCGATGAGGGTCGGGATGAACAGCGCGGCCAACGAGGGGCCGCCCTCGGCGGTCATGTCCACCCTCGCCGCCTTCTGCCATGCCTTGCTCAGGGGCGGCACCGAATACCAGATGGCGCTGAACACGAACCAGGCGGCCGTCGCCACCACGACGGCGAGCCAGTTCAGGTCACTGAAGAAGTCGAAGATCATCCGGTCCTCCTTGCGGCCGATCGCCGGGAATCGTAGAGATCGCGGGACATGTCATGCGACCACACGATCAGGATGGTCGATCGCCGCGAACGGTTTGGCGTGCGCCGACACGGGCCCAGACGGCCACTGCGGCCGCCACTCCGAGCACTACCCCGGCGATCACACCCGCTGTGCTGCTCGGGTCGAAGCCGTCGGCACCGCTGTACTCGATCCCGGTCAGGCTCCGGCACACGATCGGAGCTGCCTCAGCCAGTCCGGTCACCGGGTCGAAAGTCTCCGACTGGGAGCATCCCCAGGGGGCGATGGCGGCATGCCCGATCAGGTATCCGGCCACCAGCGCCATACCCGACCACCACACTCGTGGCCTGGACCGGAAGGGGCTGAGAACGATCATCGCCACTGCCACCAGCCAGAAGGCACGACCGATGGTGAAGAGCGAGACGAACCCGAGGACGAGCAGGGACACGACGATGACCCAGTAGGCAACCCCCCGGGTCAAGTCCGAAGGTGACGATCTCGACATACCGGCCAGGAGGAAGCTACCGAACCAAGGAACCGGCCCCGTCTATCAGCCGGAGTCCCCGACCAACCCGAGCCGGCGACCAAACAGGTAACGATCGGCCATGAAGTTGAGGATGCGACGGGCCTCGCCGAACCGCTCGGCCACGACCCGGAGGAACGTCGACCCGTTGCCGACCTCGACCTCCGCCTCCTCGGCAGCCCTGTGGTACCACCCGGCCCCTGCCGCATCGAGGAATCTCAAGCCCCCGTACTCGGCAATCGCGTCGATGGGCCGGATGGCGGCAGACCGGGCCAACCGCTCCCGTTGGGCTGCCGGCAGCGGATGGCTCGCCGCATGGTCGGGGAAGACACCGCTCAGGAAAAGGGCCACGTCGCCCAGACGCCGATAGCCACCAGGGCGTTCGGCAGGTGGCAGAAGGTCCACCATCTCGGCGAGCCGAGTCAGGTCCAACTCACTGAAACGACGACGCCGGTACCCGTGTCTGGTCCGCACCAGGTAGCTGCCGCTCGCCACGGTGGTGAATGAATTGAGGAACTCGATGAGGAAGTAGCGACGGAGCCCGTCATCCAGGAACCCACGCAACGGCTCGACGTCGAATACCGGCAGACGTTTGCCCGGCGCCGACCACTCGGACACGTGACTGGTGCTCTGCAGGTCGCTCGCCGACCGGTTGACCAGGACCCCGAAGGCGAGGAACGTCGAAGCCCCGGGGTCGAGCAGGTCATGAGACGGGTCGAAGACCGTATCGAAGAGACTACGGGAAGCCAGCAGCTGATCGATGACCTCGGGTCGCTCCAACATCAGCCGTTTCAGCTCGGGGGCGTCGAGCCCGGCGGTTCGGGCCAGCAACTCGACGTCCCGAGGGCTGAGATGTTCCAGATAGAGCAGCGGATAGTTCATGTCACACCCTGCCGATCATCCGGGTCAGGGCATTCCCTGACCCTCCGGTTTCTTGTCATCTTATGAATCGGCCGCATTTTGGTGTGTGATCACAGGTCGATAGCCCTATCCGGGTCACACGACGACGAGCTCGGTCATGGGCCCACGTCGGCACAGACCGTCGGTCATCGATCAGACGATCCCACCGACGACCATCCCCAGACCGAGGAACAGGACATAGACCAGCATTCCCCCGGCCATGAATACCCAGCGCTGCCAGACCGGTATCGAGCTCCTCCCCATGATGTAGTACGCGATCACGCCCAGAAAGGGGACGATCAACACTGCGGCCATCCACGCCACCACCTTCCACCGACTCAGGTCTTCCCGCCGTGACAGATCCCAGAGGGCGAGCACCACCCATGAGGTGTAGAGGACCAGGGGGAGCACGTAGGCGTAGAGACCGAAGAACACCCCGGCCGCCGAGGCGAAGCTGACTCCCATGAGGTTGATTCCTTTCTGCTGGGTGACCTCCAGGCCGGCGGCATCGCCGGGGTGGTGATGCCGTCGAGGTCGGGACTGGAAGAGTTGAAGACGTCGACGGCCGGCCTCGCCGGCGCATCCAGGGGATCCGGCATCCCGGGCTGGGGCTCGGGGTCGGGCAACGTCGTGATGTCGACCTCGGGCTGGAGCCCGCGGCCACTCTCGAAGAGACGTCCGAGCTGGGCCGTGGTCGACCCGATCTCGAACAATGCGGGGAGACGGATGCCTTCGCACGGCTGTTTCAGCTCCAAGGCCGCGGGCAACGACGTGTCGTGCTCGTTGTCCTCGAAGCAGTTGCCCGAAGTGGCCGGGCCGCCCAGGGTCAGATCGGCAAGACCGGAGCCCTCCACGATGTTCCCCACGACGTGGTGGTCGAAGGACATGTAGAAGTTGGCATCGAGCATGGGGAAGATGGCGATCCCGCTCTGCGGGTGGTTGAAGACCCGGTTTCGCGCCACCAAGGAGTCGCCGCCGCCGGCGAGGAGGATCCCGTTCCCTTGTGCCCCCCACTCGAATGCAAGGGCCGGGGCGTCGACATTCCCGTTGTCATGGACCAGGTTCCCCACGATGCTCACGTTGTGGAACGGCGGCAGCAGCTCTCCGTCCAGGGTGTTGGGGGCGACCCCGGCCACGTTGTGGCGGAACACCGAGTTGACGATGTAGAGATCCGACGAGGCGTTGGTCCCCGAGTAGCCCAGGCCGTTCCACTCCGAGATCGAGTCGGTGATCGTCGCCTGACATGGGTCGCACTGCCCGATGTACAACCCGGCGTCTGGTGAGCCGAAGGCATACGTGTGCTCGAAGAGCCCGTCACTCGAGTCGAAGGCATAGAGGCCGTACACCGCGTTGTTCACCGCGGTCAGGTACGACCCCCGGTAGCCACGCACCCCGCCCCAGTAGAACCCGTTCGAGGTGTTGTTGATGGCGGTCATGTTCTCGACCACGACCCCGTCGGCAGATAGCACGCTGACCCCGTTCGGGCGCTCGAACTCGCCATCGATCACCACCTCGTTGCGATCGACCCCGCGCAGGGTCAAGCCGGGAGTCTCGACCTGGACCCCCTCCCGATAGGTCCCGCGATCGATCAGGATCAGATCGCCGGGGCCGGAGGCATCGACCGCCGACTGGATCGTCGGGTAGTCCTGCGGGACGCGCAGGGTCGCCCCCGACCATTCGGAGGGGGAATCGGTGGCGGGGTCGCCGAGTGCTGCCGGCGAGGGCTCGCCCGACGGTGGCCCGGCGCAGCCGGAGAGCGTTAGTGCCGTTCCCGCCAGGAGGAGGAGCCAGCCCTTGCTCATTCGTCCGACGACCCCACGATCAGAGTGCCCGCCATGCCATCGCCCTCGGCGTTGCCGTGGAAGGTGCAGAAGAAGACATACTCGCCTGGTGCGCCGAAGGTGAGGACCGCCTCATCGCCCTCGAGTTGCTCGAGACTGCCGAACGCGTCTTCGGTCGACCATGAGCCGTCGGCAGCCACAGCATTGTGCGGGTTGCGGCCGGCGCCGACGAATCCGACCGTTCCGCCGACCGGGATCCGGATCTCGGTGAACTCGAAACGGTTGTCGAACATGCGAACAACGACATCGTCACCCGACACGGTCTCACCACCACCCTCACCACCACAGGCCGCGATCAGCAGAAGACCCATCAGGCCGAGGAGGACCCTGCGCCTACCTGAGGTACGTAGCGCCATATGAGGCGTTAGCCGGTCATGGAA
>JBOGET010000089.1:0-49872 GCA_050741975.1 Acidimicrobiia bacterium
ATCCCCCGGGCGGTCGAATTGCGCCGTCTCCTCCATCGACACCCCGAGCCCGCCTACGAGGAGCACCAGACGACAGCGCTGATCGCCGCCTCGCTCGACGAGAACGGAATCGGCTACCACGACAGGCGTCCCGGGACCGGTCTCTGGCTTGACCTCGGCCCCGAGCCGCGGGTGGGGTTTCGGGCCGATCTCGACGCCCTTCCCATCATCGAGCCCGACGAGAACGCACCACGTTCCCAGAACCCGGGCTGGATGCATGCTTGCGGGCACGACGCCCACGCCGCCATCGCATTCGGGATCGCCGTCGCCTTGCACCGGCTCGGCCTTCCCACCGGGGTGCGGTTCCTGTTCCAGCCGGCCGAGGAGGCCTTTCCCGGTGGGGCGGCGCAATACGTCGAGGAGGGACTGGCCGACGGTCTCAAGGGGATCCTCGCCTTCCATGTCGACCCCTCCCTGGAGACGGGCAAGGTCGGGAGCCGGGTGGGGCCCATCACCGCCAGCGCCGACAAGTTCACCGTGGTCCTCGATGGGCCCGGCGGGCACACCGCCCGACCCCACCAGACGGTCGACCTCATCGCCGATGCCGCCCGTCTCGTCCATGAGCTGCCCGGGGTCCTCCGGCGCACGGTCGACGCCCGAAGCACGCTGACCGTGGCCTTCGGGTCGATCCAGGGGGGTCGATCCGCCAACGTGATACCGGCCCGGGTCGAGCTGCAGGGAACGGCCCGCACTCTCGATCGCAGTCTCTGGGAGGCTCTCCCCGGCCTGATGGACAAGGCCATCGGCAGCCTCATGGCCTGGTCGGGCGCCGGGTACACCCTGGACTACCTCCAGGCGATCCCGCCGGTCGTCAACGACCACGCCGTGGTCCAGGCGTCGACCGCCGGCATCTCGCAGTACCTGGGAGCGGAGACGGTGGCCCCAACTGAGCCTTCGATGGGTGGCGAGGACTTCGCCAACTACCTGGCGGTGGCGCCGGGAGCACTGCTCCGGCTCGGGTCCTCGGGAAAGGGAGCCGATCTCCACTCTCCGGGTTTCGTCCTCGACGAGGGGACCATCGGGTTCGGGGTGAAGGCCGGAGTCGCCGCGGTGCTGGGCCTGGTCGAGGGTCTCTGACCGGGAGAGCATTCCGGCTCCGGTTGTTAGCATCCCCAAGGTGACGACCGAGCGACAGACACGTCCAGGCGCGGCGCCCTACGAGCCTCACATCGGCGAGACCCGGCAGTACTGGCGGGACATCATCCTCGGCGTCAACGACGGTCTGGTGTCGATGTTCCTTCTCGTCGTCGGGGTCGTCGGCGGTGGTCTCGACACGGGTCAGGTCCTGCTCACCGCCCTGGCCGGGTCCCTGGCCGGGGCGATATCGATGGCGGCAGGCGAGTATCTGGCCACCAAGTCGCAGGACCAGGTGCTCGAGGCCGAGCTCAAGCTGGAGAGGGTCCACATCAGGGACCACCGCCAGCAGGAGCTCGACCAACTCAGGGAGATGTTCGGGGACATGGGTCTGAGAGAGCAGGACGTCGAGATGGTGGTGGCCGCCTTCGACCGCTCCGACGACGCCATCCTCAACGCCATGAAGGCACTCGAGTTCGGCTTCGTCGACTCCGAGCGGCGCTCGCCTTATCGGGCCATGATCGCCTCGGGTGTTCTGTTCCTGCTCGGATCACTCCCTTCCATCGTCCCCTTCGTCGTCTTCGACCGGGTCAGTGTCGCCCTGGCCTGGGCCACGGTGCTCGCCCTGGGCGGGCTCTTCGTGGTCGGAGTGGTCAAGGCGAAGGTGGCAAGGCACAGCTGGTTGACCTCGGGTCTGGAGAACATGGTCATCGCCGGCGTGGGCGGGGTGATCGCCTTCCTCATCGGCGATGCGGTGGGGACTGCCCTCATCTGACCCCCTTTGCTAGCGTTTGCTTGCAATAGCAAGCAGCTTGCCCTAAGCTTGCAAACAGTGAACGAGAGCAAGCACACCGACCTCGGGGAATTCATCCGACAGCAGCGGGAGAGAGCCAATCTCTCGCTCCGTCGGCTGGCGGAGCGAGCCGGGATCTCCAACCCGTATCTGTCCCAGATCGAGCGTGGGATCCGCAAGCCTTCTGCCGAGATCCTCAGCCGGCTGTCGCGAGCCCTCGAGATCTCGGCGAACACGCTCTACTCCAGGGCGGGTCTCATCGACCAGGAGCTGGAGTCGCCGACGTTCTTCGAGGCAATCGACGCCGACAGGCTTCTCAGCCTGAGCCAGAAGAGGGTGCTGCTCGACATGTACCAAGCGTTGATCCATTCGAATGGATCATCGATCAAGCACACCGAACAGGAGTGACAATGAAGACGAAGAGCGTTCTGTACGCCGCCGTCGGTGCCCCGGTCGTCGCGGCCCGCAAGGTCGGCGACAAGGTCAGCGACCTCCGCTCCAAGCTCAGCGAGGAAGCCACCGGCTACGGGCAGGCCGCCGAGAAGGCGATCGACAAGTGGGCCGTCGAGGGTGAGAAGGTCGTCGGCCGGATCACAGACGGCAAGGTCGTGGATGAGATCACCTCGAAGGTCGACCTCGACCAGGCCAAGGAGCAGGTCAGCAAGTTGCGGGACCAGCTCGAGGAGATGCTGGCCACGTGGAGGACCTCCTTCCGGCCCGAGAAGGCCGCCGAGAAGGTCGAGACCGAGTCGGCCGAGGCTCCTGCCAAGAAGCCTGCCGCCCCCAAGCCTGCGGCCAAGACCGGCACCACCAAGAACTCCGCTGCCAAGACCACGAGGTCTTCCGCAGCGAAGACGAGCTCTGCGAAGACCCCGTCGGCTCCGGCCGACAAGGCTTCCTAGCGAACCGGAAAGGGCCCCTCGGGGCCCTTTCCGATGCATGGGTCGTGGTATCGGGCTCGAAACCCGTTACTCAGAACCCGGTACTCAGCTGCTCGGGTCGAGGTCCTTGGCCGCCTCGATCCAGACTTCGACCATCGACTCGGTGGGGAGACGCTGCACGACCCTGGCGCTGCCGTTGAGACCGATGATCTTGGCGAGGAGGGCGGTCGGGTTGCGACGTCGCAGGTCCCGGAGGGTGTCGACGCCGGAAGCGACGAGGAGCTCGGCGTACTCCGCCCCGACGCCCTTGACCCGCAACAGGTCGCTGTGGTTGACCCATTGCTGGATGTCCCTGGGATCGATGCCGGTGGCGGCAGCGAGCTCGTTCCGACCCTTTCGGTCGGCGGCTGCCTCGATCAGACCGTTGCTCGTTCGTACTCCTGCCTTGCGAAGTCTGGTGGCGTCCTTGTGGCTGATGCCTGCCACCTGATCGATCCGAGCCATGTGCCCCTTCTATGCCATGCCAGAAATCAGACGGCTCGACTCTAGACCGAACGAGTCAACTCGAACCAGGGTGCTTGGGTCGTAATTCGTCGATGTCGGTCTCGGTGTCGACATCGCGGGGAGAGAGGTCGGAGAACCAGACCTCGTTCACCCATTCCGGGTGGGCCTGCCACAGTCTCTGCGCCCCCTCGTCCCCTTCCAGCGACATGAGACGGGGCCACAGCGACCGATCGACCAGGACCGGGTTCCCCCAGCTGTACCGGTATTTGGGGACGCTCACGGGCTTGTCGGCCTTCTCGTGTGAGGCCA
The DNA here is from genome assembly GCA_050741975.1 of Acidimicrobiia bacterium. Taxonomy (GTDB): domain Bacteria; phylum Actinomycetota; class Acidimicrobiia; order Spongiisociales; family ZC4RG35; genus JARDZU01. Next base: position 3,601 of record JBOGET010000089.1, read on the forward strand.
TCAGCTCCTCCACCACCTCGACGGTCACCGATGGCTGGTCGCCCATCACGATCAGCGCCCGATCGCATCGGGAGAGACGGGTCAGCGCATCGAGGGCGACACGAATCGAGGAGGCGATGCCTTCCGCCCACTCCGGGTTCTCGATGACCCCGGCATCCCCGAAGTCGGTCTCAGCGAGGATCTTCTCGTAATCATGACCGAGCACCACCCATACCTCCTCGACCGGGAATTCGCGGGTTCGGGCCACGACATGGGAGAGAAGGTTCGTGTCCCCCCACGGCTCGAGCTGTTTGGGCCGTCCCAGACGTCGGGAGGCACCGGCGGCGAGCACGACGGCGGCGGTGGACATCAGAGCCGAACCGGGCGACCTTCGAGCCGGGGCTCCTCATCGTGCCGGTACCGCACCGAGATCATCTCGCCCAGGATGGCGATCGCCACCTCACCGGCGGACGTGGAGCCGATGTCGAGCCCGATCGGCCCGTGGATGCGATCGACCTGATCCGTGGTGAAGCCCGAAGCGCGAAGACGGTCCCGACGTGAGGCGCTGGTCTTGGCCGACCCCATGGCGCCGATGTAGCGAACATCCGTGGGGAGCAGAAGGGGCCACAAGGGATCTTCGAACCGGCGGTCATGGGTGAGGACCACCACGAACGTGCGGGCATCGAACGACGAGGCGTCCACCACGTCGTGCGGCCAGCCCACCCTCAACTCGTCCGCCTCGGGGAAGCGGTCTTTCGTGACGAAGGCGGGCCGAGGATCGGCGACGATGGTATGGAACCCGAGGAGGCTGGCGTGTTGGACCAGCTCCTGGGCGATGTGGACCGCACCGAAGACGAACAGACGCGGGCGAGGTGTCAGCACCTCGAAGAACAGCTCCTCGTCCCCATAGGCCAGAGTGGTGCTCTTCTCTCGGGCCATCAGGACCGCCGCATCCGCTCGCGCCTTGTCCGACAGACTATCGGGAAGACCGCCGCCGAGAACCTCCCCCCGGGCGTCGAGCACCGCCTTCGCCCCCGGGTCGGGCCCGGCGATCACCGTGACCACCACACCGAATGCGTCCTCGTCGATCAGCTTGCGGGTGGCGTCGAGAACCGGCGATGTCACCACGGTTCGATGTAGACCTGGATCGTCCCGCCACAGGCGAGACCGACGGCGAAGGCATCGTCGTCGGCGATCCCATAGGTGACCAGCTCCGGCTCATCCTGTTCGAGGACGGAGAGCGCCCGCACCACCACGTCGTTCTCGACGCATCCCCCTGACACCGACCCTTCCATCTCGCCATCGGAGGAGATGAGCATGAGCGATCCCGGGCCGCGCGGCGCCGAGCCGTAGGCCTTGACCACCGTGGCCTTCGCCACCTTCTTGCCCTGGTCGACCCAACTCTGACGCTGGGCCAGCGTCTCTCTCATGAGCCAAGAGTACCGGGTCGGTGCCGTTCGGCTCTTGCCACCGACGAGGCGCGGCGGAATCACGGCTGGAGCGGAAAACGAGTGAGGGCCCCAATCCCGTAGGCGTCGAGCGGCGATGACACGACTATCTGGCGGGCGCGGCCGCCCGCCGCCACCGTGGCCTCCATGCCGGCGGCCACGATGTCGTCGACATCGAACATGGCAGCCCCGCAAACCGGGCAGCGATCGCCGGACCGGGCGAGGAAGCCACATGAGTTGCAGATCGAACCCGGGCGCTTGAACTCCCCGGCCACCACCATCGTGTCGACGGCCTGGGCATTGCAGGCGGAGAGCACCGGGGTGAGTCCGAGCAGGGCCAGCCCGTCGCTCCATGCGGTGTCGCACACTCGGCCGGCGAGGGCGCTCTCGCGCTGACGTCTCATCTCCTCGGCTTGCTCGGCCAGCTCCACCCTGATCGAATGGAGCGACAGTGTGTGCGGGCTCGCCTGGAAGGTCGCTCGATAGAGACGCTCGAGATAGGGATGCAGGGCTCGACCGATCTCTTCGACGGTCTCACCGTGACCACCGATGGCCAGATAGTCGAATGGGCGTTGCTGGTGCTTCTGGAGGAGGATGGCCGTCGCCTCGCGCCACATCCGCGTCGACACCTCGTCGGCTCGCCCCCTGACACTGTGCTCCTCATATCCGGAGAAGCCCCCGTAGTTGGACTTCCCGATGTCGGCGATCAGCGGGCCCCCGACTTCCTCCACCAAGTCACCGCTCGTCACGAAAACCCTCGCCTGCGACCGGTCGGCCACCAGGACCCCGGCCCGGAGTGCTCGGGGCGCCGCACGCAGGGGTCTCAGATAGGGGCGGGGGCCGAGAGAGGACACATTGGTCACCGGATATGCCAGTGCCTCGACCGTGAACAGACCGTCCAGGTCCGAGGCGAAGATGGCGTATGCAGGCGCACCGTCCGCTTCCAGTTGCTCGGCATAGTCGTGGATGCGCTCGGCGTCGCTGCGAACCGACTTCTGCACCGACCGATCCTTGGTCTCTGCGGCTTCACGCACAGGTCGCAAGAGGTCGGTGAGGAGGGCGGTCATGCCTCCGGGGCTGGGGCGATCCACGTAGACCGAGATGAGCGAACCGAACGGGCTTCTCAGTTCGGCTATCGGGTCTGCAAGCAACGGTCACCTCCCGCCGTCCCTGGGACCGGATTGATCTCCCGGGTTGACGGTGAATCGCCGACGGTCACCCAACCTACTCCCGGCATCGGGTGCGTGGACGCTCAGAGCGACCGGCTCAGCTCGGACGTGAGGTCCTCGAGCAACCATCCCAGGTAATCCATGATCTCCCGCTGTTCCTCGGGCAGCCGATCATGATCCTCCTCGACCTCGAGCCCGAAACGGGCGCCGAGCGCCAAACGGCCTTCGTTGAGCACCCGGAGAAAGGCGTCGGCCTCCTCGTCGGTGAGATGACTGGGCCCTTCATCGGTGAGAGCCTGTTGGAACACGCGACGATCCGCATTGCGAGCGGCCATCAACTCCTCACCCATCAACCGCCACCACTCCTCATTCGACTCGGGATCGTCGAGATACACCGGGACCCGAAGTCTCTGTGAGGCCGGGTCCTCCCCCGCCCTGGGCAGTCCGGCCAGGAGGTCGAGCAGCCCGGTGAGGAACGACTTCTCGTCGACGCTGAGGTCGACGTCGATCCCACCCCGCGCCGCTCGGAACCGGTGTTGCATCATCGCTCCATCGTGGCCCACAACCCGTGCCCGTGCAGCCGGTAGCAGTCGACCTCCGCCTTCTCCCTGGGGCCGTCCGAGACCGTGGCCCGACCTTCGTGGTGCACCTGGAGCATCAGGTGCGTCGCCTTGCTCTCGTCGTACCCGAAGAGCTTGCGGAACACATAGACCACATAGGACATGGTGTTGACCGGGTCATTCCAGACGATCACCTGCCAGGGCCGGTCGAAGTCCTGGTCTTCCCCGGTGTCGGGGTAGATGACGGGCGCCGGGTGCGAGGTCATCAGTCCTTGATCGTAGGCCGAATCGGCACCGACTAGTCCTCGTCGACGCCCGAGAGAGTGTCGAGGAGAGCCTCCCGGCAGACGGTCACCGCGTTGGCGAAGTTGGGGTCGGCGTAGGGGATCTCCGCCACCGGGAACGGGGAGCCGACCCCGACGAATCCCGGCACCGGATCAGGAAAGTCCTCCACCCCCAGGTCGACCATGCATCGGCTGAAGGCCTGTAGTTGCTCGAGGATTGCCTGGCGCAGGATGTCATCGTCACCGATGTCGAGTGCTCCCGTCTCCAGGTGCTCGGAGCAGACAGAGACCGCCTCGGCCGTTGCCGGGTCGCCGAAATCGAGCATGGCCATGACCAGGTCGAGTCGGGGGTGCCCGGTGGCGTCCAGCGGGATCTCCTCGATCTCGATGCCGTTCTCATCGAGACAGGTTCGAAACGCCTCGACCGCGATATTGGAGGCGACCGTGGTCGTAGTAGTCGGTGCCGTCGTGGTGGTGGTGGCCGGGGCGTCGGTGGCCGACGGTCTCTCCCCGTCTCCGGTGCACGCGACGAGGAGGAGGATCAGGAGCAGGATGGGGGCGAAGCGGCGGATCAGCTGCTCCCGGGGCCCTCGTGCTCGGGCCCCGCCTCTGTCAGGCCATCGGCCAGGATCATGGCCAGGTCCCGGACCCGGACGTCGTCCCGGCCCAGCTCCTTGACCCCGTCGTCCAACATCACGAGACAGAAGGGGCAGGCCACCGCGATCTCATCGGCCTCGGTGGCCAAAGCCTCCTCGGCGCGCTCGATGTTGATCTTCTTCCCCGTCGGCTCTTCCATCCAGAATCGGGCCCCGCCGGCGCCACAGCAGAGAGCCCGGTTGCCGTGGCGGGGCATCTCGACGACCTCGACCGAGCCCGAGGACCCGACCACCGCTCTCGGGGCGAGATAGATGTCGTTGTGACGTCCCAGATAGCAGGGGTCGTGATAGGCGATCCGTTTCGTCTTCCCGCCGGGCCCGACTGGCGCCTCGAGCCGACCCTGGGTCAGCAACTCCGACAAGAGCTGGCTGTGATGGACCACCTCGTAATTCCCGCCGAGCTGGGGATACTCGTTGGCGATGGCGTTGAAGCAGTGGGCGCACTGGGTGATCACCCTGGTGACCCCGATCTCCTCGAAGGTGGCGATGTTCTCCAATGCGAGCTGCTGATAGACGAGCTCGTTCCCGGCCCGGCGTGCCGGGTCTCCCGTGCACGCCTCCCGGGGCCCGAGGATCGCAAAGTCGATGCCGGCTCGGCGCAAGAGCCTGGCCAATGAGACCGAGACCGCGGTGTTGCGGTCGTCGTAGGACCCGGCGCAGCCCACGAACCACAGATAGTCGGCGCTGGTCTTGCCGTTCTCACCGAACACCGGGATCTCGAAGTCGAGCTCCCGGGTCCAGTCCCCCCTCGTCTGCCGGCTCAGACCCCACGGGTTGGCCTGGTTCTCCATGGAAACGAAGGCCCGGCCCAGCTCGGTGGGAAACTCGGATTCCATGAGAGTCAGATAGCGGCGCATGTCGAGGATGCGGTCGAGGATCTCGATGTTCACCGGGCAGATCTCGTCACAGGCCCGGCAGGCGACACAGGCGAAGACCTCGTCGGGTCGGACCCGATCGAACAGATGCCCCTCACCGTCGAGCACCGCCAGCGACGACACCGGCCCCGAGACCCCGGCCACCGAGGCGGCGACCTCACCGGTCTTGATGACCATCTCCCTGGGGTCGAGCGGCTTCCCGGTGATGTTGGCCGGGCACACCGAGGTGCACCGGCCACAGATGGTGCACGCATCGGTGTCGAAGATCTGCTTCCAGGTCAGGTCGGTCACCATCGAGGCGCCAATGGTCTCGACGTCCTCGGCTTCGAGCAGATTCGGTAGCTCCCTCATCGCCCCGTTGGGCCGGGGATGGGCGGAGAGGAACATGTTGACCGGGGAGGTGAACATGTGCCGGAGCTTGGTGACGGGGACCACGACCAGGAACCCCACGAATGAGCCGACGTGGGCGATCCAGAGCGCACGGTGGAGGCCGGCGGCCGATGTTTGCTCGATCAGACCCGAGATCGGGTACCCGACGAAGGACCACACCTCGAAACCCGGCCGCCCGACGAGGGCGATCCGGGCCGCCTCGGTGAGAAGCCCGGTCACCCCCATGACGACGAGGAGGGCGAGGATCAGGGCATCCTCGGGCTTGGTCTTGGTCCTGATCCTCGGAACTCTCAGCAGATAACGGTTGATCGCCAACAGACCAACCCCGCCGAGAAAGACGAGGGCGGCGAGGTCGAGCGCCGCCGAGTAGCCCTGATACACGACCCCTTTGAGGAACTTGAGGTTCCCGGGGAGGATATGGTCGATCTCGAGGATCACCGTCCCCAGGAAGAGGACGAGGAACCCGTAGTACATGGCCGCGTGCATCAGACCGGCGCGGGGGTCGCGCATCAGCGTCTTCATGCGAAGACCGGCGTCGAGATCCTTGAGCCGTCGCCGCCAGGTCCCGGTGCGGCGCTCGGCACCGCCCATCGACCAGCCCTGGGCGCGGAGGGCGAAGAGATGGAACATGAGCCAGATGAACCCGGCGACGGTCACATAGAAGACCACCTGGAGTGCGGCCGGGATGTTCCCGAAAACCTCTCGACCTATCTCGAACACCGGGTGCTCGGGGATGGTCCCCACCGCTCCGAGGGCCAGGGTGGCCACAGCGAAGAAGATGCCCAGCCCCTCGATGACCTGCGACACCCCCGGCCGTCGCCTCGCCGACTCGGATTGCTCTCGCCGCTCCTCGGTCAGGGCCATACCGCGAGCAGTGTAGGAGTGAGGCTCGACGGCTTCGCCCTCGCCGGATTGGGACCGTGAGGGGTCGTATGCGAGCCTGGCCAACCCAATTGCGTGGTGGGGCCCCAGGGACCAGGTTCAGGAGCCGAAGATCGAACGGACGAAGAACCAGGCATTCGAAGGACGTTCGGCGAGACGGCGGGTCAGATAGGGGTACCACTGCGAGCCGAATGGCAGATACACCCGTAGCGGGAAGCCGGCCTCCACCAGTTCGTGCTGGAGCGTGGTGCGCACGCCGTAGAGCATCTGGAACTCGAAGGGCTGTTCCCGGTCCCGCGCCAGCTCCCGGGTCAGATTCACCAGATCGAGGTCATGGGTGGCCACGGCGGGAAGCACGGCCTCGTAGCCCATCAACGTGCGCAGTTGACTGGCGTAGGCCTCGTCGACGTCGCCCTTCGAGGTGAGGGCCACCTCGGCGTCTTCCAGGTAGGCCCCCTTGCACAGCCGGAGATGGCCACCGAGAGGCATGAGACGCTCGAGGTCGGCGGGCGTCCGATGCAGGTATGCCTGCAGGGCGAGGCCGAGATTCCGATGACGGGTCTGAGTCTTCTCGTAGATGCGGACGGTGGCGTCGGTGTAGCGCGAGTCCTCCATGTCGATCGTGACCGTCGTGGCCACCCGATTGGCCCCCTCGGCGAGGCTGTCGAGCAGGTCGATCGTCAGCCCTTCGTCGATGGCCAGCCCGAGCTGGGTCAATTTGACCGAGATGTTGGCCTTCAACAATTCGGTCCCGATCCGGTCCAGCCCCTCGAGATACTCGTCTCTGGCTCCCCGTGCCGAGCCCCGGTCATGCACCTCCTCACCGAGGAGGTCGAACGAGACCAGCAGGCCGTCCCCGTTGAGCTGCCGAGCGACCGAAACGGCCTCGTCGAGGGTGTCCCCGGCGACGAATTTGCGGGCGAGCGCCTTGCCGGGGCGGGTCCCGGTGATCGTCTTCTCCACGGGCCCGGCCTCGGTGATGGCCATCACCGCCCTGGAGAAAACGCTCAACCCATCTCCCCGAGCTCAGCAGCGCGTTTGGCCGCGGCCTGGACCGCGTCCTCGACCAGTGCCCGGAACCCTCGCTCCTCGAGGATGTGCACCGCGGCGGCCGTGGTCCCACCGGGCGAGGTGACCTGGGACCTCAGCTCGGACGGGCCGGCATCGGTGTCGGTGAGGAGGTGCCCCGCCCCCCGGATGGTCTGGTGGACGAAGGCTTCGGCGATGTCACGGGGGAGACCCTCCCTCACCGCCGCCTCGGTGAGCGCCTCCGCCAGCAGGAACACATAGGCCGGCCCGGTCCCCGACACCGCGGTGACGGCATCGAGCAGCGACTCGTCCATGACCCTGACCGCGCCAACCGCTCCAAGGACCTGGGTTGCTCGTTTGAGATGCTCCTCACTTGCGTGGGCGCCTCTGGCGACGCCGGTGACGCCTTCTCCCACCAGGGCGGGTGTGTTGGGCATCGCCCGGACCACGGCGACCTCGCCCAGCCTGTCTTCGTAGGTCGTGGTGGTGATGCCGGCGGCCAGGGAGAGCAGCATCTGATCAGTGAAACGATGCCCGGTGAGCCGATCGATCACTCCTGCCACGTCACGCGGTTTCACCGCCACCACCACCACCTCCCGGGCCACGATCGCCTCGATCGGGTCCAATGTCACCATCGACGGTGTGCGCCGGGCCAGATCGGCAGCCCGGTCCTCCCGCCGGACGCAGAGGGACAGCTCGTCGGAGGTCCATCCGGCGCGTTTGAGACCGCTGAACAGCGCCTCGCCCATGGCGCCGACGCCGATGATCGCAACGGAGGGATGGTCGGCCATCCCCGAATTATATGAATCGATCGATGACCATCAGCCGACCCAGGAGCGGATCAACTCGACCACCGTGGCCACCGCACGCGGGTTGAACCCCTCCGGGATGATGATGTCGGCATACCGCTTGGAGTCCTCGACGAACTCGAGATGCATGGGGCGGACAGTCGAGAAGTACTGTGCGATCACCGACTCCATGGTGCGACCCCTCTCCTCGATGTCCCGCTCCAAGCGCCGAGCGAGCCGCACGTCGGCATCCGTGTCCACGAAGATCTTGAGATCCAGCTCCGAGCGCAGCTCGGGCTCGGCCAGGACCAGGATCCCCTCGACCACGACGACCGGTGCCGGTGTCACCACGACGATCTGCTCGGACCGGAGGTGGTTGACGAAGTCGTAAACCGGTCTCTGGATCGGCTCGCCGGAGCGCAAGGCGACCAGATGCTTGATCAGGAGCTCGGTCTCGAGTGAAGCGGGATGGTCATAGTTCACCCGGGCCCGCTCTGCGAAGGAGAGCTCGGGTGCGTGGCGGTAGTAGGCATCGTGCTGGACGAGGGCAACCTCGCCTTCGAGCTGCTCGACCACCGACTCGGCAATGGTGGTCTTCCCCGATCCCGAGCCTCCGGCGATGCCGATGAACAATGGGCGGTCGGGCTTCCACGGGCTGCGCTCGGGCATGCCCGGCGACGTTACTTGTCGCCGACCCTGCTGCGCAGACGGCGGATTTCGTCGTAGACGCCGTCGGTCAAGGTCGTCGAGGCCGGGGCGGCGACACCCTTGAGATCGGCCGGCGTTCGAGTCGGCTTCGAGCTTGCCACCGAGATCGGCTCGGGCTCCTCTGCCGCTTCGGAGTCTTCGGCCGGGCTCACCGGCTCGGGGCTGTCGACAACCTCATCGTCCTCATTGTCTGTGACGCCATCGAGATCCTCGATGGTCTCCGACCACGTGGACGCGGTGGAGCCGGGGGCGACACCCTCGGCCAACCGGTCCAGCCAGTCGGCTTCCTCTTCCTGGGCGGCCACGGTCTCGGCCAAACCGAGCCGGTGCAGGGTGTGGAAGATCCGCACCGCCGCCCCCCGGCCGTACCTGCCCTCCAGGGCGCCGAAGGTGAACGCCGGCACGAGATTGACGAACACTTGCCAGTCCTCGGCATCGATCGTGACCGGATCGCCGATCTCGTGGACCAGCTTGACAGCACTCGCCTCGAACAGCCCGGCGTCGACGACCTCGCCCTCGAGCGATTGCAGTGCTTCGACGTCGAGGAGGACCTCTTCGACGGTCCAGCCCTTTGCGTCGGGACCGTCGGCGGCTCCCACGGAAAAAGAGCCTTCCTCGACGGTGGATAGGACATAGAGGATGTCCGCGACAGCGCCACGATCGGACCCGATGTAGGCCCCCTGGACGCCCGTCAGCTCGGCTCCGGTCACCCGTCCCTCACGAAAGTGGACACGCCCGCGCCGCTGACCCTCGATGTCGAGCGACCCTGTCTTCTTGGTGACCTGCATGATCTGAAGCAGGTCGTTGATGCTCCAATCAGAGAGCTGACCAGAGAGATGCATCTTTCCTTCCGTGTCCCTTGGGAAGCCCTATCGGCAGGAATTGGCAATCGGTTGAGCCGTTCAGGCCTTCCTGGCAGCCTTCATCGCCTTTTTCTTCTCCCGCAACACCAGCACGTCGTCGAAGTTGGCCACGTCGGCGATCGAAGGCCAGTCCGCCGCCTTCTCCTCCCAGCCTTCCGGCCGCACCCCGAGACGCTTGCCGAGCAGACCCACGAAGATCCTCGACTTCTCCGCCCCGAACCCGGGGAGGGCCCGGAGACGGCGGAGGAGCTCGTCGCCGTCGCCGGCGGTCTCCCACAGGTCCTCCGCCCTCCCGTCATAGTCGTCGATGATCGCCTGGGCCAGCTCCTGGGCCCTTTTGGCCATTGACGCCGGATAGCGATGGATGGCGGGTGGGCCCCGGAAGACCTGCTCCAGCTCTCCGAGATCGACCGCCGCCAGACGTGTCGGCTCCAGCCGGCCCCCCTGTCTCTCCTTCAGTAGTTGGGGGCCGTAGAAGGCGCGCTCCATCGGGAACTGCTGGTCGAGGAGCATCCCGAGGAGGAGGGCGAAGCCATCGGTGGCGAGCAGGCGGTTTGCCTCTTCGGACTCGGTGAACGGGAGGGAGTCGGGTCGGTCCATGGGGCCAACCTAGCGGTCCGTCGAGCTCAGAAGAGAAGACGGATCAGGACGTAGAGGACGAGCAGCCCGGCCGGGGCGTAGGCGGCCATGTTGGTCGGGTCTCGGTGTGGCTCGTTCATCTCTATCTTCTCTCTGACGTCAACCTAGGGTGAGATGGTTACCGTCGAAATAGGGGTTTCCCCCTATTCGACCCGGACCAGTTGACAAGAATGTGAACGGACCGCATATGACAGGTGACATCTACATCGTCGACGCCTGCCGGACCCCGATGGGAAAGCTGGGCGGCCAGTTGGCCCACGTCAGGCCCGACGACCTGGCAGCGCATGCGATCGCAGGGCTGTTGAGGCGACATCCCGACCTGGACCCGATGGCGATCGAGGACGTCTACTGGGGTGCGGCCAACCAGGCGGGTGAGGACAATCGCAACGTGGCCCGGATGGCCGGTCTGCTCGCCGGGCTTCCCATCGAGATCCCGGGGGCAACGGTCAACCGTCTCTGCGGCTCCGGGCTGCAGGCAGTCGTCTCCGGGGCGCACGCGTTGGCGGCGGGGTGGGGTGAGGTCATGGTGGTCGGTGGCTCCGAGTCGATGACCCGCTCGCCGTACGTGATCATGAAGGGCGACCGGGCCTTCGCCACCGGGTTCCCCGAGGCGGCCGACACCGTTCTCGGCTGGCGTCTGGTCAACCCCCGGATGAAAGAGCTCTATCCCCCGATCACCCTCGGTATGACCGCCGAAGTCGTCGCCGCCAAGTACGACATCAGCCGGGAAGACCAGGATGCCTTTGCCCTGCGCAGCCATCGACAGGCGCTGGCAGCGGTCGGCGCCGGTCGTTACCGGGATGAGATCGAGCCGATCGAGGCCCCGACAGACGCCCGAGGACGGTCCACGCTCACCATCGAGCAGGATGAGGGGCCCCGTGCCGACACCTCGATGGAGGCCCTGGCCAAGCTTCCCCCGGTGTTCAAGGAGGACGGCTCCGTGACCGCAGGCAACTCGTCGCCGATGAACGACGGCGCTGCCGCCCTGCTCCTCGCAACCGAGACCGGGCTGGAGAGCCACGGTCTCACGCCGATGGCGCGCATCGTGTCCTCGGCGGCGGCCGGGGTCCATCCGGATGTGATGGGGATGGGCCCGGTGCCGGCTTCGGAGAAGGCGCTCTCGAGAGCCGGAATCGGTCCCGATGACCTCGACCTCGTCGAGATCAACGAGGCGTTCGCCGCCCAGGCGGTGGCAAGCATGCGACTCCTCGAGCTCGACCCCGACCGGGTCAATGTCAACGGGGGGGCGATCGCCATCGGGCACCCGCTGGGAGCATCGGGAGCTCGCATCCTGACCACGCTCACCCACGAGCTGAGACGACGTAACGGCCGCTACGGCATGGCCACCATGTGCATCGGTGTCGGCCAGGGGATCAGCACGGTCATCGAGCGTGTCTGAGGGGCTTCTCTCCCCCCAGCGAGCAGCTGCGAGCGTTGGGGGGAGTACCGGCGCAGCCGGGGAGGGGGGTCCGCTCGACGGGACACTCGTCGTCGAGTTCGGCAATCTGATCGCAGCACCGTACGCCGCCATGCTCCTCGCCGATCTCGGGGCGCGGGTGATCAAGGTGGAGCCGCCTGAGGGGGACCTGGGCCGGGGTTTCGGCCCATATCAGAACGGCGAGTCGACCTTCTTCATGATGGTCAACCGGGGGAAGGAGTCACTTGCCCTGGACACCAAGCACTGGGTGTCGAAACGGGTGCTTGACAATCTCGTGCGCAAGGCCGACGTGCTGGTGCACAACCTGAGACACGGCGCCATGGAGCGCATGGGTCTCGGTGTCGACAGGGCACGCGAGTTGAATCCCGGCATCATCTACGCCTCGATCGCCGCCTTCGGGGCCGAGGGCCCGTATGCGGCCCGGGCCGGGGTCGACATCGTGTTCCAGGGCGAGTCGGGGATGATCTCGATCACCGGAGAGCCCAAGGACGGGCCCCGGAAGACGGCCGCGACCATCGGCGACTACGTGGCGGGCACCAATGCGGCGTTGGCCGTCGCCGCCGCGCTCACCGAGCGACCACGTCGGGGGCGGCGGGTCGACATCTCGCTGCGGGACGGAGTGATGGCGGTGCAGTCGGCGTGGAACGCCCTCGCCTTCGCCGCCGACGAGCAGCCCGAGCGGACGGGCACGGCCAGCCCCTACCTTGCGCCCAACCAGGTTTTTCAGGCAGCCGACGGGCCATTCACCCTCGCCATCGTCTCCGATCGTCATTTCCGGGTCCTGGCCGAGACCCTGGGGCTTCCCGAGTTGGTCGACTCCTACCCGACCAACGAGCAGCGCATGGCCGGACGTGCGACCCTGGCCAGAAAGCTGACCAGGGTGTTCAAGACGGAGAAGGCGGACCATTGGGTGAGCCTCCTCGGGGAGGCGGGTCTTCCGGTGGGTCATGTACTCACCCTGACCGAGGCCCTCTCCGATCCCCAGGCCAGACACAACCAGATGATCGTGAGGTACGACCACCCGGTGGCGGGCGAGGTGAGGACCACCGGCTCGCCCATCCACGTCGATGGTTCTCCCGCCAGAGCCGGCTCGATGCCCCCCACCCTGGGTCAGCACACGCGAGGGCTGCTCCGAGAGCTAGGGGTGGACCCCGATACCGTCGAGCAGATGGTGGGGACAGGGACCGCGGTCGTGCCATGAGCGGGTTGATCCACTGGGCCGAGGACGTGGGTGAGGAGTGGGGGCAGGTCCTTGCCGAGCTCACCCGGGCCTTCGAGCTGAGCCGGGCGGCGGCCCGCAGGGAAGAGTCGTTCGTGTACGTGGTGAGACAGGACGATCTGCTGGGGCGAAGGGGATCGGGCAATGCCATGGTCGCCGCCGGTCTCCTCTCGGCGGCCCGAACTGCGGCATTGGAAGGGGCCCGAAAAGGCTGGACCGCCAATGTGGTCGCCTTCGACGAAGACACCGACCGGTCCTCAGTCGACGTCTGGGCACAGCGGTTGCTCGAGGCGGGAGATGTCACCGGTGACTTGATCCGGGTCGGCCCAGGTCACATCGGCAAGGCCCTGCCGTGACCGGCACCATCGTCGTCACCGGGGCGGCCCGGGGCATCGGGCGAGCCATCGCCGAGAAGCTGGCCTCGACCGCGCCTTTCACCGTCATCGGGGTCGACATCGCCCCCGAGTTGGCCCTCTCCGAGCAGATCACCCCGGTGCAGGTCGATCTCACCACAGGGGAGGGCCCGGCCCTGGTGCGGGGGACAGTGGAGACAGCCGGTGCCCCGCTGATCGGGCTGGTCAACAACGCCGGGATCACCAGGGACGCCCGTCTGGTCAACATGACCGACGACGACTTCGCCGCAGTCCTCGAGGTGAACCTGGGGGCGGCCTACCGGTTGTCGCGTGAGTTGGCCCCGCTCATGCCCGACGGTGGGGCGATCGTCAACATCGCCTCCCGGGCCTATCTGGGCAACTTCGGCCAGTACAACTACTCGATGTCGAAGGGTGGGTTGGTGGGGATGACCCGGGCCATGGCCCTGTCGCTTGCTCCCGAGGTGCGGGTCAATGCCATCGCCCCTGGTCTGATCTCCTCGGAGATGAGTCTGGGGATTCCCGAGGAGATGAGGGAGACGATGGTCGCCACCATCCCACTCGACCGCATGGGCACCCCCGACGAGATCGCCGACACCGTGTGGTGGCTCCTCACCCCCCTCTCCTCCTACATCACCGGCGAGGTCATCGTGGTCGGCGGCGGCCGCAGCCTGAGTTAGGCGCGTTCCTAATGCAGGGCGTCACGCATATGTGACGCGGTGCATGAAGTTCGGACCGGCTGAGGCCCGTCGTGACGGCGGTGGGCCGTCGATCGGGTCGGATCAGTAGTAATACCGGCTCACGGTTTCCGCGACCATGGCCGGCTTCTCGACGCCTTCGACCTCGATCGTGACCTGGCGGTTGACCTGGATCGCTCCCTCTACGTCCGACGCCGACACCAAGCCGATTCGGGCCCGGATCCGGGAACCAACCGGGACCGGAGCCGGGAAGCGGACCTTCTCCAACCCGTAGTTGACCGCCATCCGCGGCACTCCGACATCGAGCTCGACCTGGGAGCTGAGGGTGACGGTCAGCGACAACGTCAGGAAACCATGGGCGATGGTTCCTCCGAACGGACCTGCCTTCGCCCTTTCCTGGTCGACGTGGATCCACTGATGGTCATCGGTGGCGTCGGCGAAGGCATTGACCCGGTCCTGGGTGATCTCAATCCAGTCGCTGACCCCGATCTCGGTCCCGATCCTGTCTTGGAGGTCCGCAGCCTTCATTCGTTATGCACTCCGTCACGTATACGTGACTCCATACATTAGGAATGCGTACCCTGCCCCTCGTGCAGGTTCTCCAGACGAAGCTGGATCCGCGGTCGGAGGAGTATCGGGGGAATCGGGCCGCGATGGAGGAGAAGCTCGCCGAGTTCGAGCGGCTCATCGAGCAGGCCCGGCAGGGCGGGGGCGAGAAGTACATCAAACGTCACCGGGACCGGGGCAAGCTCCTGGCCCGGGAGCGGATCGAGCTCCTCCTCGACCTGGACGCCCCCTTCCTCGAGCTCTCCACCCTGGCCGCCTGGGGCACCGACAAGAACCTGGGGGCCAACGTGGTCACCGGGATCGGGGTGGTGGAAGGGGTGGAGTGCGCCATCCTCGCCCACGACCCGACCAGCCAGGCCGGTTCGATGAACCGCTACTCGGTGGCCAAGACCCTGCGGATCATGGACATCGCCCGCGAGAACCGTCTCCCCCTCATCAACCTGGTCGAGTCGGGCGGGGCCGACCTCCCGGACCAGGCCGAGGTGTTCATCGTCGGCGGCAAGTGGTTCCGCAACCTGACCCGTCTCTCCAAGATGGGGATCCCGACAGTCGCCATCGTCTTCGGCAGCTCCACCGCCGGCGGCGCCTACTTCCCGGCCATGTGCGACTACGCGGTCATGGTCAAGGAGCAGGCCAAGGTGTTCCTCGGCGGGCCGCCCCTGGTCAAGATGGCCACCGGTGAGGAGTCCACCGACGAGGAGCTTGGCGGGGCCGAGATGCACTCCAGGATCTCGGGCCTCTCCGATTACTTCGCCACCGACGAGCACGAGGCGATCCGCATGGGGCGGGACATCGTGAGCCATCTCAACTGGCGTAAGCAGGGTTACGGCCCGACCAAGGATCCCGCCCCCCCGGTGCACGAGATCGACGACATCCTCGGGGTGATCCCGGCCGACTTGAGGGTCCCCTTCGACATGCGGGAGATCCTGGCCCGCACCCTCGACGGCTCCCGGTTCGAAGAGTACAAGGCGGTGTACGGCACCTCGATCCTCACCGGATGGGGCTCGGTCCACGGCTTCCCGGTGGGGGTGATCGCCAATCAGCAGGGAGTGATCTTCTCCCAGGAGGCACAGAAGGCGACCGAGTTCATCCAGCTCAGCAATCGCTACGACACCCCGCTCATCTTCATCCACAACACCACCGGGTACATGGTGGGCAAGGACTACGAGCAGCGGGGCATCATCAAGGACGGGGCCAAGATGGTCAACGCCGTGGCCAACTCGGAGGTGCCGCACATCGCCCTGATGGCCGGCGTCTCCTACGGGGCGGGCAACTACGGGATGTCGGGCCGCTCTTACGACCCCCGATTCGTCTTCGGGTACCCCAACCACAAAGTGGCGGTGATGGGCCCGGCCCAGCTGGCCGGTGTGATGTCGATCATCGCCCGTCAGGCGGCGGAGTCACGTGGCGAGCCCTTCGAGGAGGAGGAGGACGAGAAGCGGCGCAAGGAGATCGAGGCCCAGATCGAGGCCGAGGAGCTCGCCTACTTCTCCACGGCCCGGGTCAGGGACGACGGCCTGATCGACCCCCGCGACACCCGACATGTCCTCGGCATCGCCCTCTTCGCCACACACTCGGCCGAGGTCAAGGGGACCGACCGCTTCGGTGTGTTCAGGATGTGATCAGCCTCCGATGAAGGAAAGCCTGACCTTCCTGGTGTGGTTGTCGACGTTGGTGTCGACCAGGACCACCGACTGCCACGTGCCCAGGGCGGGATGCCCGTCGATGACCGGGATGGTGACGCTCGGGCTGATGAACGCCGGCAGCACGTGGTCCCGCCCGTGACCCGGGCTTCCGTGCAGGTGACGCCAACGTCCCCGCTCGGCCGGGAGCAGGTCGTCGATGGTCTCGAGCAAGTCGGTATCGCTCCCGCCCCCGGTCTCGATGATGGCCAGTCCGGCGGTGGCATGAGGGACGAACACCGAGAGCAATCCGTCGCCGCGGCCCTGGGCGAACCGGGCAACCTCCTCGGTGATGTCAACGGTTTCGGGGCGGCCTCCGGTCGGAACCGTCAGCTCAATGGTTTCCATCATCATCTTCGCCGTCGAGACGCCGACGAACGACATGAGGGCTCCGTCGCTGAACCGATCTGCGACCTGGCCGAAGTCACCGGCCGCCGCCTAGCTCTCGAACTCGACCACCACGTCGCGATAACCGAGACCCAACAGGAAGTCGGTGAGGACCTGACGGGCATTGGCCTCGGCGTCGCCGAGGATTCCGTCGTCTAGGGCACCCTGGACCAGCACCTCCTCGGCCACCTGCCGGGCGTCGGTCTCCAACCGGGGGTCACCCTTGGTGAACAGACCCGTCTCCCGGTCGAGGATCTGGGTCGCCTCGTTGTCGACCGACACGTACTGGATCTCGGCGGCGGGAACGGTTATCTCGACCACTCCCTGGTCGTCGAGCGACACGTTCCTGACCGTGACCCGACTCAAGTCGATGCCGGCGCCGATCTTGGCCACCGCAAAGAGCTGGAGACTGTCCCCACGGGCCCAATCCAGCCAGCCACGGTCGGTGCCCTTGTCCACGATGGTGTACTGCACCGTCTCGACGGTGGTCAGGTTGGAGAGGTCGCGCAACGAGCTGATCACCACCGGGCCGATCTCCTCGTAGGGCTCTGGCTCGAACACCTCGGCCAGGTCGGCCGGTGTGGGGACAGCGTCGGCCAGGTCACGCAAGCTCGACACCAACCACATTCCGATCACCACGAACATGGCCACGACACCGAGCACGATGGCGAGCGGGATCCATCCCGATCTTCGCCTCGGCTCCGGTTCCAGCCTCTCCACGGTCTCTCTCTCGAGTAACTGTGTATCACTCATTTGGGCGCGACTCCTCTCGTTGGGACGACTGCTATTTGACGCTCCGGACGGTGAAATAGTTTCCATCGGTACCCTGAGCGGCGGATGATCCGCCGAATCCTGGTAGCCAATCGCGGGGAGATAGCCCGGCGTGTCTTCCGCACCTGTCGGGAGATGACGATAGAAACCGTCGCGGTCTACTCCGACCCCGACGAAGGTCAGCCCCACGTCCTCGAGGCCGATCTGGCGATGCACCTGCCCGGTTCGAGCCCCGCCGAGACCTATCTCGACATCGACGCGATGCTGGGAGCGGCCAAGCAATCCGTAGCCGACGCCGTGCATCCCGGCTACGGCTTTCTGGCAGAGAACGCCGAGTTCGCCCGTCGGGTGATAGCGGAGGGCATCAGCTGGATCGGCCCCTCCCCAGAGGCGATCGAGATCATGGGATCGAAGCTCCGATCGAAGGAGGTGGTCGAGTCTGCCGGGGTGCCGACCCTGCGCGCCATCGATCTCACCGCCTTGTCCGATCAGGGCGCCGAAGAAGCAGCGACGACTCTCGGCTACCCGGTGCTGGTCAAGGCCTCGGCCGGGGGCGGGGGCAAAGGGATGAGGATCGTCCAGGGCCCAGATGGGCTGGCCGAGGCGATCTCGGGCGGGCGCCGGGAGGCGGCATCGGCATTCGGAGACGACACCGTCTTCCTCGAGAAGTACCTCGAAGCCCCCCGCCACATCGAGATCCAGGTCTTCGGTGACGCCCAGGGGCGAGTGGCCTCCCTGTTCGAGCGGGAGTGCTCGATCCAACGCCGGCACCAGAAAGTGATCGAGGAGGCGCCGTCGCCGGCACTCGACGAGGCTCTGCGTCAGCTCATGGGCGACAGCGCGGTTCGGGCGGCGCAGGCGGTGGGTTACATCGGGGCGGGGACGGTGGAGTTCCTATTCCAGGAAGGCGACTTCTTCTTCCTCGAGATGAACACCCGGCTCCAGGTGGAGCACCCGGTCACCGAGATGATCACCGGCCTCGATCTGGTGCGGCTTCAGATCGAGATCGCCGACGGGTCGATGCTGGAGGTGGCGCCGACGATCTCCGGTCATGCCATCGAAGCCCGACTCTATGCGGAGGACCCCCGGAACGACTTCCTCCCCGTCACCGGGAGGATCCATCGCATCGAGTTCCCTGCCCGTCAGGGAGTGCGTGTCGATTCGGGTGTGGAGACCGGCTCGTCGGTCTCCGTCTTCTATGACCCGATGCTGGCCAAGGTTATCGCCCACGCCCCGACCCGCGAAGAGGCAGCCTCCGAGCTGGCTTTGGTTCTTCGTCGTGCCGTGATCCACGGGCCGATCACCAATCGCAGCCTTCTGGTCCGGGTCCTGGAGCATCCCGAGTTCCGAGCCGGGAAGATCGACACCCATTTCCTCGAACGTCATCCGGTGGCCGAGCTGGCCCGACCCCTGGCCGACGAGGAGACCGAGCATCTAGCCGCGGTCGCCGCCGCCCTCGCCGACCAGGCGCTCGAACGGAGCCGAGCCGGAGTCCTCTCCACACTCCCTTCTGGATGGCGTAATCGACCGGGACACTTTCAGGAGAGGGGCTATCGCGGTGAGCACGGTTCTCACCTCATCCGCTACTCGGTTTCGGACGAACCCTTCGTCGAGGGGCTCGGCGAGCTCGAGGTGTCCGAGTGCAACCCGGACGGCGTCGGTATGAGCTTGGGCGATATCGGGCATCGGTTCGCCGTGGCCCGTTACGGCGACATCCGGCATCTCGACTCCGAGCTCGGCCCCGTCCGTTTGGAGACCATCCCCCGCTTTCCCTCGACCGAGGTCGCCGAGGCACCCGGCTCGCTCCACGCCCCGATGCCGGGCAAGGTGATCCGCTTCGACGTTGCAGTCGGGGACGAGGTGTCCGCTGGTCAGGTGTTGGTGGTGTTGGAGGCGATGAAGATGGAGCACACTCTCAGGTCACCACACGACGGCACGGTTCTCGAGGTGGATTGTTCCCCAGGCGACCAAGTGGAGGCGGGGGTGGTGCTGGTGGTGGTGGGGGAAGCACAAGCGTCAACCTGAGGTTGACAATCCCGTATCGTCAACCTAAGGTTGACGCATGACCAAACCACTCCCCAAACTCGACGATCTCATCGCGGTGGTCGACCAGCAGAAGCGAACCTGCCTGGAACAACTCGGCGATTCCGTTGGCCTTGCCGGTCATCTCAAGGATCTGGCCGAGGAGCTGGTCGGGCATTTCGTCGACCAAGCCCGTGCCGACGGGGCCTCGTGGGCCGAGATCGGGGATGCCATGGGCGTCACCAAACAGGCCGCCCAGAAGCGGTTCGTGACCGGGACCGCGATGAAGGGAGGAAAGTCCCTCTTTGCCCGTTTCGACGATGCAGCGAGGTCGATCATCGTGGGAGCTCAGGAGTACACCCGGGAGGGCGGGCAAGATCATGTGACCACGGGCCACATCCTTCTCGCCCTGCTCGACGATCCCGACGGAGTCACCTCGCGGGCCATCGACGGCCGGGGTATATCGGCCGGCGCGGTGCGCACGGCGACACAAGTCGCATTGGGGCCAAGCCACGGCAGCGTGCCCGAACATGTTCCTTTTGCCGCCGACGCCAAGAAGGTCCTGGAGTTGGCGTTGCGTGAAGCGGTCAGGATGCTGAGCGGCTACATCGGGGCGGAACACATCCTGCTGGCCATCTTGCGCGACGAGAAGTCGCTGGGGGCGAGAACGTTGGAGAGCTTCGGGATCGATCGCAAAGACGTGCTGAAGGCCATCGCCGGCTGACTGCTCAGCCGGTGAAGCCGCCGAGGACCTCCAAGACGTAGTCGATGTCCGACTCGGTGTGGTCGGCGTTGACCTGGAACCGGATCTCCTCGTCACCCTTGGGGACGACCGGGTAGTTGAGCCCGGTTGCGAGGACGCCGTTGTCGAACAGATGCCGCACCAGGGCCGAGGTCCGATCGGTGTCCCGCACCATGAGCGGGATCACCGGGTGTGGGCCGGGGATGGTCTCGAAACCGTGATCGACCAGACCGGTCTCGAATCTCACGGTCATGGCCGAGAGATGGGCAAGCATCGAACGGCCCTCGTCGGAGTCGGTGATGGAGACCGCCGCCGTTGCCGCCGCCGCCTCACCCACCGTGATCGGGTTGGAGTAGATGTACATCGGGGCCTTCTCCCGGAGGAAATCGATGAGACCATGGCTGCCGGTCACATAGCCCCCATTGACACCGAACGCCTTGCCCAGTGTCCCGATCAGGACGTCGACCGGGCCTGAGCCGGTGACCTCCTCGGTGCCCCGGCCGGCCGACCCGAACGCTCCCACTCCGTGCGAGTCGTCCACCACCAGGGCCACGTTCTCCTCGAAGTCGTCGTCGTGGGCCCGGGCCAGTTCCATCAGCACCGAGAGATCGGCGTAGTCGCCTCGCATGGAGAACACCCCGTCGGTGACGACGATCGCCCTCTTCCCTGTCCGGGCAGTCTTGTCGAGCAGACGTTCCAGGGTGGAGTGGTCGAGGTGGGGATAGACCTCCCGTGACGCCGGCCGCGCCAGCCGGAGGGCGTTGATGATGCAGTTGTGGTTCAACTCGTCACTGAGCACCACGGTCTCCGGCGTGATCAGTGAGGTCAGGCTGGAGACCACCGTGGCATAGGCCGAGGAAAAGATCATCGAGGCCTCACGGCCATGAAAGGCCGCCAGATGGTCTTCCAGGTCGAGATGGGCCCGATAGGTGCCGGAGATGAAACGCACGGCTCCGGGCCCGGCCCCGAACTCACGGGTGGCCGTCTCCTCGGCGTCGACAACCGCCGGGTGACGGGACAGCCCGAGATAGCTGTTGGAGTTCATCTTCAGGAATCGCTGCTCGGATCCTTCCAGCCGGTAGCGGGGCCCGTAGCCGTCCCGAGGTGGCTCGACCCCGATGATCACGGCCTCGGATCCCTTGGCGGTCCCGGCTGCCCGGAGACTCTCCACCTCGGCGGCGAGCAGATCGTCGAGACGGTGGTGCGGCATATGGCCCGGGTTTAGCACACCTCTAGAGTCCCCGGCATGACGCGACTTGGATTCATCGGCCTCGGGGCCATGGGCCACGGGATGGCGGCCAATCTCCTCATGGAGGGGAATCAGCTCACGGTCTGGAACCGAACCGCGGAGAAGGCGGTGGATCTCGTCTGCGAGGTCGCTCTCCACCCACGCCACCTGGGCGAGGTCAGCGACATCGTGTTCCTCTGCGTCTCCGACACGCCCGACGTGGAGGAGGTCGCGTTCGGCGACAACGGCGTGATCCATGGCATGTCCGAGGGCGACATCCTCATCGACCATTCGACCATCTCCCCCACCGCCACCAAGGGTTTCGCAGTGCGCGCCGCCGAATCGGGGGTCATCTGGGTCGACGCCCCGGTCTCGGGCGGATCAGAAGGGGCGGAGAACGGGACGCTGGTGGTGATGGCAGGCGGGCCCAAGGAAGGGCTGGATCGGGCCCGGCCCTTCATGGAGGCCTATTCGAAGTCGATCGCCCACATCGGCGAGGAGCCTGGGTCGGGGCAGATGGCCAAGGCGGTGAACCAGGTGCTGGTGGTGCTCAACGAGCTGGCGGCGTCAGAGGCCCTGCTCCTCGCCCAGGGCGCTGGTCTCGATCTGAAGAAGACCCTGGCCGCGGTCGAGGGAGGGGCCGCCGGATCGTGGATGTTGTCCAACCGGGGCCCGCAGATGATCGAGCGCGACTGGAGCCCCGGCTTCACCATCGACCTCCAGCAGAAGGACCTACGGCTGGTCCTGGAAGCGGCCGACCAGCTCGGCATCCCCCTGCCCGGTGTCTCCCTCGTATTCCAGCTCTATCGGGCGTTGCAGGCACGAGGTCTTGGCTCCGAGGGCAACCACGCCCTGGTCAAGGCCCTGGAGGAACTGTCCGGGATCCGTCTCGGCGATTGACCGCTCCCGGTCGCCTGCCCGATTCTTTATGCACTGCGTCACACATGCGTGACGCCCTGCATTAGGAAAGCAGGTCCTCCTTGACCCGGGCGACGTGGCCGGTCGCCTTCACGTTGCGGTAGGCCTTTTCGATCTCCCCGTCGGGGCCGATGACGAAGGTGGAGCGGATCAGGCCCTCCATCGTCTTGCCATAGAGCTTCTTCTCGCCCCAGGCGCCGAGGGAGTTGGCCAGCTTCTTGTCCTGGTCGGAGAGGAGATCGAAGTTGAGCCCTTCCTTCTCCTTGAACCTGGCGTTCTTGGTCGGGGGGTCGGGGCTGACCCCGACGATCTCGTACCCGGCCTCGGCGAACTCCTCGTAACTGTCACGGAAATCGCACGACTCCTTGGTGCAGCCCGGGGTCATCGCGGCCGGGTAGAAGAACATGATGAGCCGGCGACCGGCGAAGTCGGCGGAGGTGACGGTCTCGCCGTCCTGGTTGGGAAGGCTGAATTCGATGGTGTCGGGCATGTTCGGAGGCTACCCGGCCAACGGATGTCACTAGTCGGCCTCCGACGCCGCCTTGGCCTCCGGGGACCTGAGGAAGGTCATCCCGCCGGCGAAGAAGCTGAGCGCCGCGGGGAGCCAGTAGGAAACGATCCTGTAGATCAGGACCGGCGCCACCGTGGTCGCCGCCGGGAACCCGTATGCGCTGAGAACGAAGACCAGACCCGCCTCGGTGACACCGAGGCCACCCGGCGTGCCCGGCAGCCCACCGGCGAGGCTGGCCGCCCCGAAGGCGGCCATCACCTGGAACACGTTGACCTCGTGCCCGAAGGCGATCAGGACCAGACCGAGGGCGGACCCCTCCAGGATGAGGCGACACCAGATATAGGTCTGCGACTCGGGACCGGGGAGATGGTCGATCACCGAGGTGTCGAGACGCTTGCGGACGATCTTGGGCAGGAAGCGGGAAAGGGAGCCGAGCTTGCCCGAGCCGAACATGAGGAGAAGCCCGGCGAACAGGACGAAGGGGGCGAGAACGGCGAGGCTTATGGAGAAGATCTGCGCAGAGTCACGTGGCCTGGCCAGGAGGAGCCCGACCCCGGTCATCATGAGCAGTCCGGCGTAGTTGAGCAGCACGGTGCGCACTGCGGCGCCGGTGGTGGCCGGCTCCTCGTCCCGCACCGTCCATCCCATCGCCACCGGGGTGATGGCCCCACCGGCGGGGATGAGACGGGCCACGCCGGCCCCGACCAGTGCCGCCTTGAACGCCGAGAACGCCTTGAGCTGACCTCCTGCCTCCTCGACCGATTCCTTGTAGAGCAGCCCGAAGAACCACTTGGCGGCGATCTGGGCCACCGCCGCCAGACCGACGAGGCCCCAGCCGTAAGAGCTCATCTCGGGCAGCTCGAAGTTGTTGAGGATGAACCCTGCGAATCCGATGTATAGGGACGCCGCGATCACGGCGATCCATGCCACCCGCTTGGGGCTCACGGGGTCAGTGGATCGTCTGCGCTCTGGGGGAAGTCCTCACCACCGGGATCGGTGTCGAAGATCGCTCGCCTCATGGCGGGACGGACCCCATTTGGACTGTCGTGATTGCCCTGCATGCGCCGGCCCATCAGGACGAGTGATAGGACCAGGAACAGGATCGATTCGGTCGCCGGGCGACCCATTGTCGCCGAAACGATCGGGAGCAGACCCCACCCGAGGAACCCGGCCACTCCGCCACCGATCTTCCAACCGGCCAACGACCAGCCCGTGGTCCACACCAGTAACACCGGATCGAGGGCGAGGAGGAGACCGACCGAAGCGGCAAGACCACGTCCCGAGCGCCCCCGCATGAACACCGACCAATTGTGACCGATCACGGCCATCAGACCGACCATCCCCGCTGCCCCCTTCCCGAACCCCATCGCCTCAGCGAGCAGGACCGGGACCAGACCCTTCAACCCGTCGAGGATGCCGGCGGTGCCCCCCCAAGCCCAGCCTGTCACCCTGGTCAAGTTGCCCGCACCGACATTGCCGCTTCCCACCTGGCGGAGGTCGACGCCTCGGACGCGCCCGATCACCTGGGCGAACGGAATCGATCCCAGGAGATAAGCCCCCACCAGCAGGAGAGGCCAGTACAAGACCCACGGTGAATCTGGCATCTGCAACCGGAACGCTAGCCAGACCCCGGCAACTCCGGAAGCCCGATTCCGGAGCCGTTGCTCTTGGTTATCGTCAAGGTCATGACTGCTCACGGAGGACAGCCATGCCCATGAAGATCACCTACGCCACCATGTCCACCGACAACGAGGAGTTGAACCGGGCATACGAGATCGCCCTGGAGAGCGTCAAGCCCCGTCTCGGCCAGGACCACGGCGTCATGGTCGACGGCGAGGAGCGCAAGGAGCGGGAGATGTTCGAAGAGGTCTCCCCGATCGATTCCGAGATCGTCGTCGGCCGATACGCCCAGGCCACGGCGCAGGACGTGGGCGACGCAGTGACCGCGGCCAAGGTCTTCGCCCCCAAATGGGAGGCCTGGGGCTGGGAGCGCCGGCGGGACCTCATGCTGAAGGCGGCCGACCTGATGGACGGCCAACTGTTCGAGGTGGCCGCGTTGATGTCCTACGAGATCGGGAAGAACCGTCTCGAGGCCCTGGGCGATGTCGCCGAGACGGTCGAGTTTCTCCGCTACTACTCCCGCCAGATCACCGAGCACAACGGATTCGTCACCCCGCTCAGCTCGCACGGCCCCAAGGACTCCAACACCTCGGTCCTCCGGCCCTTCGGGGTGTGGGCGGTCATCTCACCCTTCAACTTCCCCATGGCCCTGGCCGGCGGACCCTCGATCGGGGCCCTGATCACCGGCAACACCGTGGTCATCAAGCCCTCCAACCAGGGCGCCCTGATGGCCCTCGAGTTCCATCGGGTGATGGTGGAGGCGGGTCTGCCCGAATCTGTGTTGCACGTCGTCACCGGAGGAGACGACGTCGGAGACCGCCTCGCCCACCACGCCAGGGTCGACGGTCTCACCTTCACCGGGTCCCACCCGGTGGGCATGTACCTGTACCGGACCGTGAACGAGAATCGTCCCAAGCCGGTGGTGTGTGAGATGGGGGGGAAGAACCCGGTCATCGTCACCGCCAGCGCCGATCTCGACCTTGCCACCCAGGGCATCGTGCGAGGCGCATTCGGTCTCAGCGGCCAGAAGTGCAGCGCCACCTCACGGGTCTATGTCGAGGAGCAGGTCTACGACCAGCTGGTAGGGAAGTTGGTCGACGCCACGTCGAAGCTCGCGGTGGGCAACCCGCTGGAACAGGAGACCTTCATGGGGCCGGTGATCGACGGCGCCGCGGTGGAGAGGTTCCAGAAGGCGGTCGACGAGGTCAAGAACAGTGGCGGTGAGGTCTACGTCGGGGGCAACGTGCTCACTGAGGGGGATTTGGCCAAGGGCACGTATGTCGAGCCCACTGTGGTCACTGCGCCGCTCGACTCCTGGGTGTGGGCCGAGGAACTGTTCGTGCCCTTCGTGGCCGTCACCAAGGTCAAGGCCTTCGAGGAAGGGTTGGCCCTCTCCAACGACACCGAATTCGGGCTCACCGCCGGTCTCTTCACCGGTGACCAGGCCGACATCGACAGATGGTTCGACGGGATCCAGGCCGGTGTCACCTATGTCAACCGGGCGGCGGGTGCCACCACGGGTGCCTGGCCCGACATCAATCCCTTCGGGGGGTGGAAGGGATCGGGGACCTCCGGCACCGGCGGCGGCGGCCCCTGGTACCTCCGCCAGTACCTCCGCGAGCAGTCCCGCACGGTGGTCACCGACTGAGTCGTGCTACCGGATTCCTAATGCATGGCGTCACGCATGTGTGACGCCCTGCATTGAGTTCGCACGGATCAACCCTGCTCGAAGCGCAGCTTCATGCCGTCGGGGTCCGTTATCTCGATGGCACCGTCATCGGCGCTGATCGCCACGTCGAGCGTGCCCAGATGCTGTCCCCACCGCTCGAGGTCGTCGACCACGAAGGTGAGGGCGGCGGGACGTGCCTCCCCTTCCACCAACTCGATCCTCTGACCCCGAGCCGATTCGATCACCGCGGCTACGACCCCTTTCTTGGGGGTGCGCACGTGGGTGAAGCCGAGACGGTCCTCGTAGAAGGCGAGCGAATCCTTGAGCGAGGAGACTCCGACCCGAACCGCAGTGGCGACCACCCCGCCCGGGGCGCGGAGTGGCCCACCGCCGGCGAGGACTTGTTTCGCCTCCTCGATGCTGAAGCGGCCGGCGGTCACCTCACGCCCGACTATGACCCCTTCGAGCCTCCGCCCTGCCGCCTGGAGACGGACCAGATCTCGTAGGTCCTCGAGATCCCTGACTCCGCCGGCGGCGATGACCGGTTGCTCCACGGTGCCCAGGGCCTCGGCCATGATCTGGAGATTGGGTGGGTCCTCGAGAGCGTTCCGTCCCGCCTCCGAGACCAGAAAGGCGACCACTCCGGCCGAGGACATTTCGATCAGCACCTCTTCGAGATAGCGCCCGCTGTTCTGGGTCCAGCCCTTGGTCATGACCTCCTCGTCGGAGTGGACGTCGATGGAGACGACGATCTTGTCCGGGTTCTCCCGGCACAGATCCCACACCATGTTCTGGTTCTCGATGGCGGCGGTGCCCATGACGATCCGCCACGCCCCTTGCTCGATGAGACGCTGGGCCTCGCCCTCGGAGCGGATCCCACCGGCGACCTGGACCGGCACCGGCACCTGGTCGATCAGACGATCGATCAGCTCGCGATTGCGGTAATCGCCATAGGCGGCGGCGTCGAGATCGACGATGTGCATGTAGTCGACACCCTGTTCCGCCCAGTGCTTGGCCCGCCGGATCGGGTCGTTGTCGAGGGCGATGGCGTCATCGAGCCGGCCCCGGGGCAGCCGCACCGACAGACCGCCCAAGATGTTGACCCGGGCATACAGATCCATCACGAGAACCTAGCAAGGCCGACTGGAGCCCGCCTCGCGACGCCTGGTTGTACGAAGCTGAGGTTCCACGTGTCATATACGGGCCGAACTAACTCAGGTTCGCTCCCCGCCGGGCGGCGGCACGAACCTGAGACGGTTTGTCGCATATACGGGCCGTGGAACCTCAGCTTCGGTCTTCCACCCCGGCGCCGCCCCCGATCCCCAAGGCGTCCTCGGCGGCGTCGAGGGTTTGGCCGCCGGCGTGCACCGGGGCGAACAGGTCGCCGAAGCGCTGGAGACGGTCCCAGAGGTTGACGATGGTGACGTCGCCGTTCTCGACCTCACCCACCTCGTCCCAGGTCAGCGGGACCGACACCGGCGCCCCGGGGAGGGGACGGACCGAGTAGACAGATGCGACGGTCTGACCGAAGGCGTTGCGGTTGTGATCGACGAAGACCTTGCCCCTCCGCTTCGGCTTGTCCCACTCCATGGTGAGGTCCCCCGGGTTGGCGGCCGCCAGATAGTTGCCCACCTCCCCGACGAACCGGCGCACCCTGGAGAAGTCGTGCACCGGCTCCAAGGGAACGTAGACGTGGAGGCCCCTAGAACCCGACAGCTTCGGGTACCCGGCCAACCCGAGCCGGGCGAGCGCCACCTTGAGCAGCTGGGCACCGGCCACCACCTGGTCCCATTTGGATCCATCCGCCGGGTCGAAGTCGAAGATGGCGTAGTCGGGGTACTCGAGCCACCCCTCACGTGAGTGGAATGGATGGGTCTCGATGCACCCCATGTTGGCGAACCACATCATCGCCTCGACGCTGTCGGCGAGGAGGAAGTCGATGATCCCGCCCTGAGAGTCGGAAACGACCGGTGTGGTCTTCATCCACTCCGGCTGATGGCCGGGGGCCCGCTTCTCGTAGAAGGACGGTCCCTTGATCCCATCCGGGTACCGGCTCATCGAGATCGGCCTCTCCTGGAGATGGGGGAGCAGCACCGGTGCCACCGAGGCGTAGTACTGGATGAGGTCGCCCTTGGTGTAGCCCTCATCGGGAAAGAACACCTTGTCCAGATTGGAGAGACGGACCGTGCGATCGAGACCCACCGGCTTGAACTGCTCGCCGTCCTTGACCGCGCTCACCGGTGAGGGGAAGGGGGCGTTGGCGCGTGCGATGGGGCGTCCGGCGGCGCTCGCCGCCTTCGTCATGTGGGATCGCGCCTCCTCCCAGATCCGGTCGTGACTGGCCAGGTCCCGGGCCTCGGAGATCAGGATCATCGAGACCCCGGCCTCCTGGGCGGCCTCGACCAAGGGCCCCACCCGCAACGTCCCCTCGCCATAAGGGATGTGTCGCATCTCGCCCCCGGCCCCGAACTCGTTGTCGGAGAATTGGGTCTGGAGGGGGGCGATCATCCAACCCGGGAAGTGGGTCTCGAGGAAGGAGAACACCGAGACGAAAGCCTCCTTCGAGATGAGACCACCTCCGGTCATGGCATGAACGTGGGCCCAATCGACAACCGGCCGCACGAACGAGTACTCGGAGGCGAGTTGGGCGATGTCACCCAGACTGCCGAACGACCGGTTGTTGCCCGCCGTCTCCAACCCCATACCCACCCCCATCCCATCGACCTTGGGCGCTACCGCGTCGAGACGGGAGCGGATCCGGTCCATGAGCGCCTCCGGGTCCTCGGAGTAGTTCGACCCGAAATGGGCGACGATGACCGGCGCCCCGAGCCATCTCCCCAGCTTCATCGTGTGCTCCAGGGCAGCCAAAGACTGCCTGCCACGTGCCTCATCGGGCAGGGTGAGGCCGGCGAAGTATGGGGCATGGACCGAGAGCCGAATGTCACGCTCGGTGGCCAGTTCGCCGAAGGTCTGGCACCGTTTTTCCTTCCAGGGAAAGCCGTCGACGAAGGGCAGCTCCAAGGCTCGGTGGCCCTTCTCGACCAGGTCATCGAGAAAGGCTGCGTCCTTGACATCCTCCGGCGGGAGCTGGGAGATCCCAAATCGGATGCTGCTCATGTTGGGCAGGCTATTAGGGGCCGCCGACGTCGGTAATCTGCCTCATGCCTCCGAGCCTGAGTCGCTCCCGGGGGGGAGTCGCGCTCCTCATCCTTTGCGCCGCCTGCACCCGGGGCACGGACACGACCACCACCGGGGCCCCCACGACCACAGTCGTGGCCACCACCACATCGACAGCCGCGCCCACCACGATCACTATGGCTCCGTCCACGACCGCTGCGGCCGAGACGACGGTTCCGCTCCTCCTCGCCCCGGTGTCCGAGATGGGCCCGGGTTGGACCGAGCAGGTGTTCCCCTATGGCGAGACTGAGGAATTCCTCGGGACCTCCCCGGGTGGGGATGGCGTGCTCTGGGGACCGGACTACGGGACGCAGACTCCCGACGGCACCTGGTGGTTCCTCGACGCGGCCCGCCTCCGCATCGCTCACTTCGACGGCGACGGCACCTACCTCGACCAAGTGCTGGTACCGGAGGATCTCCTGGTGAACGGGGTGTATTTCCAGTTCCAGATGCCCCAGGCGTTGGACGACGGCTCCGTGGCCATAGGCGGGTTCGACCGGCCGTTGTTGCGGATCGTCGACGGCGAGATCTCAGGGCTGGATGTGGAGAACGGCATCCCCTGGGACACCACCGACGGTGAGCAACTCTACGGGATGAGCTTCGAGGAGGGTATGCCTCGCCGCCTCGACCCGAACGACCCTGTCATCGAGCCGGTCGAATGGTTCGGCTCCCGTGATGGGAGTCGTTATCGGGTGACGGTGATCGAGGACGAGGTGCTGGACGAGCTTCCGGACATAGGGGTGCTCAGGACGCTCCAGATGCGGTTCTCGGAGGAGCCCGATGTGGCCGTGCGGGCCGGTGTCGAGGTGGAGACCGGTGAGGACGGGACCATGTTCATCATGTTCAACGGGGCGCCGACATCGGACGAGACGCTAGGAGTCGGTGGGATCGTGTCGGTGGGACCCGACGGGACCGTTGGTGAAGTCGAGCCGACCGTCGACTTGTTCAGCATGTCCGACCCGGGCAGCCCTGCCCATCTCGGCGTCACGCCGGGGACCTCTGACCCGTGGCTGATGGTGGTCGGTGAAGACGGGGTCCACGTCTTCACCAAGGACGGCTAGCTGCCGGCTGCTCGACCGATCTCGCCGATGGCCTCGGCGGCGTCGCGGGCCCGATCGGGTCCAAGAGTCTCGAAGACGAGCTTTCTGACCAGGGCAAGGTGAGCCGGAGTCACGTTGTCGACCAACTTCATCCCCAAATCGGTGAGGGTGGCATCGGTTCCCCTTCGGTCGGCAGGGCTCGGAGTCCGGGCCACCCACCCGGCATCCTCCATGCGGCCGACGGCATGGGAGAGGCGACTCGGGGAGAAACCCACGTCACGTGCCAGTTGACTCATCCGGAGGGTGCGGTCAGGGGCGCGGTGGAGTCGGCTCAGGATCTCGTAGTCGTCATGGGTGATCCCGGCCTCGTCCCGGAGCTGGCGGTCGAGGGCATTGAGCAACGACCTCATCGAGCTCACCAGCAGGAACCAGGTGCGTAACTCGCTTCGACTGAGAGTGGCCATCAGAAACGAGCATAGCTGGGAATATTTGAATCTTCAATTACCTTGACTGGTATTGTTCACCGAAACAGGAGCCAAACATGTCAATCCACCGCCTCAACCACGCCGTCCTCTACGTACGGGACGCCGAGCGCTCCGCCGAGTTCTACAGTCGGGTGCTCGGCTTCCGGAGGCTGCCGCTCCCATTCCCCGGAGCCGTCTTCATGCAGGCCGAAGCGTCGAAGAACGACCACGACCTCGGGCTGTTCTCCATCGGTGAAGGGGCCGGCAACTCCCCTGCAGGCCGGCAGACCGTGGGTCTCTATCACCTCGCTTGGGAGGTCGACACCCTCACTGACCTGGCCGAGATCGGCACCAGGCTGTCACAGGAGGGCGCCCTGGCCGGGGCCACCGACCATGGCACCACCAAGGCGCTCTACGGGAAGGATCCCGACGGTCTCGAGTTCGAGATCTCCTGGCTGGTACCCGCCGACCTGATCACTGCCGACATGGAGATGACGTCCCGTCGTCTCGACCTGGACAAGGAAATCGAGCGCTTCGGTGGTGACACCTTGAGTGGCATCGGCATCAGTCGGGCCCGCCCGGTCGACGCCTAGCTTCGGGCCGATGGACACCGCACTCTGGATTGCACAGGTCGTTCTCGCCGTCGCCTTCGGGGTGGCCGGGACGCTGAAACTGAGCCAGCCCAAAGAGAAGCTGGAAGCCAATATGGGGTGGGTCGAGGACTTCTCCGGCGGTTTCGTCAGATTCGTCGGGGGAGTCGAGTTGCTGGGGGCCTTGGGCCTGGTCCTCCCCGCCGTCACCGGTCTCGCCCCCGTCCTCACCCCGCTCGCCGCCACCGGTCTCGCCATCGAGCAGGTGGGGGCGGCCATCGTCCACATCAGACGCAAAGAGCCCCAATTCATCATCGGCAACGTGGTGCTGATCGCCATTGCCGTATTCGTCGCCTGGGGCCGGTTCGGCGACTACCCGATGTAGGAAGAAAGGGTCCTCAGCCGGCGCGGGCCGACTGCGACCGCACGGGCGGGGTGTCAGGCACACGGAGACGCGGGGCCGGATCTGTAAGACCCCGACGCAGCATCCATGTCACGATCGAGAGGACCGCGGCTGTCACCAGTCCGGCGGCGGTTCCCCACACGACCACGACGGCGGCAACCATCACGCCGATCTGGCCGACGACGGCGACGACACGGCTGGCAGGCCGGAATCGCTCGATCCGCCGATGCAGCCGCCCCAGATCCGCCGGGGTGCGGACATCGGCGGCGGGGAGGACGGCCAGACCCCTCAGCAACCCGAACATGGTGACAATGGCCAGCGCGAACCACGGCTCCCCAGTGGAGGCGGCCACGATCACCATCAGATAGACGCTGGCGCTCATCACGTAGGTCGCTACGCCGACACCGAGTTGCCATCCGAACCCGAGCCCGTACAACCAGGGGCGGTACCGATCGAGCCAGGTGCGCTCGACCTGACGGGGGTTGGCGGGAAGACGAAAGCCCCCGCCCCCGAGGTCAGAGGCGAGGGTGACAAGCCCTGCCATGAGGACCAGTGCCGCAGCGGCGACAGACGACATGCCCAGCCCGGCGACGAGGAGCGCCCCGAGGGCGGAGACCGCGCCCAGAGTCAGCCCGCCCAGGAGCGCGCCGAGAAGGAACCAGGAAACGGTCGCCCAGTAGCGATGGCCGCGGCCAGTCTCGGAGAGAGGAGTGATAGACGACAGCATCGAGACACCGCACGGGGACCAGGTCGATCGGAAGGCCGCCACAACGGCTATCACCACTGCCGATAACGTCAACCAGTCCATCGTGACCCTGTTCTTCGACTCGCCCGCACCCTACCCGACGATCGCGCCCCGCACACATCTCGATTGTCCTGTAGGCGGTCGGCCGTGATGGCTAGGGGGACGGTATCCTTGGCTCGGCCGCACTCCTCTGAGGAATCTGGCGAGTCTCAGGGTCTCTAGCTCAACTTGGTAGAGCAGCGGGCTTTTAACCCGTTGGTTGTGGGTTCGAGTCCCACGGGACCCACCATAGGAACCTCAAGCGTCAGTTGGGATTCCGAGTTCGGCGGATGTCGGTTCTACTAGCGAACCTTCCTGGCTATCGACTCCAACGACCTGGCAATGCTCTCACGCCAGACCTCGAATCCTCGGTGCAACCGAGCTGACAGCGAGACTCTCGGCTCGAGCAGTACAACGTTTCCTGGGCTCGTGAGATGTTCCATGGCAAGGTCCACAAGCCCGCTTGTTATGAAATTGGCCAGACGCCCTGCCTCGCTCGGTGTGAGGTGTGAAGGTCGCGACACAGGTGTCGCCGCGCCAGAGGCTGATGACGACAAAGCCCGAGTCGTTGTGCCAGGTGGCTCGCAGTGCCGATCGATCTCCATCGGCAATGAATTCCCGACGCTGCTCGGGGAGCCTACGAACCTCCACCATCAGGACCTGCACTTCCCGTACGAGTATCGACTCGCGCAAGCTACCACTCGGCGGGAGCCCGTGGGAGCCCAGAAATGATGAGTCTTGCGTGCTCGGTCCCCAAAGGAGTTGGGCGCCGGGTGGCTGTACGGTGGAGTCATGACTGCCAGGTCATGGCGGTCGAGACTGCAGGGTCTCCCTGCGCCTGTGGTCGATGTGGCCATGGCGGTGGCGCTGACGGCGGCGGTGACGATCGCGATCGGCGTGGCTCCCGAGCAGGGGCGCCCACCCGGCCCGGCCGCCTTCACCCTCGGGCCCGCGATCGGGGGACTCGCCCTGTTCCGACGTCGCTGGCCTCTGGCCGTCCTGGTGATCTCGGGGGCGGCACTGATGATCTACAACCAGTTCGACAACCCGGGCATATTCGCCGCGGTGCCGCTGTCGGTGGCGCTGGCGACCGCCTGGACCGCCGGTCACCGCCTGTGGGCCCTGCTCATTGCCATCTGGTTCAGCGGAAGCCCGCTGATCTTCGTGGCAATTACCGAAGAACTGCGCGACGAGACCGTCGACCAGCTGCTCAACGGAGTCGTGTCGGACATGGCGCTGATGGCGGCCGTGCTCTTGCTGGGGGAAGCCGTGCGCGGCCGCCGCGCCCTCAACCGCGAGCACAGCATGCTGCTGGCCGAGCAGGAACGCTCGGAGGCACTGCTGCTCAACATCCTGCCCGCCTCGATCGCGGACCGGCTCCGGCAAAGTGAGGAGGCTATCGCCGACCACTTTCCGGACGTCACGGTCATGTTCGCCGACATCGTCGATTTCACCCGGAACAGC
The DNA here is from genome assembly GCA_050741975.1 of Acidimicrobiia bacterium. Taxonomy (GTDB): domain Bacteria; phylum Actinomycetota; class Acidimicrobiia; order Spongiisociales; family ZC4RG35; genus JARDZU01. Next base: position 37,636 of record JBOGET010000089.1, read on the forward strand.
CAGGGCATCGGTCCAGACCTGGTCGTGCAGGAGTTGAACGACCTCTTCTCGACGTTGGACGGGCTCGCCCAGCGTCACGGGTTGGAGAAGATCAAGACGATCGGCGACGCCTACATGGTGGCCGGCGGGCTGCCCGAGCCGCGGCCCGACCACGTCGAGGCGGTGGCCGAGATGGCGCTGGCCATACGCGAAGAGGTGGCCGGGCGCCAGGGCCCGACTGGCCGGCCACTGGCGGTGCGCATCGGGATCGACACCGGGCCGGTGGTCGCCGGCGTCATCGGCAGGCACAAGTTCGCATACGACCTGTGGGGTGACACGGTGAACACCGCCAGTCGCATGGAGTCCAGCGGCGTGGCAGGCTTCATCCAGGTGACGGAGCGCACACACCAACGACTCCAGGGCGGCTACCGGTTTGCGCGCCGGGGGCCGGTCCGGGTCCAGGGCAAGGGCGAAATGGTCACTTGGTTTCTGCTGGCGCGGGACGACACCGCCTGAAGGCCTCCGTTCCCAGGCTCTGCCCGGTCGAGTCGGGCCTAGCTTCCGCCTCGGCTCCTCATGGCTTCCCATTGCCACCTGTGGAAACCCCGATAGCCTCGGGCTTCGCGAGATGCATCCCATGAACCGACAGCTCTTCCCCCAGAATGTGATCGCCATGATCTGGGACTTCGACAAGACCCTGATCCCGGGCAACATGCAGGGCCCGTTGTTCCGTCATTTCGGCATCGACGAGTCCGTCTTCTGGGACGAGGTCGACGGTCTCGAGGACTGGTACCGGACCAGGGGGGCCGATCTGATCGCCAGGGACCGTCTCTATCTGGACCACATCCTCACCTACGTCCGTGAGGGCCGTATGCCGGGTCTCAGCAATGACCTGCTGCGCCGGCTTGGTTCGGAGATGAGCTTCTACCAGGGCATCCCCGACTTTCTCGAGCTGGTGCGGAAGTCGGTCGAGTCCGAGCCCCGCTTCGCCGAGCATCAGATCAAGGTCGAGCATTACATCGTCTCCACCGGTCTGCGTCAGATGATCCTCGGCTCCGCCGTGGCCCCGTTCATCGACGACGTTTGGGCCTGTGAGTTCACCGAGATGGTGGCCCCGCCCGGCTACCGGGACCAGCAGGGCCGGCTCTTCTCACCCGACGGTGAGATCCGCCAGCTCATCTACACCATCGACAACACCACCAAGACCCGGGCCCTGTTCGAGATCAACAAGGGGAGCAACAAGAACCCCAACATCGACTCAACGCCAAGATGGCCCGGGAGGACCGCCGGGTCCCGTTCCAGAACATGATCTACATCGGCGACGGGCCCTCCGACGTGCCGGTGTTCTCGGTGGTCGAGGCCAACGGCGGCCGCACCTATGCCGTCTACCGGCCCGGCTCCCAGGGTGAGTTCGAACAGGCGGCACGGCTGTTGGAGCAGGACCGGGTCGACGCCTTCGGCGAGGCGGACTACTCGGAGTCTTCACACACCGCGATGTGGCTGACCCATGCGGTGGAGGGCATCGCCCGACGCATCGTCAACGACCGGGAGGAGACACTGAGCGAGCGGGTCGGGCTTCCCCCTCGTCACGTCTCCGACGACTGAACCCAAACTCAATGCAGTGCGTCACATATGCGTGACGCCATGCATTAGGAAGCAAAATGCGAGAGCGGCCCCGGAGGGCCGCCCTCGCGCTCCATTGGGTAGGAGCACCTGTTACATCTCGTGGACGGGCAGACGCGGCGATCGAGTCGTCGGTTCGAATGGCGTGAGCCCCAGACGCATGGCTCTTCACTCCCTCACTCATGTCTCCCTGAGCGTCCGGCATCATTATCTCCGCACCGGACCGGGCGTTGAATGGGTTGTACGACCTATGCGGTCACACTCGCGCTAGCGCGTGGTCGAGATCGGCGATGAGGTCGTCGGCCGCCTCGACACCGATGGAGAGCCGGATCATCGACTCGGTGACCCCCATTTGCCATCTCAGCTCGGGGTCGATGTTGGAGTGGGAGGTGGTCCACGGATGGGAGGCGATCGACTCGGTCCCCCCGAGCGAGGTGGTGTGGGTGATCAGGACCATCGAGTCGAGGAAGCGGAATGCCTCTTCTTTGCCCCCCACCACCTCGAACGAGATCATCCCCCCGCCCGTCGACCATTGACGTTTGGCCAGGTCGGCAATCGGGTCATCCACGGCAACGAGACCGAGATAGCTAACACTGGCCACCTTGGGGTGGCGGGCGAGGTACTCGGCCACGCGGTGTGCATTGGCCGTCTGTCTCTCGACCCGAATCGCATACGTCTCCAGACTTCTCCCCAGAAGCCAAGCCGTGTGAGGGTCTGCCGTGGTCCCGATCCAGTAGCGCATCGTCTTGAGTGGCTCGATCAGCTCATGGGACCCGGTCACCACACCCGCCACCAGGTCGCTGTGACCACCGAAGTACTTGGTCGCCGAATACACCACCAGGTCGGCCCCATGCTCGAGGGGGCGCTGCGAATACGGCCCGAGGAAGGTGTTGTCGACGATGGTCAATGCCCTGCGCTCCGGTGTGGCCTGCTCGGCCGCCAGACGGGAGGCCATGTCGATGTCGAAGACGTCATTACTCGGGTTGGCCGGGGTCTCCAGGTAGACCGCGCCGAGCCGGCGGTCCCCGACCAGGTCCTCGATCTCTGACTGTGACGACGCCGGGCCGAAGGAGGCGATCTGATAGCCCAAGGGCTCCAGAACCTTGTAGAGCATGGTGTTGGTGCCGCCGTAGAGGGGAGCGCTGTGCAGGATCAGGTCACCGGGACGGACATGGGTGAGGAAGGCCGTGAAGATGGCCGAGGTCCCACTGGAGAAGAGGAGCGCCGCCTCGGCGCCGTCCCAGACCGCCAGCCGACTCTCGACGATCACGAGGTTGGGGTGGTCCATCCGGGTGTAGATGAAACCGACTTTTTCACCGGCTTCCGGCTCCTCCCCGCCGTAGACGATGTCGAAGAGACGCTCGGCCGCCGCCGCCGACTCGAAGACGAACGTGGATGTCTGAAAGAGGGGCGGCTTCAGGGCGTCGAGACCGTCGGCCGGCTCCCAGCCCTTTTTCATCATCTCCGACTCGGGATTGGCCATCCGCGTTCACCCATCTCCCGGCTCGAGCATCCAGAACTCGGTGAACTCGGCGCATCGGCCGTCGGGGGCGAAGCGGAGGAGGAAGCAGTTGTGATAGACCATCTCCGGCTGGTCTTCGGTGGCCGAATAGCGAGTGGTCCCGACGGCCACGGCCCGGTCACCGTCGGCGGCATACGTCTCGTACGACGCCTCCCATCCGGCCGGTGCCCCCGACTCGTCGATCCAGGCCTCGACGATGTCGGAGAGGCCCTCGACGACTCTCCCTTCCCCGCCGTAGGGGCGGAAGCGATAGACGGCGTCGTCGCTGAAGAGGGTCTCGACGAGCGGGGGGTCGTTCTCCCGCCAGGCCTCGACGTACCCATCGAGCCAGATCTGGACCTCGGATCGGTTCATTCGGGCATCGTAGGCCGGGATCCCGAGGGCAAGCACCGATGTGTCATGCCGGTTGAGATAGCCGGTTGGCAGCCGGATAATCGCCTCGTGGTCGGCCAAACGAATCAGATCGGATCTGCGGTCGCGGTCCTGCGCCCGGCGCAACTGATCCTTGTCTTCACCGGGGCCGGGATCTCTACCGAGTCGGGCATCCCCGACTTTCGCGGGCCCGATGGACTGTGGACCAAAGTCGACCCTGACGACTTCCACATCGACAGGTTCCGGGCCAGCCCGGAGCTGAGGAAGCGGGGATGGAAGATGCATCTCGACGGCGAGCTGTGGGGGGCCCGGTCGACGGTGCGGCCCAATGCCGGTCACGAGGCGATCAAGCGCCTCGCCGACGAGAGCCGGCTGGCCGGAGTGGTCACCCAGAACGTCGACGGCCTCCATCACGAGTCCGGTCTCGACGACGAGCAGGTGGCCGAGTTGCACGGCAACGTGAGACAGAGCCACTGCGTCGATTGCGGTCTGGTCTGGGAGACCGAGGAGGTATTGGCACGAGTCGAGGCGGGAGATCTCGACCCGGTCTGCCCCGTATGCGGCGGGATGGTCAAGACGGCCACTGTCATGTTCGGCGAGCTCCTCCCCGTGGGGGAGATGGCCAAGGCGATGCGGTTCCTGGCCATGGCCGACGCCCTCCTCGTGGTCGGTTCGACGGTGGCGGTGTGGCCGGCGTCGGACGTGGTGATGCGTGGGGCTCTCCGCTCCCTCCCCATCGTCGTCATCAACAAGGGTGCGACCGAGGCGGATCACCTGGCCACAGTCAAGATCGACGCCTTCATCGGAGACGTCCTTCCCGAGATCGTGGACGGGGTGCTGGCCAGCCGGTGACTGAGTTGCCCAGGGTCACACACGGACCTGTGGATCCCAATCACGCAGATATTCCCCGCCACAATCCGGAGCAGCCCTATACCTTGCCCACATGGAGTTTCGGGCTCTGACTTTGGAGGACATACCCGAGGTGACCGGGCTCATCAATCGGTTCGAGCGCTTCTGGGACTTGCCGGTCGCCACATCGCCGGCCCGGGTCGAGGACGACTTCGGCGAGCCATACGTCGATCTCGCCCTCGACAGCCGGGGGTACTGGTTGGATGGTGCCCTGGTGGCATACGGGCTGGTGTCACAACGTCCCAGCGGCGAGCGACAGGAGCGGGCCCATCTCCTGGGTCTGGTCGACCCCGACTGGCGGGGTCAGGGGATCGGGCGTCATCTGTTGGCCTGGGAGGTGGAACGGGCGAGTGAGAGGCTGGCCGGGTGTGATCCCGCCCTTCCCTGGTACATCCGGACCGCCGAATACGAGTGGATCGAGGACGCCCATCGCCTCCATCGCCGCTTCGGGTTGGAGCCCGTCCGTTACATCAAGGAGATGATCCGACCTCTCGATGAGCCGGTGCAGAGCTTGATCCCCGAGCGTGTCGAGATCGTCCCCTGGGATCGCGCCCGCGACGAAGAGGCCAGAAAGACGCAGAACGAGGCCTTCGCCGACCATTGGGGATCGACCCCGGTCGACGCCGAGAGCTATGCGCACCGGCTGAACAGGGATGGCGTCAGGCTCGACCTCTCTTTTCTCGCCGTCTCCGGTGACGAAGTGATCGGCGAATGCCTCAACGGGGTCTACCCCGACGACGAGCAGGTCACCGGCCGGCGCGACGGATGGGTGGAGAGCCTCGGCGTGAAACGCGCATTCAGGGGCCAGGGTGTGGCTTCGGCGTTGCTCACCGCATCGTTCAACGCCTTTCGAGAGGCCGGGCTGACCCATTCCACGATCGGGGTCGACGCCGAAAACCCGACCGGCGCGTTCCCTCTCTACGAGAAGTTGGGCTACGAGGTGCTGTACGGCATCGTCATCTCGGAGTTGGAGGTGACCCCCGACCAGACCTCGTAATTGGGTTGCGCAGGGTTCACATGCGGACCTGTGGAACCCAATAACGACGGGTCGGTAGCCTTGTGCCATGTCCGAGTACCAGCCGCGTCTCGACGACATGGTCTTCACCCTGACCCATGTCGCCGGGCTGGACGAGGTGGCCAAGCTCGACGGGTACCAGCACGCCGACCCCGAGACGGTGGCCACCATCCTCGAGGAGGCCGGTCGGTTCTTCTCCGAGGTGATGGCCCCGCTCAACCGGGTCGGTGATCAGCAGGGATCGGTCCTCACCGAGGAGGGAACAGTCAAGACCCCCGACGGGTTCAAGGAGGCCTATCGCAAGTACGTCGAGTCGGGTTGGGCCGGGGCGCACCTCCCCGAGCGTTGGGGCGGGGGCGGTCTCCCCTACATGGTGGGCGTCGTCATCCAGGAGATGTTCAAGACGGCCAACATGGCCTTCGCCCTGGCCCCCACTCTGACCCATGGCGCGGTCGAGGCCCTGGAACGACACGGGTCCGACGAGATGAAGGCCGCATATATCGAGAAGCTGGTCAGCGGGGAGTGGACCGGGACCATGAACCTGACCGAGCCCGAGGCCGGGTCGGATCTCGGCGCCCTCCGCACCAAGGCGGTGAGACAGGACGACGGGAGCTATCGCCTCTTCGGGACCAAGATATTCATCACCTGGGGTGACCAGGACCTGACCGAAAACATCCTCCACCTCGTCCTGGCCCGCACCCCTGACTCGCCACCCGGAACCCGGGGGATCTCCATGTTCCTCGTCCCCAAGTTCATACTCGACGAGAACGGGGAGCCCGACGAGCGCAACGATTACAGGGTGCTCTCGCTGGAGCACAAGCTCGGCATCCACGCCTCGCCGACCTGCGTCATCTCCTTCGGCGACAGGGGAGATGGTGCGGTCGGATATCTCGTCGGCGACGAGCAAGAGGGCATGCGCAACATGTTCACCATGATGAATGCGGCCCGGGTCGGGGTGGGCATGGAAGGTGTCGCCATCGGCGAGCGCGCCTATCAGCAGGCGCTCCACCATGCCCGGGAGCGGATCCAGGGCCGGCCGATCGGGGCCGAGGCCAAGGAGAGCGTGCCCATCATCGAGCATCCAGATGTCCGCCGGATGCTGCTCACGATGAAGGCCTACACCGAGGCCATGCGGGGGCTGTTGTACCAGACCGCCGGTGAGGGCGACCATCTGTTCCACGCCGAGAGCGAGGAGCGGAGAAAGCTCGCCTCCGATCGACTCGCCTTGCTCACCCCGATCGTGAAGGCGTGGTGTACCGACGTCGGCGTCGAGATCGCGTCTCTCGGCGTGCAGGTCCACGGCGGCATGGGGTACATCGAGGAGACCGGCGCCGCCCAGCTCCTCCGTGACTCCCGCATCGCCCCCATCTACGAGGGGACCAACGGGATCCAGGCCATCGACCTGGTTCTACGCAAGATCCCGCTGGAGAATGGAGCGGTAGTGGCGGCTCTCATCCGGGAGATGACCGACGAGCTGGCCACGATGGAAGGTCAAGACGAGCTCGTCCTCTTCCGTGAGGAGCTGGCGCTGGCGATACAGGGTCTGACCGAGACCTCGACCTGGATCGGTGAGAGGCTGCGGGAAGGTGACATCCAGTCCGCCCTGGCCGGGGCCAGCCCCTATCTCCGCCAGTTCGGGACGGTGCTCGGGGGATGGCTGATGGCCCGGGCCGCGGTGGCCGCCCTCGGGAAACCCCCCGAGTTCGAGTCGTCGTTCATCTCCGAGAAGGTGATCACCGCCCGTTTCTACGGCGAGCAGCTCCTCCCCATGGCCAACGGGCTGGTCCCTGCGGTCAAAGGCGGCGCCGCGTTGCTCGAGCGGGCCACCTTCTGATCGGCGCCGATAGGCTCGCCTCGCTATGAAACTCGAGGGTCAGGTGGTGGTGGTCACGGGTGCCGGAAGCGGCATCGGCGCCGCCATGGCCCGGCGTTTCGCTTCCGACAGCCCTCGTGCCCTGATCCTGGCCGACCTCGACCTCGACTCCGCCGAAGGGGTTGCAGCCGACCTCGGGGCCAGCGCCATTCAGGTCGACGTGGCGGATCCGGTCTCCAACGACATGCTCATCGACATGGCCGAGGATCGGTTCGGGCCCGTGGACCTGTTCTGCGCCAACGCCGGGATCGGGTTCGCGGGTGACGAGCAGACGCCGCCCGAGCGTTGGGACCACATGTGGCAGGTGAACCTGATGTCACACGTTCACGCCGCCCGGCGTCTGATGCCGGGATGGCTCGCCCGGGGCGAGGGATACTTCCTGTCGACGGCGTCGGCGGCAGGGCTCCTCACCAATCTGAAGGCGGCCCAGTACTCGGTGACCAAACATGCCGCCCTGGCGTTCGCCGAGTGGCTCTCGATCACCTATGGCGACCAGGGGATCAAGGTGAGCTGTCTGTGCCCGATGGGGGTCAAGACCCCTCTGCTCGACGCCGCAGACGAGTTTCACGCCCTGCTCGACCCACTTGCCCTGGAACCGGAGGAGGTGGCCGAGGCGGTGGTGGCCGGTCTCGCCGAGGAGAGGTTCCTCATCCTTCCCCATCCCGAGGTCGAGAAGTTCTTCCAGAACAAGGCCAGCGACTACGACCGTTGGATCGGGGGAATGCGAAAGCTGCAGCGAACTGTTTTCCCAACATGAGGTTTGAGGCACAATTGGGGAAATGAGCAAGCGGAAAGTGGTCGTCACCGGTATCGGTGTCGTAGCCGCTCCCGGTGTGGGGATGGACGACCTCTGGAAGGGTCTGCAGCACCCTCCGCGCTCGCCCGGCCCCCGTCTCGTCGCCGACTGGGACCCGGAGCCCTGGCTGCCGAAGCGGGAGCACCGTCGTCTCGATCGATTCACTCAGTTCGCCCTGGTGGCGACGCACGAGGCTCTGGAGCAGTCGGGCCGGCTCGCTGCCGACCCGACCCGGGTCACGGTGTCGGTGGCCACCGGCATCGGTGGGCTGGAGTCGCTGGAGGAGTTGGTCCACGTCTCAGACGAGGACGATCCCCGAGCCTCGCCCTTCCTGATCCCGATGATGATGGCCAACGCCGCCGCCGCCGGCATCTCGATCAAGTATGGGTTCGGCGGCCAGGTGTCCACCCCATCGGTGGCCTGCGCCGCCGGCACCCAGGCCATCCTCGACGGTCTTCGCCAGATCCAATGGGGATACGCCGATGCCGCGGTGGTGGGCGGGACGGAGGCGGCGGCCCGCAGGTCCGCCCATGAGGGCTTCAAGGCGGCCAGGGCCCTGTCCCCTACCGGGACCGCCCGGCCCTTCGACGTCGATCGCGACGGCTTCGTCATGGGCGAGGGCGCCGGGATCCTCATCCTGGAGACCGAGGAGGCGGCCAAGGGGAGGGGGGCCACGATCCTGGCCGCGCTGAAGGGCGGAGCCTCGACCGCAGACGCCCACCACATCACCGCTCCCCATCCCGCTGGTGAGGGTGCGGAGCGGGCGATGCGTCTCGCCGTGGAGGACTCCGGTCTGGCGCCAGGCGAGGTGACGTACGTCAACGCCCACGGGACCGGGACCGACCTAAACGATCGCACCGAAGGCGGTGTAATCGATCGTGTCTTCGCCGACCAGCCCGCCGTCTCATCGATCAAGGGGACCACCGGGCACGCCCTCGGCGCCTCGGGGGCGATCGAGGCGGCAGTGGTCATCGAGGCCATCAGACGTCACGAGCTGCCTCCCAACATCGGGCTCGCCAACCAGGACCCCGAGATCCCCCTCGACGACATCGTGCGCGAGCCGCGGGAATGGGAGCCTGCTCCCGCCCTCACCAACTCTTTCGGCTTCGGCGGGCACAACACCGTTCTTGCTTTCACGCCTCCGGCGTAAAGGCTTGTCCCCCCTTTCGAAGGGGGGACCGGCCGAGCGCAGCGAGGTCGAGGGGGGTTTGCCCGGCACGCGCTCGGAGCAGGTACGATGGGGGGACGGGAGCTCGGTGGGACCGGGCTGAGAGGGGGTCTGTAGAGACCCCGACCGATGAACCTGATCCGGGTAATTCCGGCGTAGGGACCCCATCTCATCGCTCCCGGCGACAAAGGAGCTGATGAGAATGCGCAAGATCCTCGCCTCCCTCGCCGTGGCCCTGCTGGCCGTGGCATGCGCCGGCGCCGAGAGCGAGCGGCCCGAGACCCTCACCCTGATGGCCCACGACTCGTTCGCCGACGCGGTCGACGAGGAGACGTTTGCCGGCTTCACCGAGGAGACCGGGATCACGCTCGAGGTGATCGCCGCCGGCGACGCCGGATCCATGGTCAACCAGGCGGCCCTCACCACGGACAACCCGCTGGCCGACGTCCTCTTCGGGGTAGACGACACCTTTCTCTCCAGGGCGCTCGACGAGGAGATCTTCACCTCTTACAGCAGCCCGCTGCTCGAGAGTGTGAGCGACGACCTGCTCCCCTCGAGCGACATGGTGACGCCGATCGACTTCGGTGACGTCTGCATCAACTACGACAAGGCATGGTTCTCCGATAGCGGGAGAGCGGTCCCCACCGAGCTCGACCAGCTGCGTGACCCGACCTATGCCGGCGTGCTCACCGTGGAGCACCCGGCCACGTCCTCACCCGGCCTGGCGTTCATGCTGGCCACTATCGACGAGTACGGGGAGGGGGGATGGCTCGACTTCTGGTCCGATCTGAAGTCGGGCGGCGTGGGCATCACACCCGATTGGGACACTGCCTACTACACCGACTTCACCCCCTACGGTGGTGACAGCTCGTTGGTGGTCTCCTACGCCTCGTCCCCACCCGCCGAAGTGATATTCGCCAGTGAGCCTCTCACCGAAGCCCCCACCGGGGTGGTCGAAGCCGGCTGCTACCGGCAGGTGGAATACGCCGGTGTCCTCTCCGGGACCGCCTATCCCGAGGCCGCCGGCGAGTTGATCGACTTCATGCTGTCACCGGGGTTCCAGGAGACGATCCCACTGACGTGGTTCGTCTTCCCCGCCAACGAGGACGCCGCACTGCCCCAGGAGTTCGTCGACTACACCGTCATCCCATCGGACCCGGCCCGACTGGACGCCGACACCGTCGCCGAGAATCGTGACCGCTGGATCGACGAGTGGGTTGCCATGATGGAGGGTTGATGAAGTCGATCCGTTGGGGCCGTGTGCTGGTTGCCGCGGTCCCGACGCTGTTCATCGGCTACTTCTTCCTCTATCCGGTGGCCCGGGTCTTGATCCTGGGGCTCTCGGAGATGAGCTTCGGGAACGACAGCGTCGAGGCGCGGCTGCTCAGGATCGGATGGTTCACACTGTGGCAGGCGGTGGTTTCCACGGTTTTGACGCTGCTGGTGGCGGCACCAATGACCTGGGCGGTCTCCTACTACGAGTTCCGGGGCAGGCGGCTGGCAACCGCCCTGGTGACGGTGCCTTTCGTCCTACCGACGGTCGTGGTGGGGACCGCCTTCGTCGCCCTGGGATGGCGGGACTCGGTCGGTGCCATCATCGCCGCCCATGTGTTCTTCAACGTCGCAGTGGTGGTCCGCACCGTGGGCGCGCTCTGGTCCCGTCTCGACCCTGACCTGCGTGACGCGGGCCGGGTGCTCGGGGCAAGCGAGTGGAACGTGTTTCGAACCATCACCCTGCCCCTTCTCAGACCCGCGATCGCCGCCGCGGCCTCGATCGTCTTTCTCTTCACCTTCACCTCCTTCGGAGTGGTGCTCATCCTCGGCGGCTTCCGTTTCGCCACACTCGAGGTCGAGATCTATCGGCAGGCGGTCGCCCTGTTCGACCTGCCCCTGGCCGCCTCTCTCGCCGTCGCCCAGTTGGTCGGTGTCACTGCGGCCCTCTTTGCCTACTCGCGGTACCAGGAGCGTCACGCCGCAACGTGGTCCCTGCGCGCCGAGGCGGCAAGACCGCGGCCATCGGGGAGGAGCCGACTGCTGGTCGCGGTCAGCGTGATCGTCACCCTGGCCGCCATGTCGGTCCCGATCGCGGTCCTCGTAGCACGGTCGCTACAGCCAGGGTCTTATTTGGCCTTGTTTCAGGAGGACCCGGTGGTGGGCACTCCGATATCGTCGGCCGCCAACAGCCTGCTATTCGCGGTGATCGCCTCGATCGTTGCGATGGCAATCGGCGTCATGGCGTCGGAGGTGATCAGTGGGCGCCGGGGAAGCCTGTCGAGGTGGTTCGACCTGACGCTGATGCTTCCCCTGGGGACTTCCGCAGTGACAGTCGGTTTCGGCTTCATCGTCGCCCTCGGCTGGCCGGTCGATCTCAGGGCAACCTTCTGGTTGGTGCCCATCGCCCACGCTTTGGTGGCGATCCCCTTTGTGGTGCGCACCACGGTCCCCACTCTGCGCTCCATCCCGGCAGAGACCAGGGAAGCGGCACGTGTCCTCGGCGCCTCGCCGGGCCGGGTCTGGCGAGAGATCGACCTGCCGATAATGAGCCGGGCCGCTCTGGTGGGTGCCGCTTTCGCGTTTGTGGTCTCACTTGGAGAGTTCGGGGCGACGTCGTTTGTCGCACGCCCCAACACGACCACGATGCCGGTGATGATCTTCCGCCTCCTATCGCGGCCCGGATCGGCGTCCCTCGCCATGGCGATGGCGATGGCGGTGGCACTGGCCGTGATCACCGCCGCGGTGGTGCTTTGGGTCGACCGCCTCCAGTTCGGCGAGATCGGCACCTTCTGATGCTGGGTGTCGAACATGTCGACGTTCGCCTCGGAGGCACCCCCATCCTCCGGGACGTGACGATCTCGGTGGGCGACGGAGAGACTGTGGCCGGTCTCGGGCCGTCGGGATCGGGCAAGTCGACACTGCTCCGTGCCGTCGCCGGGCTCGTCCCAGTCGAATCCGGTTCGATCACCTGGGATGGGGACGACGT